>DAOUAT010000222.1:0-3942 GCA_034433275.1 Anaerolineae bacterium
TGGAGGGAGTACTGCCTCCCCCTCCCCTGCCGGGAGTGGGGGAGTGGGTTGGGGGGTGGGGACCGTCAACACCTCCGCCAACCGGAAGATCACCTGCTCCGGCGGCACGCCCAGCGCCAGGCCGAAGTAGCGCCGGTCGGAGCAGACGCCGGCCACCACCGGGAACGCGCTGCCTTTGACGCGCGGGAACAGCACGGGCCGGCCATCCACCTCTGCAGCCAGGCGCGCGATCTCGAGGTAAGGATCCACTTCGCGGTCAATCGTGACCAAATAGTCGGCCGACGCCGCGGCTGAAAGAAATTCATGCAGGTTCATCGTATTAGCGAGTATAACACACTCGAACGAAAAGACAACGCGAAATCACCCGGCCGTTGGTCGTCTGTCACCGGCCTGCCGTCAAGCCTACCTGTGTTACGATGACCCCTGCCGCACCCGCGGCGAGCAAAGCCTGCGTTACGCGTGCGGCGGTCGCTTCCGTCACCAGCGCGATCATGTTGCCCCCCCGCCCCGCGCCGGAGAGCTTGGCGCCCAGCGCGCCCGCGCTCCGGGCGGCCACCACCAGCGCATCCAACTCCGGGCACGAGACGCCGATCTCTTGGAGCAGCGCGTGGTTGGCGTCCATCAGCGGGCCCAGCGCCTCCGGCTCCCCCGCGGCGATGGCCGTCCGCGCGGCCTCCACGATCGCCGCGATCCGGTCGAACAGCGCCTCGAAACGCCCTGGCTCCCGCTGCCAGCTCGCGCGCACATCCCCCACTGCGATCCGCGTGGGGCTGCGGATGCCGGTGTCGCCGATCACCAGCGTGAACGGCCGGCCGATGGCGAACGGCTGCGGCGGCCGCCCGCGCACGAAATAGACCGGCTGGCCGTAGGCGATCACGGTGTTGTCAATGCCGCTGGGGGTGCCGTGGTGGAGCTTTTCTACTTCATAGATCAGTGCGGACAGGTCGCCAGGATTGAGCGCGTGCTGACCCTGCGGAATCGAGGCTTCAGCCGGTCTTTCCGGGCCATGGGTGTAACCGGCTAAAGCCTCGATTCCAGTTCGCGAAGCGTTCTTGGTGGCTTCCGCCACCGCGCGCACGATGGCCGCCGTCACCGCCGCGCCGCTGCCGAGGCCGCTGGCGACCGGGATGGTGGAGCGCACGGTGATGCGCCAGTCCGGTTCGGAGGTTGGAGGTTGGAGATTAGAAGCTGGAAACTGGAAGCTGGAAGCTGGAAGCTGACTCCTGCCCCCTGACTCCTGATCTCTGGTTACTCCCAGCGCCAAGCGCACGGCTGCGGCCAAGGGATGGTCAGCCGGCGCATCCTGCAGCACGATGGTTTCGCCCAAGTCGGCTGCTGCAATCACGATGCCGCCCCGCGGCGCACCTGACTCGACGACCGCCTCCGCGACCACTTGCGTCATCGGCACAGCCAGCGCGGGCCGGCCGTAGACCACGGCGTGCTCGCCAAACAGGATCACTTTGCCGGGCGCACGGCCGCGGCCCAAAATCGGGATTTCGCTCACGAGTGGCAGTATAGCACACCTTCACACATCACGCATCCTGTATTCACGCATCCACGCATCACGTAGCACGTGCCACACCCATCTCTGGTATAATGCAGCAGGAGTAAAGTACATGGAAACCTCATCATCAAGCATTTTGTGGCCCATTCTGGCCGGCCTGCTGATCATTCTGACCAACGCGTTCTTCGTCACCGTGGAGTTCGCCATCGTCACTGTGCGCCGCGGGCAGATGGAGCGCCTGGCGGATGATGGCGATGCGAACGCGCGCCGCGTCACGCGGCTGCTGCGCGATCCTGACTGGGCGATCGCTGGCTCACAGCTCGGCATCACCGTGGCCTCGATCCTGCTGGGCATCGTGGCCGAAGAGCCGTTGAAACAGTTGCTGGAACCCGGCATGACGCTGGCTTTTGCGCGCGTGCCGTGGCTCAGCGGCCTGGCGGCCGGGCTGGCGACCGTGCTGGTGCTCCTGCTGTTGTCGTTCTTTCACATGGTGCTGGGTGAGCAAGCGCCGAAAACTATCGCACTGCGTTATCCCGCGCGGGCCGCCCTGCTCATCGCGCGGCCCATGTTGATCTTCGCCCGCCTGGCTGCGCCCTTGGTCTGGTTGGTGGATCATTCGACGGCGCTGGTGTTGAGGCTGTTGGGCGTCGGTGGTCAGACCGGAGGCCACAGTGTGTACACAGTTGAGGAGCTCAAGGATGTCGTGCGCGAAAGCCAGGCCGAAGGGGTGCTCCCGGACAGCGATGAGAAGATGGTGCTGCGAGCCATGGGTTTCAGCAGCCGCTTTGTGCGCGAGGCCATGATCCCGCGGCCCGATATTGTCGCGCTGGAAAAAGATGCGCCCCTCTCCGAGCTATTGCACATCTTCAAGACTTCGCGGCATTCCCGTTTCCCCGTCTACGACGACTACCTGGACAACATTGTCGGCACTGTGGCAATGAAGGAAGTACTCGCGCGGCTGGTGGACGATCCCACAGTCGCCCAACGCTCGCTGGCCGAGTTAGGCATGATCCGGCCCGCGCTGGTGGTTCCCGAGAGCCGGCGCATCGGCGATCTGTTCAATCAGATGCGCCGCAGCCGGCAGCACATGGCGATCGTCATTGATGAGTTTGGCGGCACTGCGGGGCTGGTGACCACTGAGGAGCTGGCCGAAGAGGTGGTAGGCCGCCTCACGGATGAGTGGGTGACCGAGGAGCCAGTGGTCGCGCCTCTGGCCAGCGGCGCCTACGAGATCGACGCGCAGACCCAGGTGAACGAGGTGAACGAGGCCCTCGGCCTGGACCTGCCCACCTCACCCGACTACGAGACCCTGGCCGGCTTCATCCTGTTTCAGATCCGCCGCATCCCCAAGCCCGGCGAAGCGATCACGCACGAAAACCTGCGCATCACCATCGCCCAAATGGCCGGCCCGAAGATCGTGCGCGTGCGGGTGGAACGGGTGTGACAGGCAACGAGAGGGTGTGATATACTTATTCATGTAGCGTAAGAAGCGCCGTACTACGTATTGCGTACCGCGTGAGCCTGGCGGAGAAGTCGCCATTTGTACGCAATACGAAATACGCAGTACGAAATACGGAGTATGCATGTCCAACATTACCCGCATCGAACACATCGCCCGCCATGTCGGGCAAACCGTCACCTTGCAGGGCTGGCTTCAGCTTAAGACCGGCAAGGGCAGGCTGCAATTCCTGCGCGTCCGTGATGGCACGGGCGTGATCCAGGCTGTGGTCTTCCGGGGCAACGTCTCGGAAGAGGACTTCGAGGCTGCCAAGCGCATGCCGCTGGAGTCGTCGCTGGTGACCACCGGCACGGTGAAGGCCGATCCGCGCGCGCCCGGCATCCCCGGCGGCTTCGAGCTGGACGTGACCGGCCTGCAAGCCGTCCAGGAGTCGGCCGAGTATCCCATCGCGCCCAAGGAGCACGGCGTCGAGTTCCTGATGGACAACCGGCATCTGTGGCTGCGCTCCAACCGACAATGGGCCATCATGCGCGTGCGCGCCACCATCGTCAAGGCCATGCGCGACTGGCTGGACGACAACGGCTTCACCCTGGTGGACACGCCCATCCTCACCCCATCCGCGGCCGAGGGCACCACCACGCTGTTCAAGACCGATTTCCACGGTGAGGACGCGTTCCTGGCGCAGACCGGCCAGCTCTACAACGAAGCCAACATCTTCGCGGTGGGCAAGACCTACTGCTTCGGTCCCACCTTCCGCGCCGAAAAGAGCAAGACGCGGCGCCACCTGCAGGAGTTCTGGATGGTGGAGCCGGAGATCGCGTTCTGCACGCTGGAAGACCTGCTGGAGGTCGAGGAGCAGTACATCAGCTACATCGTGCAGACGACGTTGCGTGAGCGCGCGGCGGAGCTGAAGCTGTTGGAGCGCGACACGTCGGCGCTGGAAAAGGTGGTCGCGCCGTTCCCGCGCATCTCCTACGAT
>DAOUAT010000223.1:0-3296 GCA_034433275.1 Anaerolineae bacterium
GCGGCCGCGCGGGATGCCTTCGCCGGCCGGCTGGGCTTCCTGGAGACGGCCGCCGACCTGTTGGGCGTGCGGTTGCAGAACGTGCTGCTGTATCAGGAGATCCGGGAGCGCGCGGCCGGGCTGGAAGAGGCCGTGGCCGAGCGGACGATGGAGCTGCAGACGGAGCGCAATCGCACCCAGGCGATCCTGGAGACGGTGGGCGAATCGGTCGTCGTCACCGACCTGGACGGCCAGCTGCTGTTCTTTAACCCTGCCACCGAGGCCTTGACGGGTTTCTCCAGGGACGAGACCTTGGGGCAGCCCATCTGGCGTCAGTGGTCGGCGCAGGCGCGCATGGACAACTGGCCGCAGGCGCAGCAGGCCCTCGGCAGCGGGCAGCCGTGGCGGGGTGAGGTGATCGGCTACCGCAAAGATGGCAGCCTGTACGTGGTCGCGCTGACGGGGACGCCGCTCCACGATGAGCGGACCGCGCCCCAGGTGACGGGCGCGGTGTGGGTGCAGCGCGATATCACGCCCCTCAAGGAGGCGGAGCGGCTGAAGGATCAATTCGTCTCCAACGTCTCGCACGAGTTGCGCACCCCCATCTCGATCATCGCGCTCAGCTGCGACAACCTGGATGCTTTCTATGACCGGTTGGGGGATGCCCAACGCCGGCAGTTGCTGGCCGACATTCGCGAGCAGGCCCATCTGTTGGGCAACCTGGTGGAGGACATCCTGACCCTGTCCCGGATTGACAGCGGCCGGATCTCCCTGGCGAAGACTCCGATTGCCCTGGCGCGCCTGGCCGGCGAAGAGGTGGCGCGGCAGCGCTCCCTGGCGGAGGAGCGATCGCACCAACTCAGCTTCACGGTGGAGGCGCCGCCTGTCATCCTGGGCAGCGAGGTGCAGCTGCAGCGGGTGGTGCGCAACCTGCTGGACAACGCCATTAAGTTCACCCCGGCCGGCGGCCAGATCCGCTGCACGTGCGATGTCAGATCCGGTGCGCAGGTTGCCGCGCCCTCGGCTGCGGGGGCCTGGGCCGTGATCGAGGTCGCTGACAACGGGATCGGCATCCCGGCCGACGCGATCCCCCATCTGTTCGAGCGCTTCTACCGGGTACACGTGGAAGGGGCGGTCGCGGGCGCGGGCCTGGGCCTGCCCATCGCCCGGGAGCTGGTCACGCTGCACGGCGGCTGGATTGACGTGGCGTCCGCCCCCGGCCAGGGCAGCACGTTTACGGTGTATCTGCCGTTGTGGGAAGAGGGGATGGCGTAGGGCGGATTGCGTATTGCGTATTGCGTATTGCGGATTGCGGATTGCGTATTGCGTATTGCGTACTGCGTGATCGGTTCCTTCGTCATTCGCCATTCGCCATTCGCCTGTAAACTCTCGCTATTTCGTACCTTGACAATTCTCATAAAATCGTATCCCATCTTGATCATGCTGGCAGTCATCAGGAGGTACCATTATGATCAAGAGAGCGCCGCTGACCGCAGCGGAGAAGCAGTACCTGCTGCAGCGCAAGCAGGCCGGCGCCACGCTGCGCCAGGTTGCCGCGGAACTGCACTGTGCGCTCACCACAGCCCGCAAGTGGTGGCGTTACGGTCGGGATCAGATTCAGCCCCACCGGCGTGGCCGACCCGCTGCCGGTCCGCTGAGCAGCTATCCCGCTGAGTTCGGCGAGCGTGCCGTAGCCCTCAAGCGTTCGCATCCCCATTGGGGGCCGGCCAACGTCAAACTGGAACTGGCCGAGCAGCTGCACTTGGCGCCGGCGGCCCTGCCCAGCGATGCGCGTTTGGCCGCGTTGTTCAAGCGTCGGTGCCCAGAAGCCGTCCAGCCGCGTCAGCAGACGCATTATCCTGAAAAGCCGCTCGCCTCAGCGCATTATCCGCATCAGCGGTGGCAGGCGGACGCCCAAGAGAAGATCCAGCTCATCAGCGGTGAGTTAGCGACCATCCTAAACATTCGCGACGAGTTTAGTGCGGTGATCGTGGCCAGCCGCGCCTTTGTCACCACGACGGCCAAGGGCTGGCGCAAGTTGACGTTCGCCGAAGTGCAAACGGTGTTGCGCCAGGCGTTTGCCGAATGGGGCCGGCCCGACGAGGTGCAGACCGACCACGAGGTCGTCTACACGGGTTCACCGGCGGCAGATTTCCCAGCGGTCTTCAGTTTATGGCTGCTCGGCCTGGGCATCACCCATGTGACGGGGCGGAGCCGACGGCCCACCGATCAGGCCGAAGGTGAACGCACCCATCGGACGGTCGGTGATATGGCTTGGAAAGATGAACCCTGCGCCACGGTGCCAGAACTGCAAGCGCTGTTGGACCGCCGCCGGCAGCGCTATAACCAGCACTACCCAAGCCATGCCGCCCATTGCCAGGGGCAGCCGCCCTTGACGGCCTACCCGGCGGCCCGCGACTCCGGTCGCCCCTTCCGCGAGGACGTCGAGTGGGAACTCTTCAACATGGAGCGGGTTGAACGTGAGCTCGCCCGCCAGGTCTGGACTCGGCAAGTCAGTGCCAGCGGCGGGACCAGTATCGGCGGCCACCTATATGTAGTCGGCCGAACCTATGCGGGGCAGACGGTGGCCGTCAGCTATCGTCCCGCAACGCATGCGTTTCGGTTCGACTTGTCTGATGGCACAACAGCAGCTGAACTACCTGCTTACGAGCTGACGCAAGCCAATCTGATCGGCTACGTCCCGGTCGCAGGCCTGCTGATTCAGCCTTTCCAATTGCCCCTGCCGCTGGAAGGGGTATGACTTTATGAGATTGTTAGGGTACGACATTGCAAGAGTTTACATCGCCATTCGTCATTCGTCATTCGCCATTCGCAGATTTGCCGGAGGGGGGCCATGGAACGCTTGTTGGACGGAAAACGGGTGCTGCTGGGTGTGACCGGCGGCATCGCGGCGTACAAGGCGGCTGACCTGTGCAGCAAGCTGGCCCAGGCCGGCGCCGAGGTGGACGTGATCATGACCGAGGCCGCGACGCGCTTCGTCGCGCCGCTGACCTTCAGCGCGCTGAGCAACCGGCCGGCCCGAGTGGACATGTGGACGAGTCCTGGCGGCGATCCGATCCCCCACGTACACATGGCCGCCGCGGCCGACCTGGTCATCGTGGCGCCGCTGAGCGCAAACACGCTGGCCAAGCTGGCGCTGGGGCTGGCGGATAATCTGTTGACCGCGACGCTGCTGGCGACGCCGATAGCTGACCTCTCCCCCGACCCCTCTCCTGCAAGGAGAGGGGGGCAGGCTCCCCCTCCCTCGCAGGGAGGGGGCCAGGGGGTGGGTGCCTCGCAGGGAGGGGGCCAGGGGG
>DAOUAT010000224.1:0-5600 GCA_034433275.1 Anaerolineae bacterium
CGGCGTCAGAGTCGCGGTTGCGGTCGGCGTCAACGTTGGCGTCGCGGTCGCAGTGGGGGTGCGCGAAGCCGTCGCGGTCGGGGTCGAGGTCGCGGTCGGGGTCGAGGTCGCGGGCGGCGGCAGGATGATGGGCTGCCACCAGAACTTGACCAGCGCGGCGCCGGTGCGCTCGTAGTACTCCACCACGATCTGGTGCGAACCGCCGAGCTGGAGGTCGGCCGCGTACGGGCCGCCTGCGCCGTCGCGCCACTCGTCGATCACCAACGCGCGGTCCACGAACACCCGCACCCCGTCATCGGCCTGCGCGAACAGGCGATAGCGCCCCGCCGCGAAGGTGAGCTGGCGGCTCCAACGAGCCGAGAAGCCGTCGGCCGGCAGGCCGGTGGCCGGGGCGGCCGCACCCCAGCTAAAATCTATCGCCAAATCGTTGCGCACCAGGAACGGGCTGCCCGCCAGGTTCACGTTGGCCCAATACTGGCCCAGCCAGTCTGGATATGAGCCGGTGCCTGGTCGCTCCCAACCCAGGCGCACCTGCGCCCCGCCGGTGCGCTCGTAGTATTCGAGGCGGATGGCACGGTTGCCCTGGGTCAGCGGTATGTCGGCGGTCACGGTGCGGAGGCCCCCATCGCGCCACTCGTCCAGCACGATCTGGCCATCAACCCACAGCCGCGCGCCGTCATCAACCATCAGGGTGAAACGATAGGTGCCCGCGTCGAACGGCAGGGTCCGCGTCCAGCGTGCGGAGAAGCCATCGGCGGGCAGCCCGGCGGCCGGCGCGCCCGCGCCCCAGTTGAAGGCGAGCGCGCTGTCGTTGCGCACCAGCGCCGGTGCGCCCGCCAGGGTCAGGTTGTTGAAGTATTCCCCGCGCCACTCAGTGATCACCGGCGTGGCCGTGGGCGGGACCGCAGTCGGCGGGATCGCGGTCGCAGTGGGCGGAACCGCGGTCGCGGTCGGCGGCACGCGGGTCGCGGTCGGCGGTGCGGCGGTCGGCGGGACGCGCGTGGCCGTGGGTGGAACCGCCGTCGCGGTCGGCGTGGCCTGGGCGATGGGCGCCGGGGTGGCCGTCGGCACGGCCGTGGCCATGATGGCGAACGCCGCGGTCGCGCGCTGGCCGCTGGCCGCGGCTTGGGCCACGATCACCATGCTGGGCCGGATCGCCCAACCCGGATCCAGCGGGTAGGAGAAGCGCACCGCGAACTCGCCCCGGTCGCTGACGATGGCCGACGCCTGGTCAATCGCTGTGGTGCGGCCCGTGTCCGCTTCCTGCACGCGAATAGTAACCGTCTCACCCGGCCGCCAGCCGAGGCCGGTAACGCTGATGCGCGTGCCCGGTCCGCCCTGGGCCGGCGCCAGCACGATCTCCGGCGCGACCAGCGGCGTCGCCGTGGCCGTGCGCGTGGGTGTGGGCCCGGTCACCTGGTCAGGCACCAGGCTGCACCGCGCAGCGATCACCAACACTGCGGCCAGCGTCATCAACAACAGGCTGCCCGCGATGGGCCAGCCCAATTTGGGCCGAGGTTGATTGCCAGTCAGGTTTGTTGCCATGAGTTCCTCCCCGCGGCATAACGATGAAAAACAAGTGCGCCAAATAAGACACGCGTCTGCGTCAGCGTCCGCTATCGGTTAAGACGTCAGCGAAGACCAGGAGTTCCACGCGGTCGGGCGCACGACGGTCGGACGCGCGACTGAAGTCGCGGCTACCATTGCAAAGTCCATCCTTCGACGCGCTCAGGACAGGCTCTTCGTGGGCTTAACCTCAGCTACCTTCATGACTTAGCAAGAACAGAGCATCCTGAGCGGGTTAACGAAAGCACTCCCGCGGCAGCGAGTCACCAGTCGAAGGATGCGGGTCTCCGCGCAAGGCCGCATCCTTCGACTGGACGTTCTTCGTTAAGTACTTTGGCTGGTCAACCCGCTCAGGATGCTCACCTATTTCCGGGCTAGACTCTTCGTGGACTTGGCCTCAGTCGGCGACAGGCCGACTTCGCAAGGGTGGCTGCAGTTTCCAACTGCCGGATTTCGCCGGCGTCGGCGTTGGTGTAGGCCGCGGGGCAGGCGCCACGAACGCGGCGCGACCCGCCGCGGCCCCCCGCTCCACCAGCAGCCGCGGCGCGCCGCCGATGGTGCACGGCGACCGGTTGCTGCACGTCGCGGCCGGCAGGTCCACGATATAGACCCCGCCAACCGCGGCGATGGGCCGGACGTTTCCGCGCTCGTCGGCCAGCTCGCCCGCGGGCGCCACTGCACGCACACTGGCGCGCGCCGGCCGCGCGCCCCATGTCCACAGCACCGTCACGGTGGCGTCGCCCCGGTCGAAGGTGACGGCCTCCACGTCCCCCTGCCGCTCCCGCCGCGCCGAGCGGAAGCCGGCCAGGTAGGTCGTCAGCACGCGGTAAGCGGTGAACGCGGGCCGCGGGCTATCATCCGCACGCAGCAGGCCGTAAGGCTCGATGGACTCCGGGTGATCCGCTGTGTTGCGCAGCTTGTAGAACCCCACGCGGCCCGCCCCGGCCGCAAACGCCAGGCTGAACTCCTGGATCACGAACGCGGCCTGCTCCTCCAGGGTGATGGTGTAGCGCGCCGGCGACCAGGGCGGCTCTTGCGGGTCGGTGGACGGGGGCGCGTTGGTCTCGTTGACCCACAACGCCTTGCCCGCCAGCCCGTAGCGCGCCAGGGTGGCCCGCGCCTCGGCCAGCACCTCCGGCGTCTGGCGCGGGTTGAAGTACAGGTGATAGACCACCGCGTCGAAGGCGCCGCCGAGCGCAGCAGCCTCCGGGTCGGCCGCGCTGACCTCCAGCAGGCGGTCCAGGTACTGCCGCCGGCCGTGCGTCCAATCCCAAAAGTAGGTCAGCCCGGCCAGCGCCACCTGCACATCCGGGTCAACCGATTTGATGCTGAGATAAGCGGTTTTCATCAGGCGGTGGTAATCCTCGACGCTCCCGGCCCAGGTGTGACCGGGATGCCCCGCCTCCCACACATCCGGTTCATTCCAGATGACCCAGTGCGCGATGCGGCCGCGGTAGTGCTGCGCCATGCGCCGGGTGAACGCGGCCCACGCGTCCATGTTCGGCACGGCGCCGGCGCCATCTTCCGGGTTGAGCGCGGCCCAGGCCGGCGTGCCGATGAGCACCGCCATCACCTGCCGGCCCGCGGCCAGCTCAGCCGCGACGAAGGGGTCGGGCACGTTGGCCGGCTTCCAGTCGTCCGGCCCGGCCGGCTGGATCACATCCCAGCGCAGCACGATGCGCGTGTAGCCTGCGCCCGCCTCGGCCGCCGCGGCCGCGTTCACGAACGCCTCCACGATGCCGAAGCGCGGGTCGGGCCGGTCGGCCAGCGCGGCCGCGGGCTGCGCCAGCCCCACCAGCACGACGCACAATAGGAGCAATAGGAGCGATCGGCCAGGCAAGGCCGCATCCTTCGACTGGACAGCCTTCGTTAAGTGTTCTGGCTTGCAGACCCGCTCAGGCTGCTTGCTCATTTTCAGAGCAGTGCAACCGGCTGAAGCCTCCACTCCAGACTTTCTTGCAGAACCAGCCATCAAAACTGAACCCGTTTGAACGCCTCGGCGAAGGTGAAGCCGGGCTTTTCGCCGGCCTCGCCCGCGCGCTGGCGGATGCGCTCGGCCAGCTTCTCGGGCTCGGCGCCCACCTGGCTGGCATGACGCAGCAGCGCGGCGATGCGCGCCTCCATGCAGCAGGCGATGTCTTCCCAATAGTCGGGGTTGTCAGTCCAAAAAAGATACGCCTCCCGCACCCGCCACGGCTCCACCCCCTCCACCAACTGCTCCGGGAAGATGTACCACTCGCGGGCCGCGTAGAGCGCGTCCAGCGCGGCCTGGCCGGCCGCCCGGTGGTCGGGGTGGAGTTGATAGTGCCGCCAGGGGTCAATGGTCACCAGGATGTGCGGCTTGTGCTCCCGGATCACCGCGGCCAGCTCGCGGCGCAGCTCCAGCGTGTTCTCCAGCACGCCGTCGGGGTGGCGCAGGAAAATGACTCCGGACACGCCCAGCTCGGCTGCGGCGGCGCGCTGCTCGCTCTCGCGCCGCGCGGCCAGGCGGCCGGGGCGCAGGTCGGGATCATGGCTGCCCTTGTCGCCGCTGGTCAGCAGCACGTAGGTGATCTGTTTGCCGGCCTGGGCCCATTTGACGACGGTCCCCGCGCAGCCGAACTCGGGGTCGTCCGGGTGCGCGGCGATGACCATGACGCGCTTCAACACTTCTATGGGATCGGGCATGTGCTTCCTTGCCTCCGAGATGTAGTAGCTGAGCCTCTTCGTCAGCGCAGCACCAGGGGCAGATAACTCAGTCGCGACCCAGACGGTGCAGCGGAACACCAGAACCCGCTGCACAGGCCGGAAACGCCGAACGCCGCCACGCCGGAGACCGCTTGGCCGATGGAACCGTCCAACGAATGGGTCCTCGACTCCCCATAACCGCCGCCTGAAGCAATCACGTTCCACGAGAGGTCTGTGCTCCCACCGGCCGAAGCTGCCAGAGTCAAAACCAGGCAGGCCACCATGGCCAGGAGCATGGCGCGCCGTTTCATGGCAACCTCCTATTCGGTCAGGATGGCGGTCACCCGCTCGACAGCGATCGCGTGACTATCGCCCGCGCCCGCGAACCAGATATTGAGCCAGACCATCAGCGGCCCGGAGATAACGGGGGGCGCGGCCGCGGTGACGGTGTAGCAGGTAAACGCTGTTGCGCTGCGGTTGGTGTCGCTGGTCAGCAACTCAAGCCGGCTGCCGGCGCCGTTGGTGGTATAGACCTTGGTGCTGTCAATGTAAGAGGCGGCGTTGGCCGTCTTGTAACAGACTTCCAGGCCCTTGAGCTTCGTGGCCGTGCCGAACAGCAGGGTCGGCACGGGAGTCGGCAGGTAGACCGTGTGGCTGCCCGGCGCCGAGGTGGTGGTGATCTGGTTATACCCCAACCAGTGGTGCAGGAACCGGAGGTTCAGGTTATTGGCAAGCTCGCTGGTCGCCTCGATCTCGAACGGCGTGAGCGCCAGGCGCGTCTCAGCAACGCTCTGGATGATGCCAGAACCGGCCGCGCGGATATCGGCCCCACCCGCTGTATTCTGGAAGTAGCCCGCATAACCGCCGGCCGAGTTCGACTCACCGTAGACCCCGTAGCCAGCCCCCGACGTGACGCCTGACCGGCCCCGCACGCCCGTCCCGTTAGCTGCGAAGGTCAGCCCGAAGACGCCGTAACGGCCCTGGCCCCAGACGCCGTAGTGAGCGTCGCTCTGACCATACACACCGGCATAGCCGCTCGTCGTCCAGCCCTGGATGCCGTCGCCGACGTCGGTATTGCTGACCTTCAAGACAGGGCCGGTTTCATAGCTCTCGATGGCGGCTCCTGGCCGCAGCGAAAGGGCATAGGGCGCGGGCAAGATCGCCTGGCAGCCCAGGCCGGCGCCGCCCACAAACGCGCGCAGCCACAACCCGCGGCCGGTGAAGGTCGCATGGGGCACTTCCAGGTAGACGGTGAAGAAGCCGCTGCTGACCGGGACGCCGGCCTTCACGATATCGGCGCCGGTCTGGGTAATGCAGCTCGGGTCCAGATACAGACGAAAGATCATGTCGCGGCTGCCGGTAACCGG
>DAOUAT010000225.1:0-3487 GCA_034433275.1 Anaerolineae bacterium
GGCTTCGAGTTCACCCCGCGCGCCCTGTGGCCGGCGTGGCAAAACGTGCTGCTGAACCAGTTCCACGACATCCTGCCCGGCTCCTCCATCCACCGCGTGTACGAAGAGGCCGAGGCGCTCCACGCGCAAGCCATCGCGGCGGCCGAGGACCTGGCCCGCGCCGCGGCCGGGAGCATCAGCGCAGCGGACGGAGGGTGTACGGCCTTCAACTCCCTTTCCTGGCCGCGCACCGTGCTGGTGGAGACCGATAGCGGCCCGGTCGAGGTGGCCCTTCCCGCGTGCGGCTGGGCCGTTGTGCCCGAAGCGACCGCTGAAGCGACGGGCGGCCCGGCGGCCCGTGCGGCCGTCACTGCAGACGGCTTCACCCTGGAGAACGAGCTGCTGGCCGGCCGGTTCGACCGCCAGGGGCAACTGGTGAGTTTGTGGGACAAGGAAACCGGCCGCGAGCTGCTGGCCGGCCCCGGCAACCGCCTGTGCCTGTTCAAGGATGTGCCCGGCAACTGGGACGCCTGGGATCTGGATAGCACGGCCGAGCTGCAGCCCGTGCCGACCGATGAGCCGGCCGAGATCGCCCTGGCCGCGGCCGGCCCCCTGGTCGCCAGCGTGCGCCTGCGCCGCGCGTTGCACCACTCCACGGTCGAGCAAGTCATCAGCCTTCGCCGCGGCAGCCGGCGGCTCGATTTCGCCACCACGGTGGACTGGCAAGAGCGCCACAAACTGCTCAAGGTCGCCTTCCCGGTGGCGATCCACGCGGCCGAAGCGATTTCCGAGATCCAGTTCGGCCATCTGCGCCGGCCCACCCACCGCTCGCGGCCCTACGACGCCGACCGGTTCGAGGTAAGCAACCACAAGTGGACCGCGCTGGCCGAAGAAGGCCGGGGCGCCGCGGTGCTCAACGACTGCAAATATGGCCTCAGTGTGCGGGGCAATAGCATCAACCTGACCCTGCTGCGCGCGCCCATGGCCCCCGACATGACCGCCGACCGGGGCAGCCAGATCTTCACCTACGCGCTCTACACCTGGAACGGGAGCCTGCTGGAGAGCGGCGTGGTGCGCGAAGCCTACGATCTCAACGCACCGCCGCTGGTCGTCCCCGGCACGGCCGCCGAGCCTGCCCGTTCGCTTTTCAGCGTGGACGCGGCCAACGTGGTCATCGAGACGGTCAAGCCCGCAGAGGCCGGCTCCGGCGCTGTGATCGTGCGTCTCTACGAGGCTGTGCGCACCGCTACGCGCTGCACGCTCACGACGACCCTGCCCGTTGCAGCCGCAACGTTGACCAACCTGGTCGAAGATGCGGATGGCGGCGACCTCGAGCTCACCGACGGCGCGGTCGTCCTGGACTTCCGGCCGTTCGAGATCAAGACGGTGCGGTTTCAGTTGTAGATCTCTGTTGATTTGCAATCTAGCGCGACGCAACGGCCACTTGTGCGTCTAATAATTCAACTACAGAATTGGACCGGCCCATACCGAGTCATGTACACTATGGAGGCTGCTGTTGCGTCACTCAGGTCGCCCGCTCATCTTCTTGATCACCATCCTAGCGCTGCTGGCGCCCTCCGCCAGCACGGATGCGCTCGTGCGCGCAGCACCAGATGGGCCGGCCGCACCTGAGACTGTGCCGTGGCCGGTGGTTTCGCTCAGCGCCAGCGTCAGCCCCAGCTCGGTCGCGGCCGGCGGAACCGTCACCTACAGCGATGTCCTCACCAATTCCGGCGACGAGGCCGGCACGGGGGTCGCGCTGGCCCACACGCTGCCGGCCGGGTTCACTTACCTTGCCGGCACAACGCGCATCTATCGCGACGGAATCGAGGTCAACAGTGCCAATCCCAGTATTTCCGGCCAAACGCTAATCTGGAGCAACTTCGCACTTCCCGCGCGCCGGGGCGACTCCTTCTACGGCATCAACACGATGGTGCAAGAGAGCTGCGATATCGGCTACATCGGCTGGCAGCTCGATCACACGCGCACCCTGATGGGGTATCACGCCTTCGCCAAACAGCTCTTCTACGGCATCACCGTGGCCACCAACGATCCGCTGCCGTGCTGGGTGGACTACGTCAACGCGGCCTACGATCGCGGCCTGCGCCCGGTCATCCGCCTGGCGGGCGTACACAGTGGCACGGTCTGGGAAAAACCACCGGCCAACTGGCCCGGCAATTACAGTGATATTGCCCAGGCCTTCGCGCGCGTCGTCGCCAAGCTGCCCCGCCGCGGCAGCGAAAAGCTCTACATCCAGATCTGGAACGAGCCTAATCTCAACATCGAATGGGGCGGCGCAGCCAACGCCACCGAGTATGGGCAGTTCCTGGAACAGACCGCGGGCGCGATCCGCACCATGGTTGGCGGCGATGCACGGATCGTGATCCTGAACGGACCCCTCTCGCCCGGTGGCAACATCGCGCCGACCACTTTCATGCGCACTATGTTCAACAACGTGCCCAACAGCCGCTGGGCGTTCGATATCTGGGCTGCGCACGCCTATCCAGGCAACTACCCACCTGAGCTGAACATCCACCGCGGCCAGGCCGTCGCCAGCAACATGACCATTGACAGTTACGTGCCTGAGGTGCAGGTATTGGAAGACTACGGCCGGCCCACGGTTCCCATCTTCCTCAGCGAAACCGGTTATCAGCTTTATTATCAATACGACAAGCGCTACCCCGCGATCAACGAAACCAACCGCGCTGACTATATGAGCCGCGCCTACCAATACTACTGGCGCGCCTGGCCCGAGCTGATAGGCGTGGCGCCCTACCAGCTCTCCGATCCACAAGGCGCGTGGAACACGTGGAATTGGGTGGAGCGGGATAACAGCCGGCACGCCCAATACAACAGCGTGCTGGCGTTGGACAAATCGTACCCCTATGCGTCCAGCCAGCTCACCATCAGGTTCCAGGCGAACGCAGCCAGCGCCGGCGGCACATACACCAGCAGCGTCTCGGCCTCTGGCAGCAACTTCAGCGTGCCGCCGCAATCCGGGGTTGCCGCGGTGGTCGTGGCCCAGCCGACAGCCACCCCCACGTTGACGCGCACGCCCACAGCCACTGTAACTGCGACGTGGACGCCAACGCGCACGCCAACCCCAACCGTGACGCCAACAGCCACCAGGACTGCAACGCAAACGCCGACCCCCACTGCGACGCAGACCCCAACGAGGACCGCGACACCAACAATAACCGTTACACCAACCTCCACCGCAACAGGCGCACAGACTGCTACAGCGACGCGCACGGCCACATCTACTGCCACGGCGAGTCCCACGGCATCGCCCACCACTTCCCGGACACCGACGCCCAGCGCGACCGCCATCGCGTCGCCGACGAGGACGCCCACGAACACCTTCGTTCCGCTCACCACCACACCCACGGCGACCGCATCAGCCACCGCCACCATCACCTGGACGCCGTCGCCCACACCCACGGGCACGTGGGTGCCGCCCACCGCCACGCCGACTCCGACCGCCAGCCCAACGACGGAGCCACCCACG
>DAOUAT010000226.1:0-7863 GCA_034433275.1 Anaerolineae bacterium
CGTACACCAGTCCGGCCGGTAACGTGGTGGTTAGCGTCAGACCGGCGAGCGCTGTGCGGCGCGGGTTCATGGCCGTGACCGTGAAGGTCACCACCTCCCCCGGCTCGGCCCAGCACGGCGCCGCGCTGAAGGTCAATCGCAAGTCCTGTGTCGCCGCCGCCGATGAGGCCGGCGCGGCCGCCGGCGGCCGATCGGCCGTCACTTCCGGCGCAACGGACGGGGCCACGAGTAGCAGAGGCAAAAAGGTGGCATGCACCGCAGGTGCGCGGGCCGGCGCGGGTGGATGTGGGTCCGCTAACGCGGTTGGGGTTGGCCACGGTGCGGCTTCAGCCGCCCAAGCAACGGGGAGGACAGGAGCGGGCAGGGCTGGCAGTGCGCTCTGCACGATCAGGCATACGACGACAACCAACGGCAACCAGGACGGGACACGGCGGGCCATGGCGACCTCCTCGGCTAGACGCGCAACAACGGGGGCCATGGCTTGACCTCAGTGCGGGGGGGAGCAGGTCGCCAGGTGGCTCAAGCTTGGGTCAAGGCTCACCTGCTGCGCAGGATAGCACAGCGCGTGCCAATGTGGTATGACGTGGATCAGGTATGTGTTTTTGGCTGCGCAACCCACTCCTTATCCCCACACGCCTGCCAGACCGCTGTTTTTGCACCTTCCCGCCCAACGCGCTAAAATCCACCCATGACTATGACGCAGACCCCCAACCTGGCCGATCGCCATCTGCCCCACGCGGTCTACACCATCGGCTACGGCAGCCGGTCGCTGGATGACGTGGTGCGCGTCCTGCAGGCGCACGGCATCGCGTACGTGCTCGACATCCGCTCGGCCCCCTACTCCCGGTTCAAGCCGGAATTCTCCAAAGACGCGCTGGCGGCCGGCCTGCGCGGGCACGGCATCCGCTACCTGTACCTGGGCGACCAGCTCGGCGGCCGGCCGGCGGATCGCGCGTGCTATGTGGATGACAAGGTAGTTTACGCTCTGGTCAAGGAGAAGGCGTTCTACCGCGCCGAGATCGCGCGGGTGCAGGCCGCGTTCGCCAAGGGGTTGCGGGTCGCGCTGCTGTGCAGCGAGGGCAAGCCCGAAGAGTGCCACCGCAGCAAGCTGATCGGCCCGTCGCTGGTCGAGCTGGGCATCCCGGTGCTGCACATTGACGAGCACGACGCGCTGCGCACCCAGGACGAGGTCGTCGCCGGCCTGACCGACGGCCAGCTCAGCCTGTTCGGCGACCACGATTTCACCTCGCGCAAGCGGTATCAGGCCGAGACACCGGCTCAACGGGCAGCAGCAGAAGACGATGCTTGAGGCTGGCGACGTGCACACACAATCGGTCCTGAAGACGAGCCAGCATCCTGAGCGGGTCTACAAGCCAACAACCTTAACGAATGGCAATCAGTCGAGGGCTGCGGCCTTGCCTGGACAACTGCCCCGCCCCACCTTCGTCACCATCGGCGCGTATGGCTGGGATGCGGAGCGGTTCTTCGCGGCCCTGGTCGCGGCCGGCGTGGACACCTTCTGCGACTTGCGCGCCCGCCGCGGGGTGCGCGGCCGCGAGTACGCGTTCGCCAACAGCCAGCGCCTCCAGGCCCGCCTGGCCGAGCTGGGCATCCGCTACCTGCACCGGCCCGACCTGGCGCCGGACGCCGAGACGCGCGCCGCGCAGCACGCGGCCGACCAGGCCGGTCACACGGCCAAGCGCCAGCGGGGCAGCCTCAGCCCCGCGTTCGTGGACGCCTACTGCCGCGAACGACTGGACGGCTTCGACAGCGCCGTGTTCCTGGCCGATCTCGCCCCTGGCGCACAAGTGATCGCCCTGTTCTGCGTGGAACGCGAGCCGGCCGCGTGCCACCGCGGCCTGCTGGCCGATCGCCTGGCGCGCGATCTTGACATCACCGTGCGCCATCTGCTACCATAGCGCCATACCGAAAACATCCCGACCGCGCTACTCCCCCGGCCCGGTCCCCATAGAGTGTAGGGGCGGGTTTCTCCGCGTTGACAGTGAATTTCCCATCACCACGCGTCTGCCATGCCCGGCAGACTGGTGTTCACCGCGGGAACCCGCCCTTACCTCGCACCAACGCGGTGTGGCGCAGGGCCGCAGCCTTCGACTACGCACGGCCAGAGTGCCGCCGTGCTCCGCTCAGGAGGCTTCCCTGTGGTTACTGTTGGCGATGCCGTTATCCGGTGGGCTTGCTCTCACCGCGGGAAAACCCGCCCCTACTGTTTATCGGGAGGAGAACCCATGCGCGTCCTGATCGTTGCCAAGACCCGCCAGGGGAGCGGCGCCTGCATCGGCGGGATCACCTTCGAGGGCCGCAGCGTTCGTCTGATCGCGGCGGACGCGGCCTACAACGAACATGCCGGCCTGGAGTACACGGTCGGCGAGGTGTGGGAGGTGGACGCGGCGCCCGCCGACCACGTGGTCCCGCCTCATGTCGAAAATGTCATCGTCCGGGCCAGGCGCCGGCTTGGCCCGATGACCGACCCCGTCCCCTTCATCGAAACCCACATGCCACCCCTGGCCGGCAGGCCCGAAGTCCTCTACGAGGGGCTGGCGCAGACTGCGCGGTCCGGCGCGCTGTACATCGCGCAACGCACGGGCATCCCACCGTACAGCACCGTCTTCTGGCGGCCCGACCGGCCGCTGCACCGGGTGGATGAAGGCAAGCGCATCCGCTACCGCTACCCTGTTTCAGATGATGGTCGCACCCTGGCCTTCGTCGGATTCCAGGAACCCATCGCAGAGATCCCAACAAACACGCTGGTGCGGGTGTCGCTGGCCCACTGGTGGCGGCCCGACGGCGACGAGACCGCGGAGCTCCGCTGCTACGTCCAACTCTCCGGCTGGTTCCTGCCCAAGGGGGCAGTGCCAATGCGGTCAGCGTCCAGCGCAGTTTTACATGCCGGGTGCGGCACTACAGCGCGCGGAAATGTAGCACAATCCGCCGGATTGTGGCCGCACCGCCAAGCGCAATCCAGCGGATTGCAGTACAGCCCCATTTCAAAAGCAGCGGCCCATGTCTCGGGCGACACAAGCGGAGACGAAAACCGGAACGCGGACGACGCGGATACCGCAGACAACGCGGACAAGCTCAGATTCCATCCGCGTCCTCCGCGTAGTCCGCGTCCCACTTCCTGGTCAGTTCCCCCTGTCGAGCGTGACACCACGGCCTCTGCAGGCCAAACGGCGGTTGCCGTCAGCGGTCAGCCGTCGGCGGTCGGTGCTTACAGGCCAGATGACGAGAGTGCGCCACCCTCCCCTTCCCTCGCAGGGAGGGGGCCGGGGGGTAGGTCGCCAGCTCCCGACCTGACAGCCGCGCGTCAACTGCTCAAAACCATCTTCGGCTACGATGCGTTCCGGCCGCTTCAGGCCGAGATCGTCGCCAACATCCTGGCTCGTCGCGACACGTTGGGCGTGATGCCCACCGGCTCCGGGAAGTCGCTGTGTTACCAGCTGCCTGCCCTGCTGTTCGCTGGCCTCACCGTGGTGATCTCGCCGCTGATCGCGCTGATGCAGGACCAGGTGACGCAGTTGCACGAGCTCGGCGTGCCCGCGGTCTTCCTGAACAGCACGTTGGACTACCAGGACTACGTGCGAACAGCCAACCGCGTCCGCTCCGGCGAGATCAAGCTGCTCTACACTTCGCCCGAAACGCTGCTGCGGCCGGAGACGCTGGTGCTGCTGGATCAGGCATCGGTGGCGTGCCTGGCCATTGACGAGGCGCACTGCATCTCGCAGTGGGGCCACGACTTCCGGCCCGAATATCGCCGGCTCCGCCCCGTACGTGAACGCTACCCGGCCGCCGTGTGCGTCGCCTTCACCGCCACCGCCACGGCCCGCGTCCAGGAGGACATCAAGGCCACCCTCGGTTTCCGGGCGGAGGACACCTTCGTCGCCAGCTACAATCGGGAGAATTTGTTTCTGCAAGTCCTCCCGCGCACCCGCGGGTTCGCCCAGGTCACAGCCTTCCTGCAGCAGCACCCTGACCAGTCAGGCATCATCTATTGCAGCACCCGGAAGCAGGTGGACGAGTTGGCAGAGCAGCTCACCGCCAACGGCTGGCCCGCGCTGCCCTATCACGCGGGCCTCGACAGCGTGGACCGCCAGCGCCACCAGGACTTGTTCGCGCGCGACAAGGCGCCGATCATCGTCGCCACCATCGCGTTCGGCATGGGCATCAACAAATCCAACGTGCGGTACGTGCTGCACTACAACCTGCCGGAGAGCCTGGAGCAGTACTACCAGGAGATCGGCCGCTCCGGGCGAGACGGGCTGCGCGCCGACTGCCTGCTGCTGTTCAGCCGCAGGGATCTGGCCGTGCGTTACCAACTCATCGAAGAGGGCGCGCCCCATGAGCGTCCCGGCCGCCACGCGCGCCTCCAGGCCATGCTGCGCTACGCAGAGGCGTCCGATTGCCGCCGCGTGCCGCTGTTGACCTACTTCGGCGAGGAACCGGCGGCCGAGGCGTGCGGCTTTTGCGATAACTGCCTGACAGCGAAGGGATCGGCCGCACAGGTGGATGCCACCGCGGCGGCGCGCAAGTTCCTGGCCTGCGTGGGGCGGACCGGCCAGAGGTTCGGCGTGATGCACGTCGTGCGGGTGCTGCGCGGCTCCCGCGCGGCCGAGGTGCGGCGCTGGCGGCACGACCAGATTGCGGATTACGGCGCAGGGCAAGAGCACTCCGAGGCGCAGTGGCGGCGCCTGGCCGAGCAGTTCATCCGCCAGGGATTGCTGGAGCAGGATATGGGCCACGGTGGGCTGCGGCTCACGGCGAAAGGGCAGGCGGCCCTGGATGGAGCGCAGGTCTTCGTGACCCCGGAGGCGCGGCGGGCCGCGGCCGCAATCACGCCCGAGACCGCCTACGACCAGGCGCTCTTTGCCCGCCTGCGCACTTTGCGCCGCGAGCTGGCCGAGGCAGCCGACCTGCCGCCCTACGTGGTCTTCTCCGACCGGTCGCTGGCTGAGATGGCGACCTACTTCCCCCAATCGCCCCAAAGCCTGCTGGCCGTCCACGGCGTCGGGCAGCGCAAGCTGGCGCAGTACGGCGAGCCGTTCCTGGCCGCGCTCCGGGCCTACTGCGCCGAGCACGACCTTGCCGAGCGGCCGCGGCCAGCGGACGCGCCATCGTTATCGGAGCCGGGACAGCGGCGGCGCTTCGAGGAGGTGGGCGCACTGTTCACGGCCGGCCACTCGGTCCCGGAGATCCAGGGCATGTTCGGGGTCACGCGGGGCACCATCGTGCAGCACCTGGGACGGTGCGTGTGGGCCGGCCAGCGCTTCCCGCCGGATCGCCTGCGCGAGTTGTCGGCGCTGAGCGAGGCGGATCAGGCCCGCGTGCTGGCCGCCTTCGTCGAGCACGGCACAGCGCAGCTCCGCCCCGTGTTCGAGGCGCTGGGCGAGGCGATCCCGTGGGACGAGCTGCACATCATGCGGATGGTTTGCCTGTGTATGGGCGAAGACGCGCCGAGCTAAAGTCGCAGCGTATCCGGAATCGAGGCTTTAGCCGGTTGCTCGCATTACAACTCTGGACTCAGTGGGGGAATGTGTTTACGGCAGCAGCCGCAGCGGGTCAACCAGGCGGCCGTAATCGCGGATCTCGAAGTGGAGGTGTGGGCCTGTGATGTTGCCGTTCGCGCCGCTGGCGCCGATCACCTGGCCCTTGCCCACCACCTGGCCTTTCTCGACATAAATATCGCTGAGGTGGGCGTAGAGGGTCACGTAGTCGGTGCCGTGGTCAATGACCACCCGGAACCCGTAGCCGGACGGGTTCCAGCCGGCCAGGATCACCGTGCCGCGGTCGGCGGCGCGCACGGGCGTGCTGGCCGGCACGACGATATCCAGCGCCGTGTGGCCGGGCCGTGCGCCTTGCGAGATAGGGCCCCGCACCGGCCAGATGAACTGACCGTCGCCGTAAGGCCAATCGGCATACTCTGTTGCGGCCCAGCGATCAGACGGTTTATTGACGGTAGCGCGATCAAGCCGTGGCGCTGCACCGGTGCGGGCGCCAGGTAGAAGCACACGCTGGCGCGGGAGGACTGTGTACGGCTGGGTTGTGAAACCATTCCACGTCACAGCCACGATATCCTTCACCACCAGGTCGTGCTGCGCCGCAATACTGGATAGCGTATCGCCCGGTCGCACGGTGTAACACAGATCGGCCAGGGCGGGCACGATGATGGTCTGGCCGGGCATCAGGGTCTCAGCGTCTGCCCCCAGCGGGGTCGTAACACATGACATGGTGTCGAGGTCGCGGCCGAAATCTAACGCCAGCGCCCAGAGGGTGTCATCGGGCTGCACCACGTAGCTGAACGCGGCTTCGTTGATATCTATGCCCGCATGGGCGCCACTGGATACCAGCGGAAGGAAGATGAACCCGCCGCGCCGCTCGGCCTCAGGGGTCAACAGAAGACGTTCTTGTAAGCTCAAGACTTTCGGCGTAGGTGTGGGTTGGGGTGTGGGGGTCGTGATCACCGGCGTGGGCGGCGCGGCGAAAACGAGAGCAATCCCGGTGAGCTGGAGCATCAGCACCAGGACGATCAGGCTAGAAATCCGTTGGCGCACGTGCGCCGCGCTGCCGCTTGTTTTCATCTACCAGTTCTCTGTGTCTCCAATCATACATAGAAACCCCAGAAAAGCAATAACCCGCATGGCTTATCGCGCGCGCTGCCCATCACGCGCGGCCATTTCACACTTGCCAGAGCCTCTTTTCTGGTGTAGAATGCGCTCCGTAGCGCAAGCCGAACCTCGCCTGCCAGTGAGTAAGCTCAAACACCCAGGTACAGCCTGATAGTCTAGCCCCCAGCTGCCTGAGCTGAATGGGAGTCCATATGCCCGATGTGCTCACACCCGCCGTTTCACCTGATGAGCCTGGCTTCCGCCAGCTGAAGCAGGTAACCGTGTACAACGATGATGAGATCGAAGCCGTAAACCAGCTGTTGGCCGATGGTTGGCGCGTGGTCAGCATCGGTCAACGCCCCGACGCGACCGTGTACGTGCTCGGCCGCGTTGACAAGAAGCAGAAATCAAGAACCGGCTTTTTGCAGTCCGATTGAGATCATGTGCTTCGTACTGCATGCTGCATACTGCGAGGCCGCAACACGCACCACGTAACACGCACCACGAGGATGTGCCCATGAAGATTGACGAACCGGAACTCGCCGAAGAACTCAAGAAAAACGTCTTCCTGACCACGATAGACAACATCTACAACTGGGGTCGGGTGCGCTCCATGTGGCCCATGGCGTTTGGGCTGGCCTGTTGCGCCATTGAATTCATGGCGATGATGGCCTCGCGCTTCGACCTCAGCCGCTTCGGCATGGAGATCATCCGCGCTTCGCCCCGCCAAGCCGATCTAATGTTTGTCTCCGGCACCGTCACCAAGAAGATGGCGCCCAACATCGTGCGCCTGTACAATCAGATGGCTGAGCCGAAGTATGTGCTGGCCGTGGGCGCGTGCGCGACATCGGGCGGGCCGTTCAAAGAGGGCTACAACGTGGTTTCAGGCATTGACAAGTTCATCCCGGTGGACGTCTACGTGCCCGGTTGTCCTCCCACTCCGGAAGCGATCCTCTACGGCGTGATGAAGGTCCATGAAAAGGTCTTCACTCAATCGGTGAAGACCGCGCCCTGGTATCGCAAGGATCAGCTCAACGAGCCGCTCCCGCTACCGGTCCTCGGCCCGGATCTATACAATTCGAAGGATCGTGAGACATTGAAGAAGGCCCTCGCAGCCTTAGAGCCGGCAAAAGAGTGAGCAGATGAATAACCAGACAACGCTTGAAGAGCGCTTGTGGGGACGTCTGGCCGTGCGCTCCCTAGCCAAGCACTGGGACACGCCAGAAGAGGATCAGGCCTGGGT
>DAOUAT010000227.1:0-9197 GCA_034433275.1 Anaerolineae bacterium
CGCAGTTGGATCGAACGTTGCAGCCACGGCTCGCCGTCCAATAGATCGAGATTGCCGGTGATGCGCAGGATGGCGGCCTCGGCCCGACGATACTCGGCCGCCAGCGCGGGATAGACCGCGGCCCGCGTCTCCGGGTCGGCCAGGCCGGCGTAGACCTCGGCGATGGGCAGGTCGGCCTGGCGCAAGGAGAGCTGCGCGTTGTCAATCGACACCCGGAAGAAGGGCCACTCGCGATACATTTCGGCCAACTCGGCCCAGCGGCCCGCATCGTCCCCGGCCCAGGCGGCCAGCGCGGTCCCCAGGCCGTACCAGCCCGGCAGCCCGGCCCGGCTTTGCGCCCACGCGAACACCCAGGGGATGGCGCGCAGGTCATCAATGCTGGCGGTCGCGCGGCGCCGCGCCGGCCGGCTGCCGATGTTGAGCCGGCCGATGGCGTCAATGGGGGTCGCGTCCTGGAAGTAGCGCAGCAGCGCCGGGTTGTCGTGGACGAAGCCCCGGTACGCCGCCCGCGCCTCGGCCGAGAGCGCGTCCATGGTCGCTTCCCAGCGCGTGTTGCGCGCCGATGGGGTCGCCTCCTCCGACGCCTGGTCCAGTGGGGCACCGTTTTGATGTTCCAAGCCGGTCTGCGACCGGCGGTCGGGGGTCAGCGCGAAGCCTCCCTTAGGGACAGACCCCCTCTGAGCTTGAATCTGTGAGCTGCTCAGGCTGCGGATCAGCACCGCGTGGATGATCTGCTCCAGGTGGCGCTGCGCCAGTTCCCGGTTGGCGTAGCGGTTGGTGATGGTCTCCCCTTGCTCGGTCAGGCGGATGCGGCCGCGCAGCGATTCGGCCGGCTGGGCCAGGATGGCCCGGTTGGTCGGCCCGCCCCCGCGACCGATGCTGCCCCCGCGGCCGTGGAACAGGGTCAGCCGGACGCCGTGCGCCGCGCAGACCGCGGGCAGCGCTTGCTGCGCTCGGCGCAGCTCCCACGTGGCGGTGACGTAGCCGGTGTCCTTGTTGGAGTCGCTGTACCCCAGCATGATCTGCTGGTTGTGCCCGCGGCGCGCCAGGTGTGCGGCGTAGGCCGGGTTGGCGAACAGCGCGTCCATGATCCCCGGCGCGGCCCGGAGGTCGGCCAGGGTCTCGAAGAGCGGCACGATGTTCAGCGCGGCATCCACCCCGGCGTCTTTCGCCATCAGCAGCACGGCCAGCACATCGCTGGCGCTCGAGGTCATGCTGATGATGGCGTTCTGAACGGCCTCCGGCCCCACCCGCTCGTGGCCGCGGCGGATCAGGCGGAACACTTCCAGTGTCTCGTTCGTCTCCGGGCTGAAATCGAGCCGGGCGTGCGCCAGGGGCCGGGCGCTCATTAGCTCGGCGGTCAGCAGGCGGGCCTTTTCGGCCTCGGGCAGCCCCGCGTAGTCCTCGGCCAGGCCGTAGCGCGCGAAGATCTCGGCCACTGCGCGGGTGTGGCGTTCGGCGTGCTGACGGATGTCCAGCGTTGCCAGGTGGAAGCCGAAGAGCTCGGCCTGCTGGATGATGGCGCCCAGGCGGCCCTCGGCCAGGCGCTCGCCCCGGTGCTGGCGCAGGCTGTCCTGGATCAGGCGCAGGTCGGCGATGAACTCAGCCGCGTCGCGGTAGGCGCCGGGCAGCGGCAGGTGATCGGCTCGCCACGGCCGGCGGTTGGCCTCGGCTGTCGCGCCCAGCTTGCGGTAGATGAAGGAGAGCTTGTGGCGGTAGGGCTGCACGGGATAGCGCGCGGCTACGCTGGCGGCCTCGTCCGGGAACAACGCGGCGTCGGCTTCGATGCTGGCCTGGAGCTCGGCCGAGACGCCGTAGCGCGCCGACGTGCTCAGGTGGCCGTGCATGCGATCCAGGCTGCGCTGATAGAGGCGCAGCGCCAGCGCCTTGTGCTCCCGCAGCGTTTCTTCGGTCACGGCCGGGGTCACGAACGGGTTGCCGTCCCGGTCGCCGCCGATCCACGAGCCGAACTGCAGGAAGCGGGGGATGCGGAACGGGTGGCCGGGGTAGCTTTCGGCCAGCGCGGCTTCCAGCCGGCGGTGGAGGGCGGGCGCCAGGTCGAACAGCACCTCATCGAAGAAGTACAGCCCGTTGCGCACCTCGTCCAACACCGACGGCTGGCGCAGCCGCGTCTCGTCCGATTGCCACAGCGAGACGATCTCTTCCCGCAGCACCGCGTGGGCCTCGGCGGCCTCGTCGGGCGTGAGGGTGTGGAAGTCCAACTCGTGCAGCGCGAACGCCATGCGCCGCAGCTTGGCCAGGATGGTGCGCCGTTTGGCCTCGGTGGGGTGCGCGGTGAACACGGGCTGGATCGCCAGCTCGTCCAACAGCGCCTGCACGGCTTCGGCGGGTGCGCCCGCCGCGCGGACCTGCCGCACGGCCGCAGCGATGGTCTCGCCCATGGGCCGGCCCTCGGCGTGCGCCCGGTCGGCCCGTTGGTGCAGCACGCGCACCCGCTCCTGCTCCTCGGCCAGGTTCACAAGCTGGAAATAGGCGGAAAACGCTTTGAGCACGCATCGCGCTTCCGCCAGCGCCAGACCCTCGATGCGGGCCAACAACATTGCGTGGGCCGCGGCGTCGCCCGTGTGGCGGGCCTTCGCCAGCGCGCGGCACTCTTCCACCAACTCGAACAGCGGACACCCCTCCTGTTCGATGACGGTCTGCCCCAGCAGGTCGCCGAGGAGGTGAATCTGTTCGCTGAGGATTTCCTGTGGTTCAGTCATAGACGATCTCGCGCCGCCGGCGGCGCGGCGTCCTCTTTCTCCACCACAATGGTGCAGTCGTTCACCAGGGCGGCAATCGCGCCCACGGCCGCCAGGGTGGGCAGCAGCAGCACGCCCACCACGCCGATGGTCAGTGGGATCTCGATCAGCGTCTTGCCTTCGTCGTTCTTGATGATGATGCGGCGGATGTTGCCCTCGTGGAGGAGCTGCTTCACCGCGCCCAGCAGCGCCTCGCCCGTGACCTTGAACTCCTCTGTCCGAACTTTCTCTTCGCTCATAGCGGGTTCCTCCTTGTGCGAAATGCCGATCCAGTATATCCACTATACGCCGGAATATGACAAAAGTCAACGACTTGCCGGGCCGTTTCGTGTTATCCTGCGGCATATCCCTCACTGCGGAGGTTGCCAGAAGCCGTCATGCAAGCCATTCAAGCCCGTTTCAACTACCTCTTCCGCTCCACCAAGGGCCTCGTCCTGGTGGCCATCGCGCTGATCGCCGTCGTCACAGCCCTGTGGGGCATGCTCTCCGGGCCGCTGAAGGAGTGGGGCATCAGCGACTTCGCGGCCCGGCTCTACGGCATGAGCCTGGTGGAAGCAGAGCGCGAAGGCCGGATCATCCTGCTCTACCACACCATCGCGATGGCCGTCGTCGCCATCGAGACCTATCTGATCACCGCGCTGGTCCCCATGAAGCCGCACCAGCAGGCGACCATCAACGCGACCATTACATTCGGCTATATCACCAGCATGGTTTTCGGGCTGTGGTTCGGTTACTTCGGCCACAACTTCGTGTTCCACGGCCTGTTCATCTTCGGGCAGTCGTTGGTGTTCTTTGCCGGGATGCTGTTGGCCGCGGCGCTGTGGCCGTGGGGCAAGGAGGTCCGCACCCACGACCCCGAACGATCCCGGACGCGGGGCGGGGTTGACCTGGAGCGGGTCGCCTTCTTCACCATGGCCGTGGTCACGCTGATCTCCGCGCTGTTTGGCGCGGTGACCGGCTCCTACTGGGGCCAGGGCCACGAGGCGTTCCTGGCCGAGGACCTGATCCGCGAGCCGGTGAAGACCACGCTGGAACTGGCGGTCATCGGCCACTTACACATCATGCTGACGCTGATCGCCATTGCGCTGACGCTGCTGGTGGGCCGCTGGCTCGACTTCAAGGGTCGGCTGCACAAGCTTGCCATGCCGTTGATGATCGTCGGCACGCTGATCATCGCGGCCGGCGTGTGGGCGGTGGTGCCGTTCCGGCCCATCGCGCACATCATCATCAACGTGGGCTCGCTGCCGGTGCTGCTGGCCTCAGCACTGCTGGTGGCGTTCGGCTGGCGTAAGATCACGCGCAAACGACTGGCCGAACTGAAGTTGCCGCATCCCTCCTTCCGTCAAAAACTGGCCGCGCTGCTGCACGACCCGCTGCGCTTCGGCGCACTGTGGCAGATGGTGTACATGAACGTCGTGGTGACCGCGGTGGGCATCTTCATGGCCGTGCGGCTGGACGAGGTGATCCGCCAGTGGCCGGCGCGCGAAGAGCGCATCGCGCTCACCGGGCACTGGCACATCCTGTCCGGGATCATCGCCACCATCATCCTGCTCTACTACGCCGACCTGGCCGGGCTCAAGGGCAAGGCTCGACAGTGGTTCGGCTGGATCGTGATCATCGCGTCCGACGTGGCGTTCGCGGCCGTGGCGCTGTTCCAGACCAAGCGCCTGTACGTCAGCGAGGCCGCGGAGGGGCCGCTGGTCAACTGGACCATGTTGGCGACCGACATCGGCCTGGCGACCGTGCTGGTGGCGCTGGCCGCGCTGATGGTCTGGCGGCTGGTTGACCTGTTCCGGCGGGACGGTCGCTGTCGCAGAGAGGCAGCCGAGGGTGCGGAGGTGGCGCGATGAGGGCGAATCAGCGAATCAGCGAATCAGCGAATCAACGAACGGGCATCTTGCGAAACGGAGTCGAGGCTCACCTGCACTTGCGCCGAAGCGCAGCGCGGGTGCAAGTGTTAGCCGGTCACGCCCATTGCCCAGAGAAACCGGCTAACCCTAAAGGGGGCTTGCGCACAGCCTCGAGCCCAGGCAGCCTTTATCGGGGATGGCGACCGGGCGCCATGGCGTTGCTGTTGATAATCGGTGCGCTGCTGATCGGCTGCGCAGCGCCAATCCGCAATCCCACTGCGCTGCGCTCCGGGGACTATAGTCCGCAATCTGCAATCCACACTATTGCCACCGGCGTTGACCCCGAGGCGTGGGCGCGGGTGCCGGCCGGGCCGTTCCTGTACGGCCAGCACGAGGTCGAGACCGATGTCCCCTACGACTATGAGATGATGGTCACGACCGTCACGAATGCGCAGTATGCCCGCTACCTCAACGAGGCGCTGGCCGCGGGGACGGTGAAACTGGATGGCGACCGCATCGTCGGCTACTACCCCGGCGATGTCTTTCACGGCTACAAGCACGAGGAGGAGATCCCCGCCGGCAATTGGCCACACCTAACCATAAACGAGCCAGGGCTGCGGCTGGACTTTGACAACGGACGCTTCTCTGCCTTGCTCCCCTACGAAAACCATCCGATGGTGCTGGTCACCTGGTTCGGCGCAAAAGCGTATTGCGACTTTTACGGCTGGCGGCTGCCCGCCGAGGTCGAATGGGAGAAGGCCGCGCGAGGGACCGACAACCGGCCCTTCCCCTGGGGCGACAAGCTGGCGCTGAACAACGCCAACTTCTACAGCAGCCGCGACCGCTTCGAGAAGATCGCGGGCAAAGCGGGCGACACCACGCCGGTCGGGTTTTACAACGGCCGGGTCTACGACGGCTACCAGACCCTCGACTCGGCCAGCCCCTACGGCCTCTACGACATGGCCGGCAACGTCTGGCAATGGACCGGGGACGTGTACGAGGGCATCCACTATCGCTATCTGCGAGGTGGCAGCAAAGCGAATTATGGGTATAATCTACGGGTGTGGACGCGCAACAACGCGACGCCGGTGTATGCCAGTCCGAACGTGGGGTTTCGGTGTGTGCGAGAGACGGTAGATTGATAGATTGGGAAATCGGGAAACAAGGGAATTCAAGGAAGTAAGGGAACAAAGGAACTGGCGGAATACGGTCAGGTTGGGGGAAACGATGAACCAGGCTTCCGTGCTGAAATCAGCGATCCGGAGTACGCAGGGTGCAATACGCAACACGCACCACGCCATTCGCCATTCGCCATTCGCCATTCGCCGCTACTGGCCGCTGATCAAAGACCTCCAAACCGGCCTGCTGCTGTTGACCGGGGTCGCGGGGTTCCTGAGCGCCGTGCACCCGGCCGGGCACTGGCTGACCCTGCTGGGCCTGGCGGGCAGCCTGTTTCTGGCGATCGGCGGCAGCACGGTGCTGAACATGGCCTACGACGCGGACATTGACGCGGTGATGAAGCGCACCTGTTGGCGGCCGCTGCCCAAGGGGCTGGTGACCGTGCGCCAGGCGGTGCTCCTGGGCAGCGTGATGGCGGCGCTCGGCGTGGGCTGGGCGCTGCTGCTATCGCCACTTTTCGGGTTGATCGTGTTCGCCGGGCTGTTCTTCGACGTGGCGGTGTACACCATCTGGCTGAAGCGCCGCACGCCCTACGCGATCATCATCGGCGGGCTGGCGGGCGGGATGCCGGTGCTGGCGGGCCGGGCGCTGGCGCTGGGGCAGGTTGACCCGGTGGGCCTGATGCTGGCGCTGGGCGTGCTGCTGTGGATCCCCACCCACATCATGACCTTCGCCATGCGCCACTTCGATGACTACCAGGCCGCGCGCGTGCCCACCTTCCCGGCCGCCTACGGCTTCTACGCCACGCGCGTCGTCATCGCCGCCTCCAGCCTGGCCGCGGCGCTGGTGATGGGTTGGGCCGCGGCCGTCATCGGCGCGCAGATTGGCTGGCTGGCCGCGCTGGGCGTCATGGACCTGGGACTGCTAGGGCTGGCGGTGCTGGGGGTCGTGCGCCCCTCGCCCAAGGCCAGCTTCGCGCTGTTCAAATACGCGTCGCTATATATGTTTGCCGCGATGGTGGTGATCGCGGTCGCGGTGTAGACAATGCAACAAACCCGGTTTCTCCGAGAAACCGGGTTTGTCAGCGCTGTAACAAGGAGCCTCAAAGATGACCTCCCATACCTCCTCCGGCGGCAAGGCCCTGCGCACCGCCGGCATCGTCCTCTTCGCCGCGGCCGCGGTCTTTAACCTGCTGGGCGGCATCGGCACCTCGTGCGTGGCGCTCAACCCCACGGGCTGGAGCGAGAGCATGGCGAAGCTGGCCCCCTACCAGTGGCTCTACCTCGTGCTCATGGTCGGCGCGACCGCGGTCGCGGCCTGGGGCATCGCGGTGACGATCGGCCTGGCGCGCGGCCGGCGGAACGCCTACCGGAACGCCCTGTGGGTGCTGCTGCTCAGCGGCATCCTGGCTGCTGTGCAGACCTACGCGTCCATCGCGCTGCGCGGCAAGGGCGCACCGCAAAACATGCGCTACTACTTCACCACCCTGGTGCTGGTCGTCTTCCTGCTGCTGCGCCTGCCCCCGGTCTGGCGGCTGATCAACGGCTTCACCGGCGGCTGGCGCACGCCGACCGGCCTGGCCGCGTTCATCGGCGGGCTGATCGTGCTCACCACGCCCCTCTGGGCCACGCCGACCCACATCGGCCCGGACGGCGCGAACTGGGTCAACGTGCTGCGCACGCCCCTCCTGGCCGGCGGCGCGCTGTTGACCCTGGTGGGCGCAGGGTTCTTGTCGCGCGTTGGCACGTTGGCACGACCGGTCCTGATCCCGGCAACTCAAAAATAGGACGTGATGGGACGCGGACTACGCTGACGACGCGGAGGACGCGGAGAGAATCTGAGCCTGTCCGCGTTGTCCGCGTTCTCCGCGTCGTCCGCGTTCCCGTTTTCGTCTTCGCTTGTGTCGTCCGCGACATGGACACTGCTCTGAGTTCGCCGGTAAGGTGGTCTACCAATCTCAGTAGATCACAGATTCAAGCTCAGAGGGGGTCTGTGACCCCCGACCGCCGGTCACAGACCGGCTTGGAGCATCAGAATTGTGATCTGCTGAATCTACCAATCTACCGCAAAGGCTTTCAACACCCATGACGACCGCTACCAACTTCTACGACGCGCTCGCGCCTATGTTCGACGTGATGACCGACTGGGACGCGCGGCTGGCGGCTGAAGGCCCGTTCCTGGCCGCGGTGCTACAGGAGGCCGGCGCGCAGGCCGTGCTGGACGCGGCCTGCGGCAGCGGCGGCCACGCGCTCTGGCTGGCGCAGCAAGCCTACCGCGTCGCCGGCGCCGACGTCAGTCCGCTCATGATCGATCTCGCCCGCCGCAAAGCCGCCGAGGCCAGGCTGGACGTGCCGTTTGTCGTGGCCGACCTGGCGGACCTACCCCCCTGGCCCCCCTCCCTGCCAGGGAAGGGGGAGTTTGGCTCCCCTCCCCTGCGAGGGGAGGGGTTGGGGGAAGGGTTCGACGCCGTCCTCTGCCTGGGCAACTCGCTGCCGCACCTGCTGACCCAGGCCGACCTGGTGGACGCGCTGCGCGGCATGGCGGACGTGCTGCGGCCGGGGGGGACGTTGGTGCTGCAAAATCTGAATTACGATCTGCGCTGGCAGCGGCGGCCGCGTTGGTTTGCGGCGCAAGGGGGCGTGCTGGACGGGCAGGAGGTGTTGGTGTGGCGCTTTGCGGATTACGACGCGCCGGCCGGACGCATCGCGTTTCACATCGCGCTGTTTCGCAAGGCCGCGGCCGGCTGGCAGGTGGAGGTCCACACCACGCCGCACCGGCCCCTGTTCCAGGCCGACCTGGCCGCGGCGTTGGCCGAAGCCGGGTTCACTGCGGCGCGTTGGTACGGGCGCATGGCATCGCCGCTCGAGCCGTTCGCGCCGGAGCGGTCGCCGGATTTGGTGGTGGTGGCACGGAAAGTGCTGTGCCTTGACACAACGGTTGCGCCGATCTTTCCTCCCCCAAGACCGGCGGGTGAACAGTGTTTTCCGTAGTCCGATTATTCGGTGCGCGCCCGCGCCCGCCCGGCACGGGCTATTCCTGGAGGAGGTCAGCATGGCCCGCCGTGTCCCGTCCTGGTTGCCGGTGTTCGTCGTTGCCGCTCTGCTTTTGCAGAGCCTATTGCCAGTTCTGTCATTTCTCGCCCCCCCCGTTGCGGTAGCGCAGGACGCGCCGCCGCCGGTCGCGCCGGGTCCGTTGGCTGCGCCAGGCCCCTTCGACTCGCCCCTGCCGCCGCCTGAACCCACGCCAACGACCGTGCCGACTGAACCTACGCCCGAACCCGAACCCGCACCGCCCGCCAACCTCAACCTCAACCTTAACCTCAACCTTAACCTCAGCCTGACCGCCGACCCGGTCTGGGCCGAGCCGGGGGAGGTGGTGACCTTCACGGTCACGGCCATGAACCCGCGCCGCACAGCGCTCGCCGGTCTGACGCTAACCACCACGTTACCGGCCGGACTGGTGTACG
>DAOUAT010000228.1:0-4056 GCA_034433275.1 Anaerolineae bacterium
CCATCCTGGGTCTGGGCGCCTACACCTCGGCCATCTTGACGAACACCTCCCCTGTGCTAGCCCTCCAGCTCGGGCTCTCGCCCTGGATCGGCATCTTCGCCGGCGCGGCGGTAGCCGGGCTGGTCGGGTTCGGCCTGGGTATCCTCACGTTGCGGCTGCGCGGCATCTTCGCCGCGGTCATGGCCTGGTTTGTCGGCATCGCGCTGATGGGCCTGGCCCGCAATGCGACGGTGTTAACCCGTGGGCCGCTCGGATTGAGCCCGGATGGACTGCTGCCCACCACCGACAACCGGCCCTATTTCTACGTCATCGTCGCGATGATGCTGGTCGTCTACATCAGCTTGCGGCTCGTCACCAAATCGCATTTGGGGCTGGCGTTCAAGGCGATCGGCCAGAACTATGACGCGGCGCGCGCCTCCGGCATCAACCCGACCCGTTATCGGGTGCTCAACTTCACCCTCTCGTGCATCTTCGCCGGTTGGCTGGGCGGGTTCTATGCGCACTACATCCACTCACTCACCCCACAAACGCTGATGCACACCTCCAAAACGGTCGAGGTGCTGGCGCTCGCGTACATCGGTGGCCGCGGCAGTCTCTGGGGCGGCATGGTCGTTGCCTTCCCGTTCGTGATTCTCATCGAGATCCTGCGTTCCAATCTCAGTGCGTTGCCTGGCCTGCACCTGATCATCTATGGGGTGCTGATGATCCTGGTGATGACCTACTATCCCGGGGGGTTGGCTGCGCTGTATTACTTGCTGACCTCCAGGTTGCGCAGAAGAGGCCGCACAATCGCTTAGAATAGCCGCCAACAGGGGGAAACATGCTGGTCCAGTACCGAATGACACCCAATCCGATCACGGTGGCGCCCGAGACACCCATCTCTGAGGCGCTGACGCAGATGCGTCAGAAAAAGGTCCATCGCTTTCCGGTGGTTGATGCCAAAGGCAAGCTGGTGGGCATCGTCAGCCATTCCGATCTGCTTTATGCCGCGCCCTCGTCGGCCACGTCGCTGAGCATCTGGGAAGTGACCTACCTGCTCAACCAGATCAAGGTCGGTGACGTAATGACCAAGAAAGTCATCACGGTGGACGATGACTGCCCCATCGAAGAAGCTGCCCGTCTGATGCGCCAAAACGCCATCGGCGGCACGCCCGTGTTGCACGAAGGCGAGCTCGTCGGCATCATCACGGAATCCGACATTTTTGACGTCTTCCTCGAATTGCTGATGGCGCAAGAGGCCGGCGTGCGCCTGACGGCGCTGGCGCCCTACTTCAAAGGTTCCATGGCCCAGATCAGCTCCGCCGTGACCGCGCAAGGCGGCTTGATCCACGCGCTCAACTCGTATCGTGGCGACGATGATCGCACCTGGGGCTGTGTCCTCAAAGTGGCTGATATCTCCAGGGACGACCTGGTCGAGGTCGTCCGCCCGCTCGTCGTGAAAATCCTGGACGTGCAAGAAGTTAGCGGATAGTTGCAGCGGACCAGCATGAAAGTGCTGGAGCAGGTTGGCGTCTCAGCCTCCAGGCGAAAGCGCTCGCTGTCTGGCAGGGCCGAAGCCGCCGTGTCTATCTGACCGAGGCATAGGTCACGGTTTTGACAGACGCGAAGAGTTTGATATACTACTGGTATATCAGAGATCTTCATTAGTTTTGGTCAATCTCGTGCGGTGACCCGAGGCCAGTGACGACAGCCTCCACACACTGCGAAATTCAAGTGGATGATCAGCCGGTGACGACGGAATTTGGTCAGACCGTCGCGGCCGTCCTAATCAAGGCGGGCATCACGGTCTTTCGCCATATGCCATCGGGTGCGCCGCGCGGCATCTTCTGCGGGATGGGCGTTTGCTTCGATTGTCTGGTGACCGTGGATGGTTTGGCCGATGGCGGCTGAATCCCCGCCGTGGACCTTTACAACCAAACCACGCTGCCAGGGGTGTTAGCCGTAGGTGACATGGCGGCGGTCAACGGCGCGGCCGCGGGCATGCTCGATGGGCGCATCGCCGGCATGCAAGCGGCACATCTCCTGGGACGACTGTCCGCGGCGGATGTGGCTCGCAGCGCGCACCGAGATGCCGCAGCCCGTCAGCGCTACCGCCGATTTGGCGCCGCGCTCAACACAGCTTTCGCCCCTCGGGCTGGCCTGTTCGCGCTGGCAACCGCTGACACGCCCGTTTGCGGCTGCGCGGAGGTGACGATGGGCGAGCTGCGTGCTGCGGTGGCCAAGGGCGCGAGAACGCTCGACAGTCTGAAGACGCAGACCCGCGCGGGGCAGGGCCCGTGCCAGGGCCGCACCTGTGGCCCGATTCTGGCGCACATGATGGCACAACAAAGGGGGCAATCGGTCGCGCAAGCGGGTCTGTTCACCGCCCGCCCGCCGATCAAACCCGTGCCGCTGGCCGCTCTGGCGGGGAGCGGCCACGTCGAAGGCGTTGTGTAAGAGAGATCTGTGCCTGATATCGTCGTCATCGGCGCCGGGATCATCGGCGCGGCGTGTGCGTTGTACCTGGCGCGGGCTGGCGCGGCGGTCACGGTAGTGGAGCGCGACTTCCCGGCCAGCGGCACCTCGCGGGCGTGCGATGGCCTGATCCTCTTCTCGGACAAGCTCTCGCCGGCTGAGCTGGCGTTGGCCCAGGCCAGCGCCGCGCTGTGGGCGGAACTGGCGCAGCCGGGCGCGCTGCCGCTGGACTTCGAGTACCGCCGGGCCGGCACGCTGGTGCTGTACGAGAGCGAAGCCGGGCTGGATGCCGGCCGGCGCAAGGTGGCTGAGCTGGCCGCGGCCGGGGTGCGCGCCGAGATCGTGTCCGGCGCGGCGTTGCGGGCGCTGGAGCCTGCCCTGGCCCCCAATCTTGCAGGCGCGGCCTTTTATCCTGACGAAGCGCAGGTGGACGCCCGGCTGGCGACCCTGGCCATGCTGGCCGCGGCGCGGCGGCTGGGCGCCCGTTTCGTGGCAGGCGCTCAGGTCATCGGCCTGGCGCAGGACGCCGGGGGGCGGATCACAGGGGTGCGCACCGCGGCCGAGATGCTGCCAGCAGCCGCGGTGGTGTGCGCCGCCGGGGTGTGGAGCGCCGAGCTGTTGCGACCGCTGAGCATCGCCCTACCGATCCGCCCGCGCAAGGGGCACATTCTGGTCACGGCGCGCCGGCCGGGGCTGCTCCGGCATCCGCTGCTTGAAGGCAGCTATGCGGCCTCAGTGCAGGCGGCGGCCGGGGTGGTGCAGGTGGCGCTGGTGGCGGAGGCTACGGGGCCGGGGAACCTGTTGTTGGGCAGCAGCCGCGAGTTCGTGGGCTATGACCGGGTCGTGTCGGGGAACGTCGTGGCTGCAATCGCAGCACGGGCGGCCCGCTTCTTGCCGGCGCTGGCCCGCACCGATGTGATCCGCAGCTATGCCGGACTGCGGCCGTGGACGCCGGATCATCTGCCGCTGGTGGGGCCGGTGGGGGCGGCGCCGGGGCTGTGGCTGGCGACCGGCCACGAGGGCGCCGGCATCGGGTTGGCGCCGGTGACGGGGCAGATCATCGCAAAGTGGCTCGTGAGCGGCAGGATGCCCGCGCTGGCGGAGCCAATCAGTCCAGAACGGTTTCCTTAAAACTGGAATCGAGGCTTTAGCCGGTCTCTCTCTGAACGCCAGACCGCCTCAAGGCTCGATTTTGAAATGGGTTGATCCATCACTGGAATCGAGGCTTCAGCCGGTCACGCTCTCCGAGCGTCAGACCGCCTGAAGGCTCGATTCCGAGACGAGTTAATCAATACTTCGGAGGCAAAAAATACACATGGCAGAAAATCTCACCACCACCGTCTCATCGGCCGCGAAAACGGTCGAGATCAATCGCACCAATCCCACCGTCATCATCGGCGAGCGCATCAACCCGACCGGCCGCAAGGCTGTGTTGGCCGCGTTCGCTGCGGGTGATTTTGAAATCGCCCGCAGCGATGCGTTGGCCCAGGTGGCGGCCGGCGCGCACATGCTGGACGTGAACGCGGGCGTGCCGGGCGCGGACGAACCTGTCTTGCTAACCCAGGTGCTGCGCACGGTGATGGCGACCACCGACGTGCCGCT
>DAOUAT010000229.1:0-4065 GCA_034433275.1 Anaerolineae bacterium
CCTGCACCCAGGCGATGCCGGCCCCGGCGTTGGCAGCAGGATTGCCGGTCACCAGCCGCGCCACCTCGTCGTAACGGCGCAGCGCAGCGCCCTCCGGCTGTCGGGCCGATAGCGCAGCCACGTTCACGGCCATCACGTGCGGCAGCAAGGCCGCGCAGACTGCGCCGTGGGGGACCGGGAACATGCCGCCCACCGGCCCTGCAAAGCCGTGCGCTGCGCCCAGCCCCGCGTTGGCCAGCGCCAGGCCCCCGAACAGGCTGGCCAGCGCCATGTCCTCCCTTGCCAAGACATCGTTTCCATTCTGATACACGCGGCGCAGCGAACCTGCGGCGCGCCCGATCCCTTCCCGACACAGCGCATCGGTTAGTGGGTTGGCGCGGGCCGAAGTGAACGGCTCGATGAGCTGCGTCAGCGCGTCCAGCCCGGTGCTGCCGGTTACCTCCGGCGGCATGGAGTGGGTCAGCTCGGGATCCACGATGGCGACGCGCGGCAGCATGGTGGGGCTGCGCAGGCTGACCTTGACGCGTTGTTCCGGCACGGCCAGCACCGCGTTGCGCGTGACCTCGGCGCCGGTTCCCGCAGTGGTGGGGATAGCGATGACCGGCAGGGAGGGGTTGCTCAGCGCCTGGCCTCGGCCAACCACCTCCAGGTAGTCCAGGGGATCGCCGCCGTTGGTCGTCAGCACCGCGATGGCCTTGGCCGCGTCGATCGCACTCCCGCCGCCGAAGCCGATCAGCAGGTCGGTTTTCGCCTCCGCCGCCAGCGCTACGCCGCGGCGCACGGTTTCGATGGCCGGCTCGCCCTTGACACCGAAGATGACATAAGAAAGGCTCTGCGCATCCAACACCCGCAGCAACGGCTCGGCCCGCGCCGAGTCGCTGCTGGTGACCACCAGGGCGCGGCGGCCCAGGCCGGCAGCGGCCGGGCCGGCCTCACGCAGCGTGCCAGGGCCGAAGAGGATACGATTGGCGCTGGCGAATTCGAAGCGAGACACGCTCACCTTACCAACCTTCATCGCCGGGGAAGATGTTGCTGTACTTAACGCTGCTCCGCGGCTCGGCCATCATGTCCGCCACGACATCACGCCATTTTGCATAGTGCGCCGTCTCCTTGTGCGCAGCGGACGCGGCGGGCGTGCGGTAGCACTCCACCAGCACAAAGCGCGTCGGGTCATCGGCCTGCTGGACGACATCGAAGCGGGCGATGCCGGGCTCGCGGACGCTGTTGCTGGCGTTTTCGACCGTGGCGGCCTTGAACGCCTCTATGAATTCGGGTTTGACATGGATGTGAACGTGAACAACCAGCATTGATGCCTCCGGTTTCAGGGAATCACCCTTTTGCGATGTGGTAGATCAGGTCGGCGATGGAAACGACGGCCACTGGCCGGCGTTTTTCGCCCTCCTCGCGAACGGCGATCACCCGATGGATTTGCCGTTCCAGCAGCAGGTCCGCCACCTCGTTCAGCGTCGCCTGCAGCGGCACGGTGATCACGTCGGGGTTCATAAACTGCGAGACCGGCCGTGCCTGCCAATCGGCAAACTGGCGATATCCGCGGATCAGATCGGTGCGGGTGATGATGCCGGCCAGGTAGCCATCATTGTCTACCACGACCAGGGCGCTGATGTCTTCGTCAGCCATGCGGTGCGCAACAGCCAGCAGGGTGGTGTCCACCCCGCAGGTGTAGACGCCGTAGCGCTTGGCTTGCACGACGGTGGTTTCGGGCATGGGTTTCTCCTGTGCGCAAGTGGCGCGTGATGTTCAACTAAGCAGAGTATAGTCACGGCGCGGTCAGGTGTCAAACGGCTGTGATTTGCGCGGCCTGGAGCCAATGGCCGCCCCATTCATCGGTCAGCCAGCGTCCGCGCACCAGCAGGGGACGCCAGGGCGGCGGCGCTTTCACCCCGCGGGCGGTCCTGACGATCACGAAGGTCGCGCCGTCTCCCAGGAAGAAGCCGGGGCCGCCGGTCCAGCCGGGCAGCCGGCAGCCGGCGGTGAGGATGATCTGGCCGGGCCGCTCGGCCAGCCGGTCTAGCAGCGTGTGCTCCGGCATCCGGTCCTCTAGCAGCGCCAGGGGGTGGACGCTGACCGGCCAGCCCAGCAGCTCTTGCTCCCACGCCAGGCGTTGGGCCGGGGTCTCGGCCGCGACTGCGGGGCGGGCGAAGTCGAAGGCCAACTGCGCCGCGCCGCCCCGGCGTGCCAGCGGCTCCGCTTCGGCCAGCAGCGCAGCCCAGCTGTCGCCCAGCCCGTCCAGCGCGCCGCAGCGGATCAGGTGGTTCACCTCTTTTGGCTGCAGGTCGACGCGCACGAGCAGATCGCGCAAGTCGGCGAAGGGGCGGCTCCCCCGCTCCTCGATGATCGCGGCGATCGTGCTCCGCCGCAGATCGCGGACCTGCCCCAGGCCCATGTAGAGGATGGGGGAATGTGGAATGTGGAATGTGGAATGTGAAGCATCCTGAGCAGAGGGCATCCTGAGCGGAGCATCGAAGTGCGCAGTCGAAGGAAGCCCGTAGTCGAAGGATGCGGAGCGGCCATCGCGCAATAACGTAAACGCCTCCCCGCTGAAATTCACGTGCGGCGGCCGGACGGGTATGCCCAGGCGGACGGCTTCGGCGGCGTAGATCGCGGGATGGTGGAAGCCGCCCCAGTCGGCCAGGCGCGCGCAGAAGAACTCGGCGGGGTAGTGCGCCTTCAGATAGGCCGAGCGGTAGCTGACATCGGCGTAGGCGGTGGCGTGGCCCTGGTTGAAGCCGTAGCCCGCGAACGGCACGATCTGCTCCCACAGCGTCCTGGCCTGGCCGGCGGTGAAGCCGGGGCCGTCGGGCGGCGGCCGGGTGCAGCCGCTGATGAACTGCGCTTCCACCGATGCGATTTGGTCCGCGCCGAAGTGGCTCATGCCGCGGCGGATGCGGTCGGCCTGCGCCCAGCTCAGCCCGGCGATCTCGGTGGCCAGCCGCAGCACCTGCTCCTGGAAGATCAGCACCCCCTTGGTCGGCCCCAGGATGGGCGCCAGCGCGGGGTGCAGGAAGCTGACCCGCTCCTCGCCCCGATAACGGCGCACGAACGCATCGGCCATGCCGCCCAGCGCGGGACCGGGCTTGAAGAACGCGTTGGCGATGGCCAGGTCGCGCACGCGCCGCGCTTTCAGCTTACGCAGGGTGCGCTGCGCGCCCTCTGATTCGCACTGGAACACGCCGATGGTCTCCCCGCGCGCCAGCATGTCGCCCGTCGCGGAATCGTCGAGGGGTATGGCTTCCAGCCGGAAATCGGGCTCGTGGCCGCGCCGCACCAAGTCGGCCGTATCGGCCAGCACCGTGAGCGCGCGGATGCCCAGCAGGTCGAGCTTGGGCAGACCGATGGCCTCGATGTCGCCGTGCTCGTACTGGGTCACCAGGAAGCCCTTGGGCGCCCATTGCACCGGCACGACATCGGTGAGCGGGCCGGGGGTGATCACCAGGCCGCCGGGGTGGACGCTCAGATGGTCGGGCTGACCCACCAGCCCCGCGGCCGCCTGCACGACTTCGCGCTCGCGCGGGTCGGGGATCTGCGGCAGGATGTCGGCCACCGTGCGTTGGTCCCGGCGTCGCGGGTCAGGGTGCCAGCGGCCGGGCATCATGTTCGCCAACCGGCCGATGGCCGCCTCGTCCAGCCCGTAGGCCTTGCCGACCTCGCGCACCGCAGACTGGAGACGCAGGGTGCTGACGGTGCAGACCAGCGCCACGCGCTCCGCCCCGTATTTCTGCCGCACGTAGGCCAGCACCTCGTCCCGCCGCCGGCTGCAGAAGTCCAGGTCAATGTCGGGCGGATTGGCGCGCGCCGGGTTCAGGAAGCGCTCGAACAGCAGGTCGTGCTCGATGGGATCCACCGTGGTGATGCCGGCGCAGTAGGCGGCCAGCGAGTTCGCCACGCTGCCGCGTGTGCTCACCGGGATGTCGTTCTCCCGCGCGAAGCGCACGATGTCGGCCACCACCAGGAACAGCGGCGCATAGCCGTGGCGGGCGATGGCCGCGAGTTCGTGGGTTAGACGTTGGAGGTTGGAGGCTGGAGGTTGGACGTTGGAGGTTGGAG
>DAOUAT010000230.1:0-5940 GCA_034433275.1 Anaerolineae bacterium
AGCACGCCGCCTTGCCCCGGCGTGGCCCAGGCCTCGTTGGCGCGCGGGGGCACGATGTCAAGCACCGCCTGGGCGGTCACCGGCGCGGCCAACCCCGGACTGGTCGCGGTCACCGTGGTGGTCACGGCCGTGCCCAGCGCCAGTCCTTGTACGCGCGTCCCGAAATGGCCGGTGATCACCGCGCCCGCGGCCAGAGCCTGCCCTGAGCCGGCCGCAGGGTCGCTGGCCACCCAGGTCAAGGTTTTGCTGTCGGACGCGTAGGTGAAACCCACGGCGCTCTTGGCAACGTACACCAGCCCGGCCGGCAGGGTGGCAGTCAGCGCCAGGCCGGCCAGGGGCACGCTGAGCAGGTTCGTGGCCGTGACCGTGTACGTCACCACCTCCCCCGGCTCGGCCCAGGCCGACGCGGCGGTCAGGTTGAGGTTGAGGTTAAGGTTAAGGTTGAGGTCGGCGGACGGCGTGGGCGCGGGCTCAGGGGTCGGGGCGGGCTCAAGGGTGGGTGACGGGCCCGGCTCGGCCGGCGGTGACGGTTCGGCCGGGGGCAGGGGCGAGTCGAACAGGCGCGGCGCGGCTGCCGCCCGTAAGCTGAGGTGCGGATCGGCCGGCCTGATGCCGGTCAGCGCCACGGCCAGGACGATGAACAACTGCAACCAGGACGGGACACGGCGGGACAAGGAGACCTCCTCCACGTATAGCCCGTGCCGGGCGGGCGCGGGCGCGCACCGAATAATACGACTGCGGACAACTCTACTCACCCGCCGGTCTTGGGGGAGGAGGGGACCGACGGACAGATGATAACGACAGCACTCTGTATATCACAACTGGCGTTGACCCGTCAAACCGCGTAGATGGCGTGTACGCTTGAGACTCTTCCAAATGACGAAAAACAGGGCACAATTCAGGTTTGCGACAACCGTACCGGGATGCTAGAATATGCCCGCAGGCGCACCCCGCCAGTCGGGTAAGGCCTGTCAAAGCCGCCGGCCTTGTGGGATCCGCCAGGGCCGGAGGGGTCTACCAGCGGCTTATGGTCAGGTTGGGCCCAGAGGTCGCCATGAGCTTCTACGATCGTCCCTGGCGTTCACAGGATTGGCCGCCGCGCTGGCCCGACGTAACCGATCGGGCCGTGCTGGCCGCGGTCGCGGCCGTGCCGCGGCATCGCTTCGTGCCGTCGGAATTCGCGGACGCCGCGTATGACGATTGTCCGCTGCCCATCGGCCAGGGGCAGACCATCTCGCAGCCCTACATCGTGGCGCTGATGACCCAGGCGCTGCGCCTGACCGCCGAGAGCCGCGTGCTGGAGATCGGCACCGGGTCGGGCTACCAGGCCGCGATCCTGGCGCACATCACCCGGCACGTGTGGAGCGTGGAGACGCGTGCCGAGCTGGGCCGCGCCGCGCAGGAGCGGCTGCACGGCCTGGGCTACGCGGTGACGGTGAAGATCGATGACGGCTGGCTGGGCTGGCCCGAACACGCGCCCTATGACGCGATCATCGTCACCGCGGCCGCGCCCGAGGTCCCGCCCGCGCTGGTGGCCCAGCTGGCCGAGGGCGGCCGGCTGGTCATCCCCGTGGGCGAAAGCGCGTGGGATCAGACGCTCTGGCTGATCGAGAAGCTGCCTGGCGCAAAGCTGCGCCGCGAGTTCCTGGCCGATGTGCGGTTCGTGCCGCTGGTTGGCTCGCCAGACGCGGCAGACGCCAGCGACGCGACACTGACGGAAGTCCGGCGTGAGCTGCACATGCTTTTCGGCCGGCGCTGATGAGATACCATTCGCGAGCATCAACCTGACTCCAAGTAGGAGCATTCATGCGCATCATCGTCACCGGCCACAAGGGCCAGCTTGGCCGCCAGTTGCAGGCGGCGTTCGCCGAAAACGAGATCCTGGGGCTGGATGTGCCCGAAGATGATATCACTGCGCCCGCAATCCGCGACCGCATCGCGGAGTTCCAGCCCGAGTTGATCGTCCATGCCGCGGCGTACACCGACGTGGACGGCTGCGAGACGAACCCTGAGCTGGCGTTCCGGGTCAATGCGTTCGGCACGCAGAATGTGGCGTTGGCCGCGCGGCAGGCCGGCGCGGCGCTGCTGCACATCAGCACCAACGAGGTCTTCGACGGCACGCGGCGCGAGGCCTATCGCGAGTGGGACGCGGTCAACCCGCTGAGCACCTACGCGCGCACCAAAGCCGCGGCCGAGCAGATCGTGCGCGACCTGGCCGGCGGCCGCTTCTACATCGTGCGGGTGGCGTGGCTTTTTGGGCCGGGCGGGGTCAATTTCATCACCAAGATCCTGGCCGGCGCGGCGAAGCACGGCGCGCTACGCGTTGCCGCCGACGAGTTCGGCAACCCCACCTACGCGCCCGACCTGGCGGCCGCGTGCGCCCGGCTGGCCGCGACCGGGCACTACGGCATCTACCACCTGACGAACGCGGGCTTCTGCTCCCGCTTCGAGTTCGCGCAGGCGATCATGCGCGCGGCCGGCAAGCCCGACCTGCCGGTCACGCCCATCCTCAGCGCGGAGTGGCCCCGGCCGTCCCGGCCCCCGCTGCACGCCATCCTGGCCAACACCGCGGCCGCCGCGCTGGGCATCACCCTGCGGCCGTGGCAGGAGGCGATTGGAGAGTATGTTGATGGCCTGACCGCCGACCAACGACGGACGACCACTGGTCTTTGAGGCCTGACTCCTGACGCCTATGAATATCAGCATCATCATTCCGAATTACAACGGCTTACGTTTCCTCCCGACGTGCCTGGGTGCGCTGCGGGCGCAAACAGGGCTGGCCGGCGCGCGACCTACCTCCCCCACCCCCCTCCCTGCCAGGGAAGGGGGCGCCAATCTCCCCCTCTCCGCGCAGGAGAGGGGGTCGGGGGGCGAGGCCGCCGCGCAGGAGAGGAGGTCGGGGGCTGAGGTGCCCGCCCGCATGGAAATCATCCTGGTGGACGACGCTTCCACCGATGACTCGGTCGCGTTCGTGGAGGCCAACTACCCCGAAGTGCAAATCGTCCGTCTGGCGCGCAACAGCGGGCTGGCCGTGGCGTGCAACGCGGGCGCGCGGGCCGCGGCCGGCGATCTGCTGGTGATGCTGAACAACGACACCGAGGCCGAGCCGGGCTGGCTGGCCGCGTTGGTGGCCGCGGCTCAGGCCAACCCCCAGGCGGGCGCGATCGCCAGCAAGATGCTGCTGTTCGACCGCCGCGACACGCTGCACAACGCAGGCGACCTGATGGGGGCAGACGGCATCCCGCGCAACCGCGGGGTGTGGGAAATTGACCGGGGGCAGTATGATGCGCAGCCGGAGATCTTCGGCGGCTGCGGCGGCGGCGTGATGTATCGCCGCGCGGCGTGGGAGCAGGCCGGCGGGTTCGACGAGCGGCTGTTCATGTACCTGGAGGATGTGGACCTGGCGTGGCGACTCCAACTGGCGGGCTGGCGCGCGGTCTTCGCGCCGGCCGCGCGGCTCTACCATCACCTCAGCGCCACGGGCGGCGGGGTGCTGGCCAGTTACTACGTGGGCCGCAACACGGTCTGGGTGATCGCCAAGGACATGCCCGGTCCGCTGATCCGCCGGCGCCTGGGCCGGATCGTGGCCGCGCAGGCCCGGATCGCGCTGGATGCGCTGCGTGCGTGGCGCGGTGCATCCGCGCGCGCGCGCCTGCGTGGACAGTTGGCGGGGGTGCTGGGGCTGCCGCGGGTGCTGGGCTGGCGGCGGCAGGTGCAGAAAACGCGCACCGTGGAAATTGCATCGCTCGAGCGGTTGCTCATCCGGGGGCAAATCGGATAAAAGCCTCTTGCTCACCGTTATGTTCTGTGTTACGATATTACCGTAGACTCATCTTGAAGGGAGGGGGCTATGACTGTGAACGCCAGATTGGCGACGTTGCCGCGCAACGTGACACCGCGCACTGTGCGCAGCTTGAAAGAAAGCTCCACCGCGCGTGAATCGCTGCTCCGGCAGATCGTCGAGGGCTTTGAACACAAATACGGCACATCCCTTGAGGTTTTCGAGGCGCGATTGGCGCGCGGGCAAGCTCCAGAGCATCCGGGATGGGAAGATTCCATCGAATGGCGGAATGCAGTTGAGGAGTTGGAACAGACCCATGTCAGCGGGAGTATTTTCGCATGGTTGGACAACTTGCTCTCGCAATCAGCCACATCTTAACTGTCTGCCCATACGTTATCGCAGTCCACGACTTGGCGACAAAGGCGCACCTCGAACTGGCCGGCGGTTATCTTCTCGACCTTTATTTCAACCCTACCTTGGGCAAGTACACCTATGCCCTGATCTATCGAGACCGCAAAATTTACGGATGGGACAATGCTCCCCATCATCCAGGTCTGGCAAGCCATCCTCACCATTTCCACGATGAAGATGGCAGCATCCAACCATCAACGCTCACAGGTGATCCTCAGCGAGACATAGCACTCGTCATCGCTCGCATCAATGAACGTTTCAAGGAGTCCTAACCCATGCCCATCATCGAAAAACTCGGCAGCTTTTTTCTCGGCAAAGAATATGACCTGGCCAAGCGGCAACTGCTGCAAGACCGGCCGGTCAACTATGACTCGCGCGACCTCACCACCCACGCCGTCTGCGTGGGCATGACCGGCTCGGGCAAGACCGGCCTGTGCCTGGACCTGATCGAAGAGGCCGCGCTCGACGGCGTGCCGGCGATCCTGATCGATCCCAAGGGCGACATCACCAACCTGCTGCTCACCTTCCCGGATCTGTTGCCGGAGGACTTCCTGCCCTGGGTGAACGCGGACGACGCCCGGCGCAAGGGCCAAACCCCGGAGGAGTTCGCGGCCAAGCAGGCGCAGACCTGGCGCGACGGCCTGGCGAGCTGGGAGCAGGGGCCGGAGCGCATCCGTGCGCTGAAAGCCGCGGCCGACTTCACCATCTACACCCCCGGCTCTGACAGCGGCCTGCCGGTCAGCATCATCAGCAGCTTCAAGGCGCCGGCGCTCGACTGGGAGACCGAGTCCGAGACGTTGCGCGAGCGCATCCAGGGCACCGTGTCCGCGCTGCTGGGCCTGGCCGGCATTGACGCCGACCCCGTGCGCAGCCGCGAGCACATCCTGCTGTCCACCATCCTGGAAAACGCCTGGCGCGCCGGCCAGGATCTCGACCTGGCCAGGCTCATCATGTCGGTGCAGAAGCCGCCGTTCCGCCAGGTGGGCGTGTTCGATGTGGACACCTTCTTCCCGGAGAAGGATCGCTTCGGGCTGGCCATGGCGCTCAACAACATCATCGCGTCGCCCAGCTTCGCGGCGTGGCTGCAGGGCGAGCCGCTGGACATCGCCAGCCTGCTGCACACGCCGACCGGCAAGCCGCGGCACAGCATCTTTTACATCGCCCACCTCAGCGATGCGGAGCGCATGTTCTTCGTCACCATCCTACTGGAGCAGCTGATCAGTTGGATGCGCGCCCAGCCGGGCACCACCAGCCTGCGCGCGCTGCTCTACATGGATGAGGTGTTCGGCTACTTCCCGCCCTCGGCCAACCCACCCAGCAAGCGTCCCATGCTGACGCTGCTGAAGCAGGCGCGCGCGTTCGGCGTGGGCGTCATGCTGACCACGCAGAACCCGGTGGACCTGGACTACAAGGGCCTGACCAACACCGGCACCTGGTTCATCGGCAAACTGCAGGCCGACCGGGACAAGCAGCGCCTGTTGGACGGACTGGAGGGCGCGCTGGCGCAGGGCGGCGTCTCCACGGACCGCAGCGAACTGGATCGCCTGATCTCCGCGCTGGAGAGCCGCGTCTTCCTGCTGCACAACATCAACCAGGGCGGCCCCCTGGTGTTCAACACGCGCTGGGCGATGAGCTACCTGCGCGGCCCGCTCACCCGGCAGCAGGTGAAGCAGCTCATGGCCGATCGCAAGGCCGCGCCGACCGCGGCCGCCCCGCGACCGGCCGCCGGCCCCACCCGCCTCGCGCCG
>DAOUAT010000231.1:0-4691 GCA_034433275.1 Anaerolineae bacterium
GGGGGGGTAACTGGCTCTCCCACCTCCACCTCGGCGTGCTGCGCTACCAGGCGGGCGACCGGCTGGGCGCGGGGGCGGTGTGGCAGGCCTCGTTGGCACAGGCGCGCACCCCCTGGGCACCCCGCAACCTGGCCGTGCTGGCCCAGGACGCGGGCGACCCGGCCCTGGCGGTCGAGCGCTACCTGGCCGCGCTCGACCTGCGGCCCGACGTGCTGCCGCTGGCCGTGGAGTGTGGGAGCGCCCTGCTCGAAGCCGGTCAAGCTGCAGCCTGGCTGGCCCGGTTGCCCGGCCTGCCCCCGGCGATCCGCCGGAACGGCCGCATCCGCCTGCTGGAAGCGCGCGCCGCGTTGGCGACCGGCGACCTGGCGACCGTCGAGCGCATCCTGGCCGAGCGCCCCGTCGTGGCCGACCTGCGCGAGGGGGACACCGCGCTCTCCGACGTCTGGCACGAGTATCACGTGCAGCGCCTCAGCCTGGCCGAAGACCATCCGCCGGACGTCACCTTGCGCGCCCGCGCCCGTCGCGAGTCTCCCGTGCCGGCCGAGCTGGACTTTCGGATGTGGCAGTAGTCTTGAGGGAATATGACCCACGATCTCACACAGATTGCCGGGCAGTTTCGCTTCGCCGGCCGCCTCGTTGAGGCCAGACCCTATGGCGCCGGTCACATCAACCGCACCTACGTGATTCGCTGCATGGGCACGCAGAACCGCTGTCGGCGCTATCTGCTGCAAGCTATCAACACCGCGATTTTTCGGGAACCGGAGCTGTTGATGACGAATATCGAGCGGATCACCCGGCGCCTGCACGGCAAGATTAAGCGGGCGGGCGGCGATCCGGGCCGCGAGGCGATGACCCTCATCCCTACGCGTGACGGCGCTTCGTTTTACCGCGCTGAGGATGACGGCTGCTGGCGCGCCTTCTTGTTCATCGAAGGTGCGCAGGCCTACGAGATGGCGACGAGCCTGAAGCACGTGTATCACGCCGCCAGGGCCGTCGGCCGTTTCCAACACCTGCTCGCCGACTTTCCCGCGGATGCACTCTACGAGGTGATCCCCGACTTCCACCATACCCCGAAGCGGCTGGCGGTTTTCAGAGAGACGGTCGAGTGCGACCGCGTGGGCCGCGCGGCGGACGTGCGGGACGAGATCCGCTTCATCGAGCAGCGCGCGACGCAAATGGGCGTGCTGGTGGATCTGCTGGCACAGGGCCGGCTGCCATTGCGGGTGACGCACAACGATGCCAAGTTCAGCAACGTGTTGATGGACGATGCGACGGGTGAAGGGCTGTGCGTCATTGACCTGGACACGGTGATGCCCGGCACCGCGGTGTACGACTTTGCGGACGCGGTGCGCGCCGGCGCAGCCCTGGCCGCCGAGGACGAGCCGGACGCCCGCCGCGCTGGCCTCTCGTTGGAAACCTTCGACGCGCTGGCGCGCGGCTATCTCGACGCGGCGCGCGGCTTCCTGACCCCGGCCGAGGTGGACAACCTGGCCTTTGCCGCCTGGCTGATCACCCTGGAACAAGCCATTCGCTTCCTGAACGACCACCTGAACGGCGACGTGTACTACCAGGTGCACCGGCCCAACCACAACCTCGACCGCACGCGCACGCAGATTCGCATGATCCAGGATATGGAAGACAGGTTCGCGGCGATGGAAGCGATCGTGCAGAGGTATCGGTGAAATGGAGCGGTGCTTCGTGTCCGACAAACTCATCCCGCGCCTGCTCAAAGCCGTCATCCTCGCGGCCGGCGCAAAGTCCATCACCGAGGATGGCCTGCCGGTGCTGCTCCAGGATCTGGGCGGCAGGAAGATCATGGATTACGTCACGGCCAACGCGGCGCACGGCTCGCCGGTCGCGCCCGCGGACACCTACGTGGTCATCGGCTATCGCGGCGACGCGATCCGGGCGCACCTGGGGCCCGCGTACAACTACGTCGCCCAGGAGGCCGCGCGGGGCACGGGGGACGCGGTGCGTCAGCTCGAGCCGCTGCTGCGCGACTTCGCCGGCGATCTGCTGATCCTCTACGGTGATACCCCGCTCTTCCGGCCGGCTTCGATCCGCGGGCTGCTCAACCGCCACCGGCTGCGCGGGGCCAACTTGACCCTGCTCACCGCGGTCGCCGACCAGCTCTACCCCTACGGCCGCGTGATCCGCGATCGCGACGGCCGGATCATGGACATCATCGAGGAGGCGCAGGCGTCGGCGCGGGTCAAGGAGATCCGGGAGCTGAACGTCGGCGCGTACGTCGTCTCGGCTCAGCAGGTCTGGCCGTTGCTGGCGACGCTGCCGCCTTCGCCCATGGACGGCGAGTACCGGCTGACCGACCTGGCGCACCGGCTGATCCACTACGGCCTGGTCGTGGAGAGCTATCAGATCTACGACCCTGACGAAATCCAGGGGATCAACACCCGTGAGGATCTGGAGCGGGCCGAGTTCATCCTGCAAAAACGGCTCTTCCGGCCGCGGCGGCAGGAGGAGCGCAACATCGTCCAATTCGGCACCGGCGGCTGGCGCGCAGTGATCGGCGAGGGGTTCACGCTGCACAACGTCCGCCGCTTGTGCCAGGCGCTCGCCAACGATATCACCCGTCGCGGGCAGGAGCACCGCGGGGTGTTGATCGGCTACGACCGCCGGTTCCTCGCTGACCAGGCCGCGGCCGCAGCGGCCGAGGTCTTTGCAGGCAACAACATCCACACCATCCTGCTGACCGAGGACGCGCCCACGCCCTTAATCAACTATGCCACCGAGGTCGTCAACGCGGCGTTCGGGCTGGCGTTCACGGCCAGCCACAACCCGCCGGGGTGGAACGGCCTCAAGGTGTTCAACAGCGACGGCTCGCTGCTGCTGACCGAGCAAATCGATCGGGTCGAGGAGGAGACGAACCGCCTGACCCCCGACGACGTGGTGAAGATTCCGCTGGACGTGGCGCTGGCGGCCGGCGTCGTCGAGCGCCGCGATTTCGTCAACCAGTATGTGGATCGGATCGAGTCGTTCATCAACCTGGACGCCATCCGCCGGGCCGGCCTGAAGGTGATCGTGGATCCCATGTACGGCGTGGGGCGCCTGACGCTGGGCATCATCCTGAACGAGGCGCGCTGCCGCGTCACCTTCATCCACGAGCGGCACAACCCGCTCTTCGGCGGCCGCTCGCCCGCGCCCGACCTGGAGGCGCTGCGGATGCTGCGCACGATCGTGCGCGAGGAGCACTTCGACCTGGGGCTGGCGACCGACGGCGACGCCGACCGCATCGCGCTGATTGACGAGAGCGGCAACTTCATCCACATCAACGACCTGCTGTTATTGCTCTACATCACAATAGGAATTATCGGGAACAAGAGTCATTCTGGACGGGTGTGCCTCGAACTTCTCATTACGGCATAAGTCCAGCGTAGAATCTCCGAAGGTGATCTATGTCTCCAACTGCACCCGGCGACGCGATCCGTCGCTTCAACCGCCGCATTTTGTTGCGCACCCGCTGGGGCGCGCTGACCGGCCGGGCGCTGTTCAACATCGCGCTCATCGTCGCCGGCTGCGCCTGCATGGCGTTGTCGGTGGATATCTTTCTCGACCCAAACGACGTCGTTCCCGGCGGCTTCACCGCGCTGGCCATGTTTGCCAACCGGTTGTGGGGCTGGCCGGTGGGCGCGACGCTGTTCGCTATGAACGTCCCGTTTCTGATCATCGGCATGCGCGTCCTGGGCGTGGAGTTCGGCCCCAAGACGGTGTTCGCGTCGGCGCTGACCTCCCTGTTCATTGATGTGTTGCGCCCCTATGTGCCCACCGTGCAAGGGGAGCCGCTGCTGTACATCCTCTACGGCGGTCTGCTCTACGGGCTGGGCATGGGCCTGGTCTTCCGGGCCAACGCGACCGGCGGCGGCACCGAGATCCCGGCGAAGCTGCTGGAGCACTTCCGCGGCATCCGGATGGCGAGCTCGCTGCTGGCGATGGATATCGTGATCCTGGCGCTGGCCGCGTTCTTTTTTGGGTTGGCGCCAGCGCTCTACGCGCTGATCTCCGCCTGGGTGATGGCGCGGGTCATTGACACCCTGGAAACCGGCCTAAACGCCGGCAACCTGGCCTACATCATCACGACCCAGCCGGGGCCTGTGCGCGATGGCATCCTGGCCCAGCTCGACCGCGGGGTCACGATCCTGCGCGGAGAGGGTGGTTACAGCGGCAGCGAGCGCATCGTGCTGTTCACCGCGGTCAACCGCCGCCAGGTAGCCACCCTGCGCCAGATCGTCAGCGAGGCCGATCCGGACGCGTTCGTGGTGATCAGCCCCAGCAACGAGGTGTTGGGGGAGGGGTTTAAGCCGTTGACGCGGGTGCGAGGCGTCAAAGAGGCGTGAGAGTGTCTGCTGTTGAAGACGCCCTGGAATGGAGGCTGCAGCCGGTTTCTGGGCTGTCCAGGTCGTGCTCCAGACCGGCGAAAGCCTTGACTCCGGACGGCTGGAATTCCTGGGTTCGCGCTCTTTGATGTTTTTGCAGGTTGTGCTATACTTGTTTCAGCAGTTGACCTGAATGGCAACGAGCTAGTTGACGTAACATGACAACCCAGTCGCTTGGATCGCGGCAGCGACCGAGACGGCGGAAGAAGTCGAGTGTCACTCTTGGGCGCGCGGGGCCGGAGATGCTTCGCTGCGCTTAGCATGACATGCGCTATCACGCCCCGCGGCCGGCCGCGGGGC
>DAOUAT010000232.1:0-2056 GCA_034433275.1 Anaerolineae bacterium
GTTGGGCGCTTCGCCCTGGCGCTCGACCAGCACCGGCACAGCCAGGCGCAGGAAATCGCCGGCCGGCGCCTGGGCCTCATAACGCAGCAGTTCCAGGGTCGGCTCGACCGTGATGTGGCTGCGGATCAGCTTGTCAAACGCGCCCGGCGGCAGCTCGGCTAACCCACTGAAGGTGAACGGCAAACGCACCTGGTTGAGTTGGGCGAACAGGGCCTGGCTGGCTGGGGCCGTGCCGAACGCATTCAGCTCGATGGCCAGTTGGCGCAACAGGTTGACAAACGGCGCCATGTCGGCGGCCCGCGCGGCGCCGAAATCCACCCGCTGGCGGGCCCGCGGCAGGGAAAGCTCTGCTGTGTTGCGCAGGAACGGCGACAGGTGCTCCGTCACTGCGTCCGCGGGGAAGGGCGGGAGCGTCTCGGGGACCTCGGCCTGCTCCGGGCTGGTCACGGGGATCAGGCCGTAGAGCACGGTCTTGCCCGCGGCCTTGCACACCTCAGGCGGTGCGACGAAGAGGGGCGCGACCGCCTCGGCGCGCGACTGGCCGCCCGCGGCCGAGAGCATGGCGTCTATCAGCGCATGGCCCGACCGCAGGGCTGGCCGCCGCCGGGCCGGGTCGGGGTCCAGGTCCAGCTCGTCGGCGGTCAACGGCGTCCAGCCGCGGAGCTGTGGGCCCATCTGCGCCCACCCCTCCAACTGCTCGGCTGCCTGCAAGGCGACCATGCCGCTGTCACGCAGCGCGGCCATGCCGGTCTTCTCTTCGAGCAATCCCCGCACCTGCTCGGCTCCGGACTGGGCCAGCGCCCTGGGGGACTCCGCCGCCGCGCCGGCGGATAGGGCCTCCCTGCGCGCGGCGGCCAGGCTCCGGCGCTTGCCCGCCGTGTGCGGCGCGGCCGGCTCGTAAACGCGGCGCACCACCAGCCCGGCCGATTCGATCCGCGTCGGGTCGAGCCGCGGGTCGCCGAAGATGTCGCACCCGGCCTCCAGCACCACCAGGTTGAAGGTGCGGTGAACGGGCTGATACAGCTTGACGTGCGCCTCGCCTGCCGGCACGCGCGCCACCGTGCTGGCCAACGCGGCCGGCCCGCCCGCGCCGCCCACCGTGTCCAGGACGCCCTGGATGAAATTGTGGTCGGTGCGCGCCAGGATGGTCGGGCCGCGGCTCGCGCCGGGGACACTCAACCCTCGCAAATAGACCGGACACTCAAGACATTCGGACATGGCCCTTACCACACATTCCCCGCCCCAGGCGTGTAGCTGGTCGAAATCACGCTGGTGGCCTGGAGCGTGTCGCAGCGCACCAGGCCGCTGAAGCTGGAGACCGCTGCGTCCACCGTCACCGTGCCAGCCGAGACCTGCACCTGGCTGGCCTGCACCTTCACTTTGGCCGGGGTCTCGATGGCGACGCCTTGGGGGTCCACCGTGACCGTGGCGCCGGCCGCTTTGACCTCGACCTTGCCGCCGCCTGCGTCGGTCAGCTCGCCGCTGACCCCGCCGGGCGTGGTGAAGACGATCTTCTCCTGGCCGGACGACTCCTCCACGATGGCGATGCGGGTGCCGGCCTTGCCCACCACCGTCCAGCGGTCCACCCGGTCGCCGCTGCCGCCTAGCGTTTCCGGCGGTCGGGCGCTGCCGTTCCACAGCCCGCCCACCACCACCGGCAGCCGCGAGTCGCCGTGGATGAAACTGACCAGCACCTCATCGCCCACGTCCGGCAGCATGAACGCACCGCGGTCGGCGCCGGCGAAGGGCACAGCCACCCGCGCCCAGATCGGCCCGTCCTGGCCGGCCACGCCATCCCAGTTCAGCAGGCGCACCTGCACGCGGCCCAGCCGATCGGGGTCAGCCACCGAGACCACCTGGGCCAGGTAGGCGCCACCGAAAACGCCGGGGGTCGGGATCTCGAACGGACGGGCGCGGTCGCTCATGGCTGCCCCAAATAGGCGCACTCGGCCTCGAACTCGGTGCGGTAGCCGTGCGCCTGGTCGTAACGGTGCACCGCACGGGTGACGTAGTAGGTGTTGTCGAAGCGCGGCCCCAGGCCGGTGACCCGCACGTG
>DAOUAT010000233.1:0-6975 GCA_034433275.1 Anaerolineae bacterium
TCTACCCCGCCCGCCTGCTGCCCCTGGTGGCGTTCCTGAACCACGCGCTGGCGGGGCATCGGCACTGGGCGCCCATCACTGAGGCCAACTTCACCGAGCGCGTGTTGGCCCAGCCGGGCTTCGACCCCAAAGGCCTGATCCTGGCCCGCGCGGGCGATCGCATCGTGGGTGGCGCGCACGCCATCAAGCCTGCTGCCGACCTGCCCGCCCATCGCAACGCGGAGCCGCGGCATCACATCGCCTGGCTGGCCGTTGACCCTGCCTATCGCAGCCAGCGCCTGGGCGACCGGCTGCTGCGCGCGGCCGAGAACTACCTCTACTACTGCCCCGTCTACTTCGCGGCGCAGAGCGCGCCCTTCTACGGCATCCTGGAACGGTTATGGGTCCCCTGGTACGGCTCCACCGAGCGGATGGGCGTCAGCGCGTTATACGACAAAGAGTTGATCGCCTGGCTGGGCCGCCGGGGGTACATCGTGACAAACGCAGGCGACGTGAGCCTGGCCGCCAGCCTACACGGCCGTGAGCGACCAGAAGACCCCGGCCTGACCGCGTGTGGCCTGCGCCTGGTGACGATCAACGAGCAGGGCCCGTGGCAGGGGGATGAGCCGTTTTACCGGCTGCGCGCCTGGGGCCACAACGGCGGCCGGCAATACCAGGGCCTGGTGGTGGCCGACGACGACCGTGCTGTAGGCAGCATCGCCTGGTATCCGCTTCCCGACGGTATAACGGCCGCGCTGGCGTGGATCGGCCTGGAGCGGCCCTACCGCGGCCTGCGCTTCGGCTCCTACCTGCTGGATCGCGCGCTAATCGAGATGGCCAACCGCGGCTATCTCAACGTCGAGGTCCACGTTCACAACAAGGACAACCCTGAAGCCTTTTCCCTGTTCAAACGCCGCGGCTTCAATGTGATTGACTACTGGGTGAACCTGGTGAAAACCTGAGCGCTGCGCAACACACGGCTCGTGGAGCCGTTGGAGTGAGGGCGCCATACGATAGCCGGTCTTCAGATGCGCCCCCGCGCGTATACCGGGCGTATCCGCTTTGGGATAACCTGCGGCCCCTCTCCGCCTGATCACGCAGCCGGCAGAAATTTTACCAACATACTCCAGGCGCCCTTCTGCGTCGTCTCCCCGCGCTGATTGATAACCTCAACGTTAAAGGTGACGATGCCGCCGCCCAAACGGGGCACGGCCTTCTTCTCCGCGATTTCGGCGCGCACATGGATGGTGTCACCGATCTTGATGGCCGCGCGGAACTTCCAATCCAACCCCATGAACGCGATCACGGTCCCGGTAATGAAACCCATCTGCACAGCCAGGCCGGAAGCGATGGACAGGCCCAGCAAGCCGTGCGCGATGCGCTCACCGAACATGCCCTGTTTGGCATATTCGGCGTCCACGTGGATGGCGTTCCAATCGCCGCTGAGCGCCGCGAAGCTCACGATGTCCGCTTCGGTGATGGTGCGGCCCGGCGTGACGACGAAATCGCCGACGTTGTACTCTTCAAAATACAGCCCTCGTTGTAGTGCTAACTCAGCCATCAGCATCCTCCTGCAAGTGATCGTGGTTGAACCCCATTCTAACTTCCCGTGGCAACGGTGTCAATCGCATCGTCAGGCCCGATGATTTCAATCCAGGCTGGGGATGCGGTATAATCCTGTCACTATGCGGCTGCACACCCGCTCCGGAGATCTGCCATGACTCGTCCATTCCTGCCGGTATTCCTGGCGCTCTCTATTCTCCTTTCCGGCTGCCTGTCAGCGCCTGCACCAGCAACACCAACCCTGCCTCCGGCTGCGACCGAGATGCCCACGCCACTCCCTGCGACCGACCAGGAAATCCTGGCGCTGCCCGCGGCGTTCCGTTATCAGGTGGTGCTCCGCCCCGCCGCCGCGCCCGACGAGCCACTGACGGTGATCACAGGCCAGTACCGAGAAGGCGCGTTGGCCCAGCTGACCCGGCACGGCGAAGATGTCCCGGAGGAGCTAGTCATGGTGGGGGATGGGCCGGGTGGCGCCTTGCGCAGCTACACGCGCGCCGAGCCCGATCCCACCTGGATCCGCTGGCCCGGCGCCGGGTTCGATGCCGGCTGGGGGCTGGCCTCACCCTTCAGCGTGTTGCGGCTCTACCCTCTGGCCGATGAGACTGCGGCCGGCGAGCCAGACGCCATAACCGGCGTTCCTGAACCGACGACCAAGATCCAGGCGTTCTTCTCGGCGGCCACCATCGAGCGCCTGTTGCGCGCCAGCGTCTCGGCCGTGGCCACGCAACCGGAGGCACGAGAGGCCCTGGAAACACAGCTTCAACCGCTGCTGACGCCACACACGGTCACGTATTGGGTCGGCGAAAGCGGCCGGATCTACCAGGCCGCGGCCACCCTCCTCACCGTGGGACCGGATGGCGAGCCGGCGCCCTGGCTGGAAGTGATCTGGCGCTATTGGGGCTACGATGACCCGACCATTGCGGTGACGGCGCCGACCGAAGCCGTGGATGTATCGGCGCTGGCTGCGGCTGCACCGACGATCGCACCGGGGCCAACCCTGGACCCAACCACCACGTTACTGGTGCGAGTGTTCGCCGTGCCGGGCATGCTGGCGAGCGACGTCAAGGTGACAGTCTATCCCACAGGATCGCAGCAAACCGTAGCAGCTCAGGCGATGGCCGAGGCGCAGTTTGCACTGCCGGAGGGCCTTTACGAGGCGCTGGTGCAGGCGGGCGACGTCGAGGAGCTGCTCGGCGGCATCGAAGTAATGGCCGGCAGTGTGACCTCTCGGGATGTGGTGCTAGGCCTGGGCACGCTGACTGTGACGGTAACGCAAGGTGGCGCGACACCCGAGGTAGACATCATGGTCTACCCCGCTGGTGATCGCCAAAACCCGGCCGGCTGGCGCACCGAGAACCCGGCGAACTTCACCTTGCGCGCCGGCGCCTATGACGTGGAGGTAGCTCTGCCCGACCTGCGCGGCACGCGCATCTTTCCCGGCCTTACGGTTCAACCAGGAGAGACGATCGCCACAACGCTCGATATTGGCCAGTGATGCGTCCTGCGTATGGCGTATTCCATCACTCGCCGATTCGTCATCCGTCGTTCGTCGTCAGTCATCCGTCGCCCGTCATCCGTCATTCGCCATTCGCTGATTCGTAACTCACCATGACCGCACTCCTCTGGACCCTTCTCGGCTTCTTGCTCGGCGCCCTACCCTTCTCGGTGTGGCTGGGTAAATGGGTGCTGCGCACCGATATCCGGCGCTACGGCGATGGGAATCCGGGCGCGACCAACGTGTTCCGCGCGGGCAATTTCGGCGCCGGGATGCTGGCGATCTTCCTGGATATGCTCAAGGGGGCTGTGCCGGTGGCGCTGGCGCACTACATCTTCAAAGTGGACGGGTGGCCGCTGGTCCCCGTGATCCTCGCGCCGATCCTGGGCCACGCGTTCTCGCCGTTCTTGGGCTTCCGGGGCGGCAAGGCGCTGGCCAGTACGTTCGGCGCGTGGACCGCGCTCACCGTGCCGTTCGGGCCGTTGGTGATGGGCTTGAGCGTGTTCGTGCTCTACAAGGTGCAGACCATTTCCGGCTGGGCTGCGCTGGGCGCGTGGCTCTGCACGTTGGCCTTCCTGCTGATCACGGGCGCGGCCCCACCCCTGCTGGCTGCCTGGGCCGGCACGGCTGCGCTCATCATCTGGAAGCACCGGACCGACCTGCGCCAGCGGCCGGCACTCAAAGTGGGACGCAGATCGCCCTGATGGGCCTGGTTTTGATCGTAACCGGAAGGTTTTTCGTTACATGGTTTTCGTTGCCTTGTTCGTAACCGTTGCCCTCCTCGGCATGGTGGGGATCGTGGGGAGCAACCTGGTGCTGTTCCCGCGGTTGACCTCACCCCCAACCCCTCTCCTGAGAGGAGAGGGGAGCGCACCTCCCCCTTCCCTCGCAGGGAAGGGGGCTGGGGGGTTAGGTCTCATCTCCATCCTCATCCCGGCGCGCAACGAGGCCGCGGTCATCGGCGACACCGTGCGGCGGATGCTGGCGCAGACGCACCCCCGCTTCGAGCTGGTCGTGTTGGATGACCATTCCACTGACGGCACGGCTGACCTGGCCCGCGCTGCTGCAGGGGGCGACGCGCGGCTGCGCGTCATCGCGGGCGAGGCGCTGCCCGCGGGCTGGGGCGGCAAAAACTGGGCGTGCCACCAACTGGCCCAGGCTGCCCAGGGCGACTGGCTGCTCTTCACCGACGCGGACACCATCTGGGCGCCCGAAGCGCTGGCCGCGGTCGCCGCCGAGGCCGAGCGCACCCGCGCCGACCTGCTCACCGTCTGGCCCACGCAGATCAGCATCACCTGGCCCGAGCGGCTGGTGGTGCCGTTGATGGCGTTGGTGATCATCGGCTATCTGCCCGTCTTCATGGTACACTACACGCCCTGGTCCCCCTTCGCCGCGGCCAACGGGCAATGCCTGCTCTTCCGGCGTTCAGCCTACGACGCCATCGGCGGGCACGCGGCGCTGCGGGGCGAGGTGCTGGAGGACGTCAAGTTTGCCCGGCGGGTCAAGGCGGCCCGGCTGCGCCTCCGCATGGCCGATGGCAACCACCTGGTCGCCTGCAGGATGTACAGCGATTGGCCCGCGGTGCGCGATGGCTACGCCAAAAACATCCTGTCCGGCTACGGCGGCTCCATCATCTTCCTCGCGCTGGCGGCGGTCTTTCACTGGCTGGTGTTCCTGGGGCCGTGGGCGGCGATGGGGATTGCGGATTGGGGAGTGCGGATTGCAGATTCCACATTCCACATTCCACATTCCAGATTTCTGGTAATCGGCTGGGCGGTAGCTTTAGCATTTCTGGGCATCGCCATCCGGGCGGTCACGGCCTGGTTCACGCGGCAGCGGGTGCGCGATGCGCTGTTGATGCCGGTTTCGGTGCTGCTGATGACCGTCATCGCGGCGAAGTCGGCGTACTGGCAGATCCGCTACGGCGGGCCGTTGTGGAAGGGGCGCGTAGTGAGAGGGAAATGAGGGAAATGAGGGAAGCCAGGGAACTTGGGAGACGAGAAAACAACGGAAATATTCTCACCGCAACCCGGAACCAAGGCTGTGCAAAGCCTCCTGTAGGATTAGCGGCCCATGTCGCGGGCGACACAAGCGGAGACGACAACTGGAACGCGGACGACTCGGACAGGAACAGCATTTATCCGCGTTGTCCGCGTCGTCTGCGTAGTCCGCGTCCCATTTTCCGATCAGCCGGTTGAGTGGTTAACGCGAGAGACCGGCTGAAGCCTCGATTCCGGAACCAGACGTTATGGGGATTCCGGCGAGCATCGGGTGATTTCATGTCAAAACACATCATTATTATCGGCGCCGGGGTTGGCGGGTTGAGCGCGGCGGTCCGGCTGGCGGCCGCGGGCCAACGGGTAACCGTGCTGGAGAAGAACGCATCCGTCGGCGGCAAGATGGGCGAGGTGCGGCAGGCAGGGTTCCGCTGGGACACCGGCCCGTCGGTGATCACCATGCGGCCCGTCTTCGAGGATCTGTTCCAGGCCACGGGCCGGCGGCTGGCGGACTACATCGAGCTGCTGCCGGTCGAGCCGCTGACCCGCTACTTCTACGACGATGGCACGGTGCTGGATGCCACGCGCGACCTCCCGCGCATGGTCGCGCAGATCCGCCGGCTGGACGAGCGGGACGCCGAAGGCTACCTGGCCTACCTGGGCTACGTGGCCCGGCTGCACCGGGTGACCGGGCCCGCGTTCATCTACGGCGCGCCGCCGAGTTGGCGCACGGTGACGCAGGTGGCCCCGGCCGATGCGCTGCGGCTGGAGCCGTGGCTGACCATGGCCGCGGTCATCCGGCGCTATGTCCGCTCGCCGCACCTGCACCAACTGCTGGGCCGCTTCGCCACCTATGTCGGCGGTAGTCCCTTCCGCGCGCCGGCCACGCTCAACGTCATCGCGCACGTGGAGCTGAACGAGGGTATCTGGTATCCGCGCGGGGGCGTTTATGCCATCGCCGCGGCGCTGGCGCGGCTGGCCAGCGAGCTGGGCGTCGAGATCCGCACGGGGTGCGCGGTGGATCGAATCGAAGTGGGTGGCAGCGGGAAGGGGGAAGCTGACGAGCACGGACAAGCGCGGTTTTCGAGTCCGCTCCGCGCCCATCCGCGCTCGTCCGCGTCCGATTTTACAGGCGGCCGGGCAACCGGGGTCGTGCTGACCGATGGGGAGCAGATCGCGGCCGACGCGGTGCTGTCCAACGTGGACGTGGCGCACACGCTGACCAACCTGCTGCCACGAGAGGCTGTTGACCTCGGCCGCCTGCGCGGGATCACGCGGGCCGAGCCTTCGTGCTCCGGCTTCATCCTGCTGTTGGGCGTGCGCGGCGAGTTCTCGCAACTGGCGCAGCACAACATCTGCTTCTCGTCCGACTACCGGCGGGAGTTCGACGACATCTTCCGCCGCGGCGTGCCGCCGGAGGAGCCGACCGTGTACATCGCGGTCACATCCAAGGCGGACCCCGACCACGCGCCCGCGGGCCACGAGAACTGGTTCGTGCTGGTGAACGCGCCCGCGGCCGGGCCGGGGTTCGACTGGGAGCGGGAGAAGGCGGCGTATCGCGACCGCGTGCTGGCGACCCTGGCGCGCTTCGGGCTGGACGTGCGGGAGCGCATCGTCGTTGAGGAGATCGTCACCCCGGCCGACCTGGCGCGGCAGACCGGGAGCTGGCGCGGCGCGCTGTACGGCGCATCGCCCAACAACGCGCTGGGCGCGTTCCGCAGGCCGCCGGTGCGCGATCCCAAGGTGGCCGGGCTCTATTTTGCGGGCGGCAGCACGCACCCGGGCGGCGGCGTGCCCATGGTGGCGCTGTCGGGAAAGCTGGCGACCGAGACCATTCTGGCCGACATGGCTCAAAAGCGATTATCGTAGCACTGGAGTCGAGGCCTTAGCCGGTCTGGTGCGTCGTGCGAGAAACCGGCTGAAGCCTCTATTCCAACAACT
>DAOUAT010000234.1:0-4904 GCA_034433275.1 Anaerolineae bacterium
CCAAGACCAGGGCGACCAGCGGCCAAAAATACCACTGGCGGGTTGCGGAAACTTCACGTTCCATCTCGCTCCTCCTGGGAAGTATTCTGAGCATCAGCTCGCAAGTTCTTCCGGTTATCATCCCAAGCCAGTCGCTAGTCATCCTGAGCTCGTCGAAGGATGACGATCGCCCACCGAAAGCCCCACCCTTCGGCAGGGTCAGGGTGCTTGCTCGATTCTGGGTGGACGCTACAGCGGAATGACCGGCTCCTTAGGTGCGCGGGTGAGCACCTCCGCGCCGTTTTCCGTGACCAGCACGATATCCTCGATGCGCACACCGCCCCACCCCGGCAGATAGATGCCCGGCTCCACGGTGACGACGTGGCCGGCCGCCAGCGCGCCGACGCCCAGCCGGCTCAGCCGCGGCTCCTCATGGACCGCCAGGCCCACGCCGTGCCCCAGCCCGTGCCCGAAATTGGGACCGTAGCCCGCGGCGGTGATCAGGTCGCGCGCCACGGCGTCGGCCTCCTGCCCAGTCATGCCAGGGCGGATGGCCGCCTCGGCCGCCATTTGAGCCCGCAGCACGGTGTCATAGACCGCCCAGAAGCGCTCCGGATCGTTGGGCTGCCCCAGGCACACGGTCCTGGTCAGATCCGAACAGTAGCCGGCCACCCGCGCGCCCATGTCAATAACGATGGGCTCGCCTGCGACGATAGGTGCGTCGGTGGCGTGCGCGTGGGGCCGCGCGCCGTTGGGTCCGCACGCGATGATCAACTCAAACGAGACGCTCTGTGCGCCGTGGGTGCGCATGTAGCTCTCGATGATCCAGCTCAGATCTAGCTCGGTCATGCCGGGGCGAAGCCGGGCCAGCCCGGCCGCCAACGCGTCGTCGGCCAGGGCGATGGCCCTGCGCAGCGTGGCGATCTCGGCCGCGTCCTTGATCCCGCGCAGGCCGACCCCGACGCCCTTGGTGGGCGCCCACTCGACCTCCGACGCGGCCTTGGACCAGTCCTGGACATCGGCGAAGGTGGCGTGGTCGGCCTCGAACGCCAGGCGGCGCACGCCGGTCTCCGCCACCATGCCCGGCAGCACCTCGGCCAGGTTGGTGGTGACCTTGACCAACTCGTAGCCGGGGCACTCCAGGCCAACCTGCTCGTAATAGCGAAAGTCGGTGGCGATCAGCGCGCGGTCGGCTGTGAGCAGCAACCAGCCTGACGAACCGCTGAAGCCGCTGAGGTAGGCGCGGTTCTCCGGCTGGCTCACCAGCAGCGCATCGGCCCCAGTTTCAGTCAGTTTCGCGCGCAGGCGGGCCAGGCGGGCGGCGATTTGGGTTGTTGTCATCTCAACTCCTGATCAGGCAAACGACACAAATATGGCAAGAGACTGGAATCGAGGCTTCAGCCGGTAGCTCGCCCAAAAGCGCCAGACCGCCTAAAGGCTCGATTCCGTTACGCCTTCTCCCCGCCGCGCTCGCGGGTGCGCCCGGAGCACGGTGTCTCGAAGCTGGTTCTGGCTGACGTGGGTGTAAATCTGCGTCGTGGCGGCCTGCTCGTGCCCCAACAGCTCTTGCACCGAGCGCAGGTCGGCGCCGCCGTCGAGCAGATGCGTGGCAAAGCTGTGCCGCAGCATGTGCGGCGTCACTCGCGCCTCGATGCCGGCCGCTTCGGCGTAATCGCTCAGCGTCCGGGTGAACATGCTGACCGACAGCCGTTGCCCGAACCGGTTCAGGAACAGTGCAGCCGGCCGCCGGCTCAGCCACTTGCCACCGGGGCCGGCCCGGCCGCCGGATTGCTCGGCGTGTACGAGCAGTTGCGGCCGCCCATCGGCCAGGTAGACCCGCAGCGCGGTCACCGCGGGCACGCCGATCAACGCCAGCCGCTCCTTGGCCCCTTTACCGGTCACGTGGACGCGCGCCTGGGCCAGGTCCACATCGGCCACGTCCAGCGCCAGCAGCTCGCTGACCCGCAGCCCGCCCGCGTAGAGCAGCTCCAGCATGGCCCGGTCCCGTTGGCCCTGGGGCGTGGCCACATCGGGCACGGCCAACAGCGTTTCGATGTCACCCCGCGCCAGGGGTCGCGGCAGCCGCTGGGGCAGCCTAGGGGCCGAGATCTCGTTCACCGGGTTGCCTGGCGCCAGGTCATGCCGCTTCAGCCACGCGTAGAACGCGCGCAGCTCGGACACGCGCCGCGCGACGCTGGCCTTGGCGTAGCCCTGCTGGTGCAGCGCGGCCAACCAGCGGCGCAGCAGGGCCGAGTTCACGTCAACCCAGGCCGTCACGCCCTGCTCCTGCGCAAACGCCATGAACTGCCCGATCTCACGGCGGTAGTTGCTCACCGTGTGCGGCGAGGCGTTGCGCTCGGCAACCAGGTGGGTGATGTAACGATCGAGATCGGCTTGCACCGTGCCCCCCTACCTCGCAACCAGCAAGCATCCTGAGCGGGTCTACGAGCCAAAGCACACAACGAATAACGACCAGTCGAAGGATGCGCCTCGCCAGGTAGCCGCTCCGCATCCTTCGACTTCGGGCTAGCGCCCTCCGCTCAGGATGCTCCGCTGATGGATCAGTTCTTCGTCCGCTTCCCGCACACCGTACACTCGGCCCAGTCCTTGCCGCCTTGCACCAACAGGCCGTCGCAGCTTGGGCACGGCTGGGGCAGCGGCCGCTTCCACGATGTGTAGTCGCAGGCCGGATAATTCATACAACCGTAGAATGTCCGGCCGTTGCGCGTGCGGCGCTCGGCCAGCTCACCACCGTCCTTGGGACACTTCACCCCGATCTTGGCGATCAGCGGCCGGGTGAAGCGACACGTCGGATAGTTGCTGCACCCGATGAACCGGCCGAACCGGCCCTGCTTGATCACCAGGTCCCCGCCGCAATCGGGGCACGCCTCACCGGTCTTCTCCGGCTGGAGCGCCACCCGCTCCATGGTGCGCTCGGCATCCTGCAACTGCGGCCCGAAAAAGGTGTAGAAGTCCTGCAGCACCGGCGTCATCTGCTCTTCCCCGCGGGCGATACCATCCAGGTGTTCCTCCATGCTGGCCGTGAAACCGACGCTGAAGACCGAGTCGAAGTGCTTCACCAGCAGGTCGTTGACGGTGAACCCAAGGTCGGTCGGGATCAACTTCTTGTCGGCCCGCGCCACGTAGCCGCGATCCAGGATGGTGGAAATGATGGCCGCGTAGGTGGAGGGCCGGCCGATGCCGTTTTCTTCCAGCGTCTTCACCAGCGACGCCTCGGTGTAGCGGGGAGGCGGCTGGGTGAAGTGCTGTTCGGGCAGCAGGCGCAGCAGATCCAGCAGTTCGCCCTCGGCCAGGTCGGCCGGGATGGTGGTGGATTGCGGCGCGGCGCCGGATTCGGCCTCACCGCCGCGGCCGCCCTCACCCTCGGCGGCCGCGTGGCTGCCGTTGCGGTCGCCGGCCGCGCCCTTGCCGTTTTCGCCCGGCCCCGCCGCCCCGCCCGCGTAGACTGCCAGGAAACCGGGGAAGCGCACGGTGGATCCGCTGGCGCGGAACAGGTAGGGGCGGTCGAGGCTGTTAATCCGGCCAGCCGCCACGTCTACCGTCAGCGTGTCGTAGACCGCTGCGGCCATCTGGCTGGCGATGAACCGCTGCCAGATCAGCTCGTAGAGGCGGAACTGCTCCGGCGAGAGCTTGTCCCGCAAGGCGGCCGGCGTGCGCCGGGCCGAGGTGGGCCGGATGGCCTCGTGGGCCTCCTGCGCGTTCTTGGCGCGCGATTTGTAGATGTTGGGCTCCGGCGGAAGGTAGTCGGGGCCGTACTTCTCGGCGATCAGCGCGCGGGCTTCGGCCTGCGCCTCGGCCGCCACGTTGACGCTGTCGGTGCGCATGTAGGTGATCAGGCCCACTGCGCCGCCGTCGCCGATGTCAATGCCTTCGTACAGGTCTTGCGCCATGCGCATGGTGCGTGCGGCCGTCATGCCCAGCTTCGCGGCCGCGTCCTGCTGCATGGTGCTGGTGGTGAAGGGCGGGTTGGGCCGGCGCCGGCGCTCCCCGCGCTTGACGTTGGCCACGTTGTAGACCGCGCCTTGCAGGTTAGCCACCACCGCGGCCGCGTCGTCCCGGTTCTTGAGATCCGCCTCCTGCCCGCGGATGCGGATCAGCCGGGCGGTGAAGCTGGGCCGTGGCCGTTGGCCGCGCGTCGGGATCTGCGCCAGCTCGGCGTCCAGCGACCAGTATTCCACCGGCACGAACGCGGCGATCTCCCGCTCGCGCTCCACGATCAGGCGCAGCGCCACCGACTGGACGCGGCCGGCCGACAACCGGCTCTTCACCCGATCCCACAGCAGCGGGCTGATCTGGTAGCCCACCAGACGGTCGAGGATGCGGCGGGCCTGCTGCGCGTCCACGAGTTGCATGTCAATGTCACGGCTGTGCGCGAAGGCGTCGGCGATAGCGTTCCGGGTGATCTCATGGAACACCACGCGCCGCGTGCGCTCCGGCGGGATATCGGCCGCCTGCAGCAGGTGCCAGGCGATGGCCTCGCCCTCCCGGTCGGGGTCGGTCGCCAGGAAGACCTGACCGGCCGCGGCCGCGGCCGCCTTGAGGCCCTTGACGATGTCCTTCTTCTCATCCGGCACGCGATACTTGGGCGCAAAGCCGTTCTCTATGTCCACCGAAAGCTGCGAGCGGAGCAGGTCGCGCACATGGCCCACAGACGCGCGCACGTCGTAGCCGTACCCCAGGAAGCGACCGACGGTGCGCGCCTTGGCCGGCGACTCCACGATCACCAGCTTACCGCCGGGCTGCACGGCGCGGGGCGTGTAGCTGCCAGCCCGCTTACCGGCCGCCCCCTTCCCCTTGCCCTCAACCTTGTCCTTCGCCTTACCCTTTGCCTTATCCTTGGCCTCAGCCTTAGCCTTATCCTTAGCCTTATCCTTAACCTCAGCCTCCGGCTTCGGCAGGCCCTC
>DAOUAT010000235.1:0-8487 GCA_034433275.1 Anaerolineae bacterium
TCCCGCGCCATGTCCACCGATTCGCGCATGTAGCGGGCCAGGTCGCCCTGCTGGCCTTTGGTGTCGCTCACATCCCGGTTCAGCCAGGTCACCTCGATCTCTTTGATGGTGTAGCCGGCCTTCTCGAACAGGTAGAGCAGCTCGACATCATAGGCTGAGACCTTCCAGCCCGTGGGCCGGTCTTGCTGTTTGAAGAATTGCAGCTTGGGGAACACCGCCAGTGCTGCTGCGCGGCGGCAGGTCTTGAAGCCACACTGCGTGTCTTTGATGCCGCGCAGCAGGAACAGGCTCCGCAGCGTGCGAAACACGAAGCTGCCCAGCTTACGCGTCAGAGAAAACCCTTCGCGCGTCCCACCGCGGGACCCGATCACCACATTGAAGCCTTTGTCGTACCAGGGCAGCAGGTTGTCCAACTCCGCGATGGGCGTGGATTGATCCATGTCGGTGAAGAGCACGATATCGCCCCTGGCGTGCTGGATCCCGGCCCACACCGCGGCCGGCTTGCCGCCGTGGGGGATGTTCACCAGCGAGAAGCGCGGCCGGGGCGCGATGAACGCCTCCACCAATTGCCGGCTGTTATCGCTGGATTCATCGTTGACGATGATCACTTCCCAGGGATAGCGCTGCCGGCGGAGGTACTCGTCCACTTCGTCGAGCACCCCGCGTTCGAGGTTGCGCGCCTCGTTATAGCACGGGATCACCACTGAGAGATATGGCGCCTGCGATTCACTCGTCATGACTGACCACCTTAGTTCAAGATCAGCAACGCCAGGCCGGCCGCCAGGGCCGCGCCTGCCACCGAAGCCAGGAAGTTTACCCAGTCGTTATCCAACCAGCGCAGGCCGCGGATCTGGCGCGTGGCCTGGCCGCACCGATGGATCCGCCGCTCGGTCTCCACGCCGCACCGGTCGCAGCGGTAGATCGCCTGCACGGTGGCGCCCAACAGGCTGTCGAAGGCCGCGCCGGCGAATCCACTGATCGCAGCCGCCGGGATCAAGATCCAATCGCTCCACAGCCAGCGGCCCAACGTCAGCAGTGCAGCGATCTGCACCAGCACGAACGCGGCCAGGCCGATGAATGTGCCACCCGCCAGCGCGGCCAGGCTGCCCGCGGCCGTCACACCGCCGGAGGCGCCCACCGGCACGACTGCGCCGCTGGTGATCAGCCGCGGCGGCCGCTGCGCCAGCACGCCCAGCTCGGTGGCCCAGGTGTCAGCGTTCACCGTGGCCAGCGCGCCGACGAACGCCAGCGCCAGGGCCGGATAGGCCGCGTGCTCGTTCCCGATCAGCCCGATGGCCAGGGCCAAGAGCGCGGCCGCGCCGCCGTTGGCCAGCGTTTGGCCCAGATCGCGGCGGCTGCCCTTGGCGAACTTCTCGGCCAGGTCGCTCTTGCGCCGCTCCTTGTAGTGCGAGAGCAAGCTGGAGCTGACAAAGAAGGCGATCAGCAGCAGCCCGCGCACCCAGCCACCGAAGCCAAAGATCGTCGTGCCCACCAGGATCGCGCCGAACACACCGCTGGGCGATAACGCCCGGCGCCAATACCCGGCCCCGCCGATCGCCAGGCTCAAGATCAGACCGATCCCCAACCGCGTCGCAACAGTGTCCGTGGACTCCCTCCAACACACGCATCACCCACCACGCAGGACGCACCACGCACCACGTTCACCACCGCATCAGATTGAACAACGCCAGCCCCATGACACCCTGCACCACCAGCGCGCCGCCCCACAGCAGATAGGCCGCGCCGCGCTGCACCCGGCGATAGAGCCAAATGCCGGTGAAGGTGTTGAAGAGCCAGGTCATCAGGCCGATCACCGGCAGGGCGAAAAGGCCGTCTTTGGAGGCGATGCGGTCCGGCATGCCGTTGACGTCGAAATGCAATGGGATGTCGGCCGAGATGATCGGAAAACGGAAGCTCAACACGCCGAACATGACCAAGACGCCTAGCAGCCCCGCGCCCACCAGCAAAATCGCACCCCAGTCACGCCACAGCGGCCAGGTCCACACCGGTGGCCGCACCAACTCGGCCGTCATGGCCCGCGCCGGCCCTAGGGCGAACCGCTCTTGCAGGGCCGCGATGAATTCCCCGCTCTCGCGCGGCGACAGGCCGTAGCTCTCCGTCGCGGTCACCAGGATCACCTGCTCGGCCAGGGGCCGCGTGGCGTAGGCATTGACGATGCCCCACTCCGGGCTGCGCAAGCGCCGGCGGTGCGGACACGGCCAGTGCCAGAGCTGGGGGGCCGGGGTCGCCACCGAATTGATGCCGGCCACGATCCGCTGGATCTGGCCCAACGGGACCACCTGGCGCGTGGCCCCCCAGATCAACGTCACGGCGTTGCGGTCAACCCAATAGTGGAGCGAGAAGGCGCCGATGATCCGGTAGCCGATATATCCGATCAGCGCCACACAGCCCAGTGCCATCAGGCTCAGCACAAAGCTAAGGCCATCCACGGGCCGGGCCAGCACGAGCTTGACCAGGCCCACAACGGCCAGGGCCAGTCCCACCACGAAGAGCAGGCCATACCAGCGATCGGCGCTAGAAATGGGTTTAAAACTCACGCTACTTCTCGTATACTGGCGAGCACCAATGCCGGTATTTCGCAACCTCGCCGTTCACCACGCGGAAATAGAGATCCCGCATCTGCTGCGTGACCGGGCCGATCCGACCGTCGCCCAGCTTGTAGAAGTCAATCGAGGTGACCGCCGCGATCTGCACCCCGGTGCCGCACAGAAATACTTCCTGGGCCAGGTAAAGCTCCGAGCGGTCAATCTCCCGGATCTCGACCGTGAGGCCCAACTCGGCGCGGGCCAGCGCCAGCACGGTGTCGCGGGTGATGCCTTCCAGGATGTTGGCCGTGCTGGGGGTGGTGACCAGCCGATCGTCGCGCAGCATGAAAAGGTTCTGGGCGCTGCCTTCGGCGATGTGGCCATCCTGGTTCAGGACGACAGCATCATCAAATCCCTTCAACTGGGCGTCGGTCTTGATCAGCGCCGAGTTGACGTAGCCGCCGGCGACTTTGGCGCGCGGGGGCAGCGCGTTGTCGTCGTTGCGCCGCCACGGGGAGACGCACAGGCTGGCGCCCTCTTCCCTCTCTATATAACGCCCGTAGGGAGTGGCGAAGACCGTGAGCTGGTCGTGTAGGTCGTGCAGCCGCACGCCGATGATCTCGTCGGCTTTGTAGATCAAGGGGCGGATGTAGACGTTGGTGCGGTAGTTTTCCCGGCGCAACAGTTCGATGACCAGCCCGTCAATTTCGGCGGCGCTGTACGGAATCTGCATGCGGAGCAGATGGCCGGAGCGCAGCAAGCGCTCGTTGTGCTCGTGGAGCCGAAAGACATAAAGCTGCTCATGCGCAGCATTCCAGTAGCCGCGAATCCCTTCGAACACGGCCGTGCCGTAGTTGAAGGCGTGGGTCATCACGCTGATTTTGGCCTGTTCCATAGGCACGAAACGGCCTTCAAAGAATGCTTGGGTCGGCATAATCGTTCTCCTCGGAAGACGTCTCACGATGACACCAATTGTAAACCCCAATCCCGTAACCTGGCTAATTGCGCCTGGTCTGTCATATCAAGGTTCAGGGGCGTGACTGAGATATAGCCTTGCGCCAGGGCGCCGATATCGGTCCCTGCGACCGGCGCCCCACCAGGGGGATCGCCGCCGATCCAGTAATAGGGCTTGCCCTGGGGATCCAGGCGCTTGATCAGCACATCACGATAAACGCGCTCCCCCAACCGGGTCACCTGGATGCCGCGCACCTGAGCGGCCGGCAGCGCGGGGAAGTTGACGTTGAGCAGCGAGTCCGGCGGCAGGCCCTGCGCCAGGACGCGGCCGGCCAGCTGGGCGATCACATCCGCTGCGAAGGTGAGGTCAGCCTGGAAGCCGGGCGCCAGATCGTGCGAGGCCGCGATGGCGGGCAGCCCGGCCACAGCCGCCTCCAGCGCGGCCGCCACCGTGCCCGAATAGGTCACGTCGTGCCCCAGGTTCGCGCCCTGGTTGATGCCCGACACCACCAGGTCTGGCGGCGCCGGGATCGCACCCAAGATAGCCAGGCCCACGCAGTCGGAAGGCGTGCCGGTGGTGACATAGAGCGGCGTGCCATCTGGCAGCGCAGCCTGGGTGATGCGCAGCGGCTTGTGCATGGTCTTGGTGTGGCCCGCGGCCGACCAGTTGTGGTCGGGCGCGAAGACCGTCACCTGGCCGAGCGGAGCCAACGCCCGCGCCAACGCCTGCAAGGCAGGGGCCTGATAGCCGTCGTCGTTGGTAATCAGGATGTGCGGCATAGGTTCCAGGCGCCAGGCATCAGGCAGCAGGGGGCAGGCACAAGGCGTCAGGCGGCATGTGGCAGGTGTCAGGCGCTATCCCCTTGCGGCTGGTCACTGACCACTGTCTCCTGACGCCTGTCTCCTGCCCCCTGACGGCCGGTTCCTGTCTGCTGACTGCCGCCACCGGGCTGGACGGCCAGAGCGCGCCGGTGGATTTAGGTTTGGGCTTGTGGCCAACCCGGATGACGACAGGCTCGCTCTTGGTCTCGTTCCCGGCCCGGTCGAATGCCTTCACATAGATGGTGTGCGTCTCGGTGAGCACGCCCGATTCGTAGATCGCGCCGAAGCCGGACGCCGTGGTGAGCACGATGCGCTCGCCCTGGGCGCCGTCGGCGCGCTTGTAGCGCTCCAGCTTGGTTTCGCGCTCCACATACTCTTCTAACGCGATCGTGCCGTCCGGGTTGGTGATGACCCGGGTGGCCATGATGGGCGGCCCGAGCTTGGGCACGGTGTCGCTCATGGTGATGGTCCAGCGGATGCTGTACGGCGCCACGGTGCTCTCACCCAGCTTGCGCTCGTCCAGGTAGAACTCGACGCGATCCATCTCCCACGCGTCACGCGCCTCCGCCGTGATGCTGACCAGTTCATCCGTCTCCATGATATAGTCTTGATCATCGTTGGTCGGATGCACGATCACCACCGTGGGCGGCTCGTTGTCCACCACCACCGGCGATTCGTAAGTGATGACGTTGCCGCTGTTCTCCATCACCACCAGCCGCAGGGTATAAAGGCCGTCGAAGCCGGTGGTATCCCAGAACTCCAACGGGCCGTTGCTGATCTGCTCGTAGTGCTCCGGGCCGATCTGCTGCCAGGCGTTAGGCGCGGTCGCCGGCGCGATATCGAGCTTGTAGGCCCGAAAATCGCCGGCGCGGGCGTTGCCCCTGATCTGCACCGCGCCCTTCACCCGCGCACCGATGACCGGCTCGCCGATGGCGACATCGCCGGCCAGCTCGAAGCCACCGCACGGCCCATCCACCTCGGTGGGCGGCTGCGGCAACCCCTGGGCGCGCACCCAGTCGGCCGCGTACGAAGGGAACACCTGGTAGACCACGCGCTGAATCTGATCGGGCGGGGTGCAGGCCGAGGCCCGTTTGCCGGTCGCGGCGTTGATCTCAAACGCCTGGTAAACGGTGTCTTGCTGCACGGGCGCTTTGCCCGCCAGGAAGAGATCGGCCGTCGTTGATGGGCAATCCGGCGTCGGCAGCAGACCGGAAGGCACGCACACCCGGGCCCTCTGAATGCCGGGCGGTTCCTCCCAACCCTGAACGGGCAACCCTTCGACCCCTTTCGCCAGCACCCGGTTGAAAATGGGCGCGGCCGTGATGGAGCCATCCGCCAGCTTCATAGGTGTGTTGTCGCTGTTGCCGGTCCAGATCCCCACGGCGAGCTGCGGGGTGTAGCCCACGGTCCAGGCGTCCATCCACAGATTGGTGGTGCCGGTCTTGGCAGCCACCGGCCGATCAGGCAGCACCAGGTAGGCGCCATAGCTGCCGAACGCGGCCGGCCGCGGGGCCGGGTCGCTGAGGACGTGATTCAGCAAGTACATCGGCGCCGGATCCACGACCCGCTCGGTGGCAGGCTCGGTGAATTCTTGCAGCACCTTGCCATCCTTGTTTTCCACCTTCAGCACAAAGACGGGGTCGAGTTTGCGATACCCGGGGCGCTGCCGTTCGGCTGATACTGGCTGGCCGGCCATCACGCCGCTGTTGGCGAAGACGCCGAACGCGTAAGTGTGATCCAGCAGCGCCACCTCGCCGCCGCCTAGGGTCAGACTCAGGCCGTAGGAGTTGAGCTCCTTGTTGAGGCTGGACACACCGACTCGCCGCGCGGTGCGGATGACGTTGGACACACCCACTTGATCCATCAGCCAGACGGCCGGGATGTTGTAGGAGCGTTGGAGCGCCTGGCGCAGCGACTGCGGGCCGTGGTATTTGCGGTCGTAGTTCTCCGGCGTGTACGGCGGGTTGCCAGGATCGGGGAACACCGTGCGCACATCCATCACCATGCTGGTCGGCGCGAACGCGCCCGTCTCGAACGCGGTCAGGTAAGTGTAGGGCTTGAACGATGAACCCGGCTGCCGGGAAGCCAGCGCGACGTTCACCTGGCCATCAATGCTATCGTCGAAGTAGTCCAGGCTTCCCACCATCGTCAGCACTTCGCCGGTGTTGGGCCGGATCGCGACGATCGAGGCGTTGGTCACCTCGTGGTCGAACTTCTGCTTCAACGCCTCGGGGACCGGATCCATCATCGGCAAGTCGTTCTGGCACGCCTTGGGCGTCTGCAGGCGCAACGAGCCGATGTGGCTGCGCGCCACGCACTCGGAGTAGACCTGCAGGTCCCAATCCAGGGTGGTGATGACCTTCAGGCCGTTCTGCCAGATGAAGTAGGGGTCTTCTGGCGTGTTATATTTGTTTTGGATCTGCTGCAGCACGTAGAGCGCGAAGTGCGGCGCATCCGGCGGCACCTCGAAGCGCTCCTGCGCTGACTCGCGCGTGTACTGCCACAGCGTGCCGGTCAGCTTCTTGGCCGCGTCGGCCTCTTCCTGCGTCAGGTCATCGGCCTTGACCAGGGCATTGAGCGCGCGGGCGGTGGCTGGGCGATCACCGGTCGCGACCAGCGGCAGGTCACCCTGACTCAGGTAGCCTTGCTCGACCAGGTCTTTGAGCAGCGGCGTATTGAAGTAGCGCGTGGCTGCATCGGCCTGCGCCTGCGTCAGGTAGCCAGCCTCGACCATCGAAGTCAATACTTTGCGCTGGCGGCGATAGGCATCACCGGGGGCCTGGAACGGATTCAGGCCGGGATACTGCGGGATGGCCGCCAGCACCGCCACCTCGTCCAGGGTCAGATCGGCCACCGTCTTGTTGTAATAGACCTGGGCTGCGGCTTCGATCCCATAGGCCGCATTGCCGTAGAAGTTGTAGTTGAGGTACCACTCTAGGATCTTTTCCTTGCCCTCGAGGCCCGGATATTTGCGCGTGATCTCGATCGCCAGGATCGCTTCCTTGAGCTTGCGGGCATAGGACTGTTGATAGCGTTCTTCCGGCGGGATCAGCACGTTCTTCACCAACTGCTGCGTGATCGAGCTGGCGCCCTGGACGCTGCCCCCGCGCAGGTTCGAGATAAACGCGCGCGCCAGGCCGCGCGGGTTCACGCCGATGTTGGTGTAAAACGAGCGGTCTTCCAGCGCGATGGTGGCGTCTTTGATCAGGGTTGGGATCTGGTCGCTGGCCAGATAGGTGCGGTCGCCGCGGAACGGCCGGGGGTCAATGGATTCATACAGCAAGTGCGCGCCGGTCCGGTCGTAGATCTTGACCGTCTCATAGGTCGCCTGCTCCGTCTGGATGGCGCTGGGATCAGGCAGATTCTGGGCAAACAGGGTGTAGACCCCGGCCGCGCTGGCCACCGCCCCGAAGATCACCGAGAAAAAGACAACCAGGTTGACCAGCAGAAAACCAGCGCCGATGCGGACGATCCAGCGGCCATAGTGCGGGCCGCCCTTCGCGCGGCGATAACGTCGCCAACGTTGGATTTGTTCGGTACGGGTCATAAAACGGTAAATCTCTCCAGGCCCACGGTAAGTGACGCTGTGCTGCAATACGGCACAGCGCGCTTCCACGAAGACGCCTGCGCCGGAAATAGGTTCCCTGGCGGTCGCGCTGGCAGGCCGTCAGCAAAAACCACGGGAGGTGAGTGTTCCACCCCCCGCGTATGGCGCTATTCTAGCAGAAAAGTGGCTGATTGGCAAACAGATCACAGGCCGGAGCCTACACCCCTGACTTCTCCACCACCAGAAAATGGCTGAGCCCAAAGGCCTGCAGCGGTGTGTGCTCCAGCATGTACAACACCCGGCGCAGCACGCGGCCGAAGGCCGGCCGCCGGGCAACCACATTATCGAAGCCCGGATAGACCACACTGTGATGGATGATCCGCACCGGCAGCCCGCGGAAGAGCCCGCGCAGGCCGGCGCCGGTGTAGGCGCGTACGTGCGGCGCCAGCCGGTTCCGCAAGGGGTTTGGCAGCCAGTTGATCAGCGGCGTGTTGCCGAAGTGATACTGCCCGCGCCAGTAGTGGCCGTGGGTCTCGAAGGGATACAGGCGGTTGGGGCAAAAGAGCACGATGCGACCGGCCGGGGCCAGCACCCGCGCCATCTCCGCGGCCGCGCGGC
>DAOUAT010000236.1:0-10938 GCA_034433275.1 Anaerolineae bacterium
GAGTTGCCGGCTGGGGTGGAGATGGTGATGCCGGGCGACAACGTGAACCTGGTGGTGAAGCTGATCGTGCCGGTGGCGCTGGAAGTGGGGTCGCGGTTTGCGATTCGCGAGGGTGGCCGCACGGTGGGCGCGGGCGTTATCACCAAGATCCTCGAATAAAACAGTTTAGCACGCAGTACGGAGTACGTGACCCATCGGAGACGTACTACGTACTGCGTATCACGTAACGAAGTGGAACTAAGACATGGCTACTGCAAAGAAAGCAAATAGGTTGACGATTACGCTGGCTTGTACCGAGTGCAAGGAACGCACCTATACGACCCAGAAGAATCGCAAAAACACCCAGGGTCGGTTGGAGATCGCGAAGTATTGCCCGCGGTGCCGCAAGCACATCAAGCATCGCGAGACGAAGTAATTGCGGATTGAGAATTGCGAATTACGGATTGGTGGCGTCGCAAGAGAGCAATCCGCAAGCAAAAATCCGAAATTCGTGATCGTTATAGGCGTGTAGCTCAATTGGCAGAGCACCGCTCTCCAAAAGCGGGGGTTGCGGGTTCAAGTCCTGCCACGCCTGTCTCGAATTAAACAAACAGTCTCTTTTTTTCAAGACACCGTGTCAGCATGGCTCTCTGATGGGCGCAGTTGAGTCAGATAGCCTGCCGGAACGGTGTCTTGAATCGTCAGGGGCCTGTAAGCGCTCTGTTTTCTGGAGGAGTGCGTGAGCAAAGATACAACACAGGAAAAGCCGAAGATCAGGCAAAGGATTGTCGAGTACTTCAAGGATACGCGCGGGGAATTGCGCAAGGTCAGCTGGCCGACCCGCAAGCAGGCGACGAACCTGACGTTGATCGTCTTGGCCGTCACTGTGATCATGGCGATCTTCCTGGGCTCTTTGGATTATCTTTTCGCGAACCTGGTGCGTCTCATCGTAAGCCTGGGTTGAGAGCGGTCGGGCGAGAGCTGAGTGTAACGGAATGGCGGTGAGCATGGACAACTGGCAAGACAAGGATCCGGAAGACGATCTGGAGCGTCAGCCCGAGTCGAATGACTACGGTATGGCGGTCAACCAAGGTATCGCCGCGGTATCCGATGACGAGCCGATTGAAGACCAGTTGCCCGACGAGCCTGCCGCTGAAGCTGATGAGGCGAAGCCGCAGTGGTACGTCGTGCACTGCTATTCGGGCTACGAAAACAAGGTTAAGAAAAACCTTGAGCACCGTATCGAGTCCATGGGGATGCAAAGCCGCATCCACGAAGTGATCGTGCCCACTGAGGAGCAGATCGAGCTGCGTGATGGGCAGCGACGTGTTGTTGAGCGACGCATCTACCCCGGCTATGTCCTGGTGAAGATGATCCTGGATGAAGAGTCCTGGTATGTGGTGCGCAACACGCCCGGCGTCACCGGCTTCGTCGGCATCGGCAATAAACCGACACCTTTGCGCCAGGAAGAGGTGGACCGCATCATGCGGCGCATGGAAGCCGAAGAGCCGGTGGCCGAGGTCAAAGTGAAGGCGGGCGATAAGGTGCGTATCATTGAGGGCTCGTTCGTGGACTTCAACGGCACGGTGGATGAAGTGTACCCCGACAAGGGTAAAGCCCGCGTGTTGGTCTCGTTTTTCAATCGCGAGACCCCCATCGAAGTAGATTTGCTGCAAATCGAGCGTTTGTAGATACTGCAAGGTATCATTCTTGAGCAGCGGCGCCTTCGTGTCGCTGTAGGAGTAATCGAGTATGGCGAAGAAAGTTAAGGCGATCGTTAAGTTACAGATTATTGCGGGTAAGGCGAATCCGGCGCCTCCGGTCGGCCCCGCCTTAGGCCAGCACGGCGTGAACATCATGGCGTTCTGCAAGGAATACAACGCGCGCACGGCGAACCAGGCCGGCACGGTTGTGCCCGTTGAGATCACCATTTTCACGGATCAGTCGTTCACGTTCGTCACCAAAACCCCGCCGGCGGTTGACCTGATCAAGCAGGCGGCCGGTGTGCCGAAGGGGTCGAGCAAGCCGAACACCACCAAGGTGGGCAAGATCACCCGCAAACAAGTGCGCGACATCGCCGAATTGAAGCTGAAGGACCTCAACGCGTACGACGCTGAGGCCGCGATGCAGATGATTGAGGGCTCTGCCCGCAGCATGGGCATTACCGTTAGTGACTGACGGTAGTGCGCGGCATGGGAGGGTGTGAACGGCCAACTGGTCGCTCCGCCCGCTAAGACCAGGCCCGGCCACGTGCCGGGTAAAGGAGACACGATGGGAAAGCACGGTAAGAAGTTCTTAGAAGCCGCCAAGCAGGTCGATCGCGTGAAAATGTATCCACCTGCCGAGGCGATTGATCTGTTGAAAAAGGTGACCTACACCAAGTTCGATGGCACCATCGAGGTCCACTTCCGCCTGGGTGTGGACCCGCGGCACGCCGATCAGCAGGTGCGGAGCACGGTGTTGCTGCCGGCCGGCTTGGGCAAGACGGTGCGTATCCTGGTGTTTGCTGAAGGTGACGGCGCACGGGCAGCCGAGCAGGCAGGCGCGGATTACGTCGGCCTGGATGATATGATCGCCAAAATTCAGGGCGGCTGGCTAGAATTCGACATGGCAATTGCCACCCCACAGGTGATGGGCAAAGTGGGCCGCCTGGGCCGTATCCTCGGTACGCGTGGCCTGATGCCCAACCCCAAGGCGGGCACTATTGTTCAGCCTGACGACCTGCCGCGCGCGATCCGCGAGGCGCGTCAGGGCCGGGTGGAATTCAAGGTTGACAAGACTGGCAACCTGCACGTCCCCATCGGCAAGGTGAGCTTTACGCCGGAACAGATCCAGGATAACCTGGCTGCACTGATGGAAGCCGTGAATCGGGCGAAGCCCACCGGCGCCAAAGGCGTTTATATCAAGCGCGTGACCCTCACGTCAACTATGGCGCCTGGCATCCGGCTTGACCCGTTGCAGGCGTCTACGATGCGGGTTTCTGCCGCCTGATTGAAGTTATCTTTGACAGTTGAATAGCCTACCACCGGCTGAAGACAGCAGGCGTCCTGCGTGACTGAAACTGCCCACGGGCAAACCTGCCGAGGCAAGGTGCACTACGACACGCGTGATCGGCGCGTGTTACGCCCTTGTGCCTGCTCGTCTTCGGCACAGGGGCTTTTTCTTTGGGTTCCCTGGGTCGCGCGTCCGGCACCGACGCACAACCTTTGCGCTTGAATCACTCTCGAAAGGAGGTACATCGCTTGGCAATCACACTTCAGAAGAAAGAGACGATGGTCAATGACTACGTCGAGAAGCTGCGGCGCAGCCAGGCGCTGATCGTTACCGAGTACCGTGGCCTGACCAACAAGCAGCTTGAGGTGCTCCGCCGTGAGCTGCGTGCGGTCGAGGGCGAGCTGGCAGTGTCCAAGAACACCCTGCTGGGCCGCGCTCTGACTGAGGTCGGCCTGCCGGCTCCAGAGGTCCTGTTGAAGGGGCCGACGGCGGTCGCTTTTTGCTACAACGAGGTCGCTACGCCGGCCAAGGTCCTGACCAAGTTCGCCAAAGACAGCAAGGTGCTGGTGCTGCGCGGTGGCTTGATGGGTCAGTCGGTGTTTGACGCGTCGGGCGTGCAGGCGTTGACCGAGCTGCCCGGCAAGGAACAACTGCGGGCGCAGGTGGTAGGCGTGTTGCAGTCGCCGATCAGCGGCCTGGTCAATGTGCTGGCCGGTTCACTGCGCGGGGTGATGAATGTGCTGAACGCGCGCATCGCCCAGTTGGAAGAGGCGGCGTAAAGCCGACCAATGACGAACGACCGACGACCAATAGTCGAAAAATCGTCCGTCCTTCGTCTTTCGTCTGTTATCACGTCAACATAACAACCATACAAGGACATTACTCAGGAGGAATATCATGACTCAGGATGAGTTGATTGCCGCGATCGAGAAGATGAGCGTCTTGGAGCTGTCCCAGCTCGTCAAGGCGTTGGAGGCCAGGTTCGGTGTCAGCGCGGCTGCGCCGATGATGATGGGCGCCATGCCCGCCGCTGGCGCCGCCGCTGCGGCCCCGGCCGAGCCCGTTGAGGAGCAGACCGAGTTCGACGTGATCCTGAAGAGCTTCGGCGCCAACAAGATCAACGTCATCAAGGCCGTCCGCGCCCTGACCAACCTGGGCCTGAAAGAGGCCAAGGACCTGGTGGAGAGCGCCCCCACCCCGGTGGTGCAGGCAGTCTCCAAGGAAGCTGCGGCCGACGCCAAGGCCAAGCTCGAGGCCGAAGGCGCGACCGTCGAGGTCAAGTAACACCCAGCGTCCCATCGGACCGAGTAGCGCCCTGGCAGTTGCGCAACGCGCAGCCGCCGGGGCGCCGCTTTTTCTCCCCGCTACGGCGCGGCCCCCGGCGCGTTCCTTGTCAACCGGCCCAGGCTTTGGTACAATCGTGCTACCAGCCAAGCCTGGGGCGAGGCGTGCGGCGTCTGCCCGTCCCTCAGTTTATATTACGCCGGTAAGGATTAGAATGGGTAGCCGTCCTGCCACGCGCCCTCGCTGGGGCATCTGGCTTTTTTTCCTGCTCGTCATCGGCCTGCTGGCGTTGGCGGCTGTCGCTGCCGTGACCGCGTATCAGTGGCGCTACAGCGACCGCGTCTTCCCTGGCGTGCGTGTCGCGGGCATCCCGCTGGATGACCTGACTCTCGACGAGGCCGTCGCTGCGATCCAGGATGGCCTGACCCCCTACCCCGCGCCCCCCATCACCGTGCGTTACGGCGAACGCAGCTGGTCGTTTGCGGCCGCAGATCTGGGTGTGGCCGTGGACGCCTATACGACTGCGGCCACAGCTTACGCCGTGGGCCGGCAAGGTGTGCTGGGCGGCTCCTTGGCCGTGATCTCGGCCGGGTTGCGCGATGACCTGGCCGCCCAGTGGCACGCGTTGCGCCACGGCGTCACGGTGGCCCCCGCGCTGAAGTATGACGAGAACCGAGTGGCGCGGGCGCTGAAACGCATCGCCCAAGAGGTGGATCTGCCGCCGCAGGAGGGCTCACTGAGCATCGCCGGCCTGGAGGTCACGGGCACACCGGGCCGGTCGGGCCGGCTGGCTGATGTGACCGCCACGCGCGCGACGCTGGCCGGGTTGGTGACGGCCGGGCAGGGAGGCGAGGTCGAGCTGGTGGTGCGCGAAAGGCTGCCGGCCGTCCGCGCGGTGGATGCGGCGGTTGCCAAAGCAACCACGCTGCTCAATAGCTCGCTGTTGTTGGCGGCCAACGGGCTGGACGGACCGCAACGATTCGCCGTTGACCAGGCCACGCTGCGCGGCTGGTTGACCCTCAACCCGCTGCCGGCCGGCGAGGGCCGGGTGGACCTGGGCGTGCAGCTTGATGAGGCGCAGCTCGCGGCCTTTATCCAGGGCATTGCGGAACAACTGAACCGGCCTGTGTACGACGCGCTGCTGGATTTTGACCGCAAGGCCGGGCAGGTGGTTGTGTTGCGCCCCAGCCAGCCAGGCCAGATCTTGGATGTGCAGGCGGCCGTGACGGGGATCCAGGCTTCTGTGGGCGCGCAGGTGGCCCCGGCCGTTGATGGCGCGGCCGCCCCAGCGGTCATCGAAATGACCCTGCCCCTGACGGTCTTGCAGCCCAAGGTGGACAGCAAGAAGATCGCCGAACTGGGGATCGTGGAGCAGGTGAGCGAGGGCACCTCGTATTTCCGCGGCTCGTCAGCAGAACGAGTGCAGAACATTGTCGTCGCGGCGGAGAAGCTGCGCGGCACGGTGATACCGCCGGGTGAGGAATTCTCCTTCAATCGGATCGTCGGCGACGTGACCGCGGCCAACGGCTTCGTGGATTCGCTGATCATTCGCGGTGACCGCACCGAGACCGGTGTGGGCGGCGGGGTGTGCCAGGTCTCCACCACGGTCTTCCGGGCGGCGTTCTGGGGTGGGTTCCCCGTCATCGAGCGGTGGCCGCACAGCTACGTGGTTAGCTGGTACGGCGAGCCAGGGTTGGACGCCAGCATCTTTACGCCCGATGTTGATTTCCGTTTCCGCAATGACACGGGGCATCACCTGCTGGTCCAGCCGGAGGTTGACACAGCCAAGGGGCGGATCACCTTTTATTTCTACGGGACCAAGCCAAAGCGCACCGTCGAGATGGCGCCGCCGGAGGTGACCAACGCTCGGCCTGCGCCTGCGCCAGTGTATCAAGAGGACAAGACCCTGGCCCCGGGCGTGATCAAGCAGGTGGACTGGGCCAAGAGCGGGATGGACGTGACGGTGAAGCGGATCGTGCGGGCCGAGGATGGCAAGGAGCGGGTGGATAAGTTCGTCAGTCGTTACCGGCCCTGGCAGGCGATTTATCTTTACGGGCCGGGCACGGCGCTGCCACCCGAGGCCACCGCGGGCGCGCAGCCCACGCCGACGCCGTGAGTGGAGAGGCCGGGATCTAGGCTTCAGCCGGTCATTCGCAGCGCACACAACAGCTCCGGCTCAAGCACCGCAGGCGGATCACGGTGATGCGCCAATAGCGCCGATCGGCTGGAAACAAGAGACCCTTCGCTGGATTCCTACCGCGACGCACTTCACGGGGTCCACCTCAGGGTGACACCGAGACGGCACTCTGCCCGAGCATTAATACGCGCCGATCTGGTGCAGCCGGTCGTCGTCAATGCCGAAGTGGTGGGCCAGCTCGTGGAGCACCACCCGGTGGACAGTCTCGCGTAATTCTTCCGGCGTGCGGCAGATGGCCGTGATGGGGCCGCGATAGATGCTGATCTTGTCGGGCGCGACCAGGCCGTAGTTGGCGCCGCGGCCAGTCTTGGGCACGCCGTGATAGAAGCCGAGCAGCCCGTAAGGGGAGCGGATGCCGGCCGCGCGGCGCGTCGCCGCATCGGGCCAATCTTCGACCACGATGGTCACGTTGTCCAGTTGTTCCTGGAAGGCCGCGGGCAGACTGTCCAGCGCCTCCACGACCAGGTCGGCGAAAAGATCATCGTTCATGGCAGGTTACGGATCTGTCTAAATGTTCTTCGGCGGAGAGTATAGCACAGGGGTGCAGATAGATGCAATTGATTGATTATCGCGACCGGGTCAGTGTCGTGATCTGGGTCACGTTGATGGGGCTGGCCGCGCAGCGGTTCTTGACATTGCCCGCTCGATCCTTCGAGACTGTAATTTTGGGGTCTCCCATCACGTTGAGCATTACAGCCAACACTGTGTTGGCCGTGTTGTTGGCCGGGCTGGTGGCCAGCGGTACTGATGCCGTGGTCCGGGCGCACCCGCGGGTGAACGCCCTCACCAGGCCCGACCGTCAGGCGCCTGCCCTGGGCCGCGCCAGCGCGGCGCACGCCAGCTTCAAGCCGCGCCCGCGGCCCTGGGCCCATTGGGTCTACTGGGGCGTGCCGATCTCGCTGATCATCGTGGCGGTGCTGCTGTTGCCGCTGGCGCCATCGTCCATCTACTGGATGTTCGGGGTGATCGGCACCGGGATCGCGTTGGGGCTCAGCCTGGCGGGCGTTTACTACACCGTAGACCCGTTTCAGACTGGCTATCGCCGCGCGCGCCTGGGCATGAACGTCATGACCTACGCGATCGCGCTGGCGCTCTTCCTGGTGGTCTACAGCACCCGCGCCCGCAGCATCGTTTCCTCTACCGAAATCATGTTGGTGAGCAGTCTGTTGGCCCTGGAGCTGCTGCGCGGGAGCGAGCGGCCCATCGTGCTGGTGGCCCTGTATGCCGGCATCACCGGCCTGGTGCTGGGCCAGGTGACTTGGGCGCTCAACTACTGGCGCCTAGCCAGCTTGACCGGCGGCCTGGTGCTGCTGTTGGCGTTCTACAACGTGGTCGGCCTGGCGCAGCACGCCATCCAGGGCCGCATCCGCCGGCGGGTGTTGGTGGAGTACGGCCTGATCACGGTCGCCGCGCTGGCGCTGATCTGGGAGTTCGCACCCTGACCTCCCACTGTCATGTGGACGTCGCAGCTTGCTGCGTCCCTACTTGAACGGAGTAACAACCCATGCGCATGTCATCACTGTTCATCCAAACGTTGCGCGACGCGCCGGGCGATGCGCGCACGCCAGGCCACCAACTGCTGGTGCGGGCCGGATTCGTGCGAGGATTGGGCAGCGGCGTTTTTGCCTGGCTGCCCCTGGGCAACCTGGCCCGCCGCCGCCTGGCCGATCTGGCGGAGACTGCGCTGCGCGACCTCGGCGGCCAGGCGTTTGCCCTGCCGTTGGTGCAGCCGGCCGAACAGGCCGGGCAGGATGCCGGGGCTGGCGTGCGCTTCCGTGACCGCAGTCACCGCACCATGTCGCTGGCGCCGGACAAGGAACGAACGGCCCTGGCCGTGGCCGCCAGCGTGGTGCAGTCCTACCGCCAGTTGCCGGCCCTGCTCTATCAACTGCGGCAGCGTTACAGCGATGACGCGTCGGAGCTCAATGACCCGGTGGCCGCGCGCGAAGGCGTCGTGCTCGAAGCGTACAGCCTGCACACCGAACGCGGCGATCTGGATGCGGCCTACGACCGTATCGGCCAGGCGTTGGCCGGCGTGGTAGACCGCGCCGGGGTGACGCACCAGCCGATCATCGCGGACGAGGACGCGACCGGCCGGCCGGTCGCGCACCACTGGCTCTTCCCGTGGGACGGCGACCAGGCGTATGTGTGCTGCGCGGGCTGCGGCTACGCGGCCGCCCAAGAGGTCGCGCGGATCGCCAAGCCCCGGCCGGAGCCTGAGCCACCGATGCCGATGGTGGATGTGGCAACCCCCGACTGCAAAACTATCGCGGAGCTGGCCGCGTTCCTGGGGATCCCTGAGTCGCGCACGGCCAAGGCGGTGTTCCTGATGGCCGGGTTCCCCGAGGGCCCCGATCGCTTCGTGTTCGCGGTCGTGCGCGGGGACACCGCGCTGAACGAAACGAAACTGAAGAAAGCGCTGGGCGCCGTGACCCTGGGCTTCGCCACCGAGGCCGAGATCCGGCTGGCCGGCGCGGAGCCGGGCTACGGCTCACCGGTGGGGCTGCAGGACGTCACCGTGGCCGTGGATGAGCTGGCCGCGCTCTCCCCGAACCTGGTGGCCGGCGCCAACCGGCCGGGCTATCACACGCGCAACGTCAACCTGGGCCGCGACTATCGGGCGACGTTGGTGGCCGACATCGCGCTGGCCGGCGCGGGGAGCGGCTGCCCCGTCTGCGGCCAACCGCTGGCCCTGGCGCACGGGGTCGAGCTGGCGTCGCTGCGCCAGTGGGACGAGCGCCTGAGCCGCGCCGCCGAAGCCACCTTCCTTGACCGCGAGGGTCGCGGCCAGCCGCTGCTGCTGGGCAGCTACCGGCTGCACCTCGACCGCCTGTTAGCAGCGACGGTCGAGCAGCACCGCGACGCCCAAGGCCTGCGCTGGCCGCCCGCCATCGCACCGTTCGCGGTCTACCTGATGACGGTCGGCAAGGCGACCCCGGAAGTCACCGCCGCCACGGAGCAGTTGTACCAGGAGTTGGAAGCGTCCAGCGTGGCCGTGCTGTACGACGACCGGGACGAGCGCGCCGGGGTCAAATTCAACGACGCGGACCTGATCGGCATCCCCTGGCGGATCGCGGTGGGCGAGCGCGGGCTGAAGGCCGGCACGGTGGAGGTCAAGCGCCGCGGCGGGGACGCGGTGGCGGCGGTCGCGGTGGCCGAGGTGGTGGGGTATGTGGCGGGGGCGTTGACGGAGTAACTTCGGCTTAACCCCAACCGGCCCCAAGCTATAGAGGTTCAGATAATGTTCTGGAGTCGAGGCTTTAGCCGGTTGGTCTCATGGCCGAGAGACCGGCTGAAGCCTCGATTCCGGATCTCGACACCCAAATCTTTATCTGACTTACTATATCAACTGACTTTACACTGTAACAGCGATCCCAACCACGTTTATCACGGCGCCTGCGCTGTCACCGCCGCGCCCACCCGCGCGGGCGTCCGGTCCGCGGCGGCGAGCAGGCGGCCGAAGGTTGCGCCGCTGTCGCCGCTGTCGGCCAGCACGTCCTGGATGAAGCGATAGGAGAGGGGCTGGTAGAGCAGCTCGGCCTGCACCGTGAGGGGACCCGCTGCGCCTGCGACGTCCACGCGGTAGGTGATCCGGTCGCCGCCGGCCGCGAAGTTGGGGTCGTCGGCCGCGGCGCCGGCCACGGCGATCCCTGGCGGCAACCGCACTTTGTCCGCGCCCGCGGGCAGCAGACGGTTATCCTTCAGGTAGCTGGCCGCGCGCAGCAGCGTGTAGGTCACCGCGCCCTCCGAGTCCCCCATGATCGGCTCGTAGATCTGCACCTGGTCGGCCGCGGAGATCACGTCGTAGTGCGGCTCGTAGGCCGCGGGATCGGCGTCAGCCGCGTTGCCGGCGATGGCGCCATCGGCCTGGGGCCGGCCCGACTCGAAGATGACCCGGCCGGCCGCGTCGGTGACGGTGACGTGCAACCAGGCGCGGCGGGAGGGGAAGCTGGTGGGGAACTTGTGGCCGGTGGCCGGGCTCACCTGTAACTCGATGACCAGCGAGCCGTGCGCGCGGCCGGTCGAAACCAGCGAGAGGGCCGCGCCGCGCGCCAGTTGCTCCGTGGTCCGCGCGATGGTGGCGTCCATCTGGTCGGCCGTGGCGGTGACACCCAACTCGGCCGCGTTGTCTCGCAGCACCGTCGCCATGAAGCTGTTGCCGCCCACGAAATGATGTTGGTAGAACGGTGTGCGCGGGCCCAGGCGGCCGGGCATCAGCGAGATCACCACCCCGCCGCTGGCCTGGGGCATGTGGCACGCCTGGCACGTCACGCCGCCCTGGCCGAACGCGCTGTGCTGCCATTCGGTGTAGGGCATTTGCTCCGGGAACTCGCCCGCGACCTGGCCGCTGGCGTCCACGTAGGGTGTGATCAGGTTGTGGCACGTCCCGCAGAGCGCGGCGTCGTTGGTGTGCGCGCCGAACGCGGGCAGATAGGTGGGACCGGGGTCGGTGTGCCGTGCATCTCAGCCTCGTGGGTGGCCAG
>DAOUAT010000237.1:0-7928 GCA_034433275.1 Anaerolineae bacterium
CACGTGCGCTCCCGCGTTCCAGACCTTCAGGATGATGCTGACGAACTCCATGTGGGGCCTTTTGGGCCTGGCTACCTCAGCTTATCCAGCCTCTATCATAAACTGCGGATCCACCGGCACCTTCAGCGCGGTCGCCAGCGCGTTGGTCTGTGAGGCCATGCCGACCACGGCCAGCAGCTCGGCGTACTGTGCATCAGTCATCCCCTTGGCGCGGGCGGATGCGGTGTGCGAGTGGATGCAGTAGTCGCAGTTGTTGGCCACCGACACCGCGATATAGATCAGCTCCTTGGTCAATGGGTCCAGCGCGCCGGGCGCCATAACCGCCTTGATCGCCTCCCAGGTGCGCTGCAGCGTCTCCGGGCTGTGGGCCAGCGCCTTCCAGAAGTTGTTCACGTCCGGCACGTTGCGCGTGCGCTTGATGTCGTCGTACACGGCCCGGACTTCGGGCGACGCGTCATCGTGGTGGATGAGGGTGGCGGTGGACATAGGGTGCTCCTTTGAGGATCACAAATCATCGTATCTTCTGCAACTTCGTTGTCTGCTGCCGCGGTCGAATGGCGGCATTATAATGCTGGTTGGGTTGTGGGCAAAGAGAAGATGCGCCGCTATTCGCACGGCAGCCACAACGGGTTCTGGTGGCTTTGACAACTGTCACGTGACAGATTACAATAATCGCATGATTAAGACGTTTGCCGACAAAGATACCCACCAACTCTTCGTTACCGGCAAATCGAGGCGGCTGCCGCCCGATCTTGTGAAGCGGGCGCGGCGCAGGTTGGAGTATATTGATCTGGCAACGGACTTGAGCGATCTCAAAGTGCCGCCGAGCAATCGCTTGCACGACTTGCGAGATGATCGCGCCGGGCAGTTCGCCATCTCCATCAATGAGCAATGGCGCATTTGCTTTCGTTTCATAGATGGTGACGCTTACGATGTGGAAATCACGGACACTCATTAGGAGTCAGACCATGGCCATCCCGAACACCGAACCACGTCAGGTTCCGCCGACGCACCCCGGCGAGATGCTGCGCGAGGACTTCCTGCCCGATTACGGCTTGACGGCCAGCAGCCTGGCCGCAGCCCTGGGCGTGTCACGCCAGACGATCCATGAATTGCTGCGCGAGGAACGCGCCGTCACGCCGTTGATGGCGCTGCGCCTGGCGCGCCTGTTCGGGAACTCGGCGACTTTCTGGCTCAGGGCGCAACAGGCCCGCGATCTCTGGGAATCGGAGCGCGGCTACCGCGACCAACTCGTTCGCATTCAGCCGCTGCCTGTCGCGGGCTGAGTCTATTCCTGGAGGAGCCGCTTGCCGATGAACGCCATTGATGCCGTTGATGAGGAAAGGCTGTTGAGATGAAACGCCTGAAAATCACCACCCTGAGCAAAGGCTGGCACGACAAGGATGAAATACTGCTCCACGCCGCGTTCCAATTGCTCACCGACTTCGTGGAGAAGGAGCGGCCCGACAAAATCGTTGACTGGGACTTCGACGATCAACACAAGAACGCCTGGGCGGAGATCAAGGGCCTCTACAAGTGGTGGACGAAAACCCGCCCCAAGCGCCGCACCCCGCTGGACGATGAGCAGCTCAAGCGACCGCCCTTCAAATTCAAGAAGATCCCCGGATCGAAGATGCGTAGGCTGGTCAGGCCGGATGAAGAAAAGTACGCCCCGTATTACGAGGCGCTCAAGGAGGATATCCGGTTAGAAAACGAATGGTACGAGGAAGATCAGCGGAATCTGCACCGCCTGATCGAGATCAGGGGCTTCTTGTGGACGTAAGCTCGCCACCCCACGCGCACCTTTTTGTATTTGACAACATCACAATATTGTTGTACGATCTGAACATTACTCGAGGACGCGCATGGAGTTCAGCATTGAGTTGTATGAAACACCCAGTGGCCGGCCGGTGGTCGAAGAAGAGCTAGAGGCCATTGAAGCCAGCACGCCCGTTCTGTATGACCTGCTCATCACAGGCATGAAAAGACTCCGGCGCCGTGAATATCACCGGCCGCCATTGTGCGAGTCGCTTGGCGGCGGGCTGTTCGAGTTGCGGGTGGGCCACAAGGATATTGCCAGGGCTGTCTGGTTTTTCCAGGCGGGGCAGCGCATCATCGTGGTGCGTTGTTTTGTGAAGAAGTCGCAGAAGATGCCATCGGCCGAGTTAGATCTGGCTCACAGACGGATGAGCGAATACTTGAGCCGCCGACCCGCAGGAGGGTCTTGATGGAGACGGAGAAGACTAACTTCGACCGCTACCTGGAACGTAAAATCCAGGACCCCGCATTGCGCGCCCGCTTCGAGGCGGCCGACCTGGCCTGGGATATCGCGCTGCAGCTCGCCGACCTGCGCCGGTTGCGCGGCCTGACCCAGAAACAGGTCGCGGAGATGCTGGGCACGAAACAGCAGGCCATCGCTCGGCTCGAAGATCCTGCATACAACGGCCATAGCCTCAGCATGGTGCGGAAATACGTCGAGGCGTTGGGCGCCAGCCTGCGCGTCACCATCCTGCCGGCCGAGGTCGCCGGCGCGTACACGGCTCAACGCAGCCAGCAGCCCCAGTTTGTGCATGAAGAGCAGAGCAGGTACGGGTTGGCCGAAGAAACCGAAAAGCCCTGATCATCGTTATCCTGTCACGTCGCCATTAAGAGCACGGAGGACACCTTCATGGATGCCAAAACCTACGCCGACGCGATGCTGGCCCAAACGTTGCGGCTGGCTCGGAAGCAGTTCGGGGATGCGGTCAAGGGTTTCTGGTTTTACGAACCCGATCCGTGTCCGGGCTGCGGTTTCCCGATTGACGTGCTTCAGCACAAGGGCCAGGACGCCTTATCGCTCAATACCTTCATCTATCGCCCGCGCGGCATCTTGATCGGCTATTTCCTGTGCAGCCTGTGCGCCAAACAGATTTTCGAGGCGGTCGAGCGCAATCCGGGCATCCGGACAACCCCCTTGCACGATGTCATCGAGCGCAACCTGATCACCGCCTATCAGCGCTATCTGGCCTCGCGGGATGCGTGACGAACTGGAGCCAATGTGTTGCGCAACCTGCGTGAACCGGTGAACGGGCTGATGCACTTGGCCGCGGCGGTGGCTGCGGCCGCCGGCCTGGGTCTGCTGATTTACCTGGCCTGGCCCAACGCAAGCAAGATCGCGCCGCTGAGCCTGTACGGGATCACGCTGATCCTGATGTTCTCGGCCAGCGCCGCATATCACATGGTCCAGGCCAGCCCCAGGGCGCTCCTCATCCTGCGCAAGCTCGACCATGCCGCCATCTACCTGCTCATCGCTGGCACCTACACACCCATCTGCCTGCACTACTTCACCGGCTTTTGGGGCGGCGGCATGGTCGCGCTCATCTGGGCGCTGGCGCTGCTCGGCATCGCCGTTAAGCTGTTCGTGATCCGCGCGCCCCGGTGGGTCACCGCGGGCATTTATCTGCTGATGGGCTGGCTCTCGCTGGCCGGCATCCGCGAGATCGTGACGACGCTGCCCATGGCCGCGCTGGTCTGGCTCTTCCTGGGCGGCCTGTGTTTTACCGGCGGCTCGGCCATCTATATCCTGAAGCGGCCCGACCCCTGGCCACGCGCCTTCGGGTTTCACGCCATCTGGCACATCTGCGTCATCCTGGGCGCCGCCAGCCATTACGTGGTGATCGCAGCCTACGTCGCCGCGCCAGGAGCGACGTAACGAAGGCGCAGGGCGCCCTCACTGACGCGCCTTCGGAGGCCGAAGGGACCATGAAAACCCAATTCGAAGAGATGTTTCCCTGGGAGTTCGCCCGTGCGCTGGCGGAAGCGCCCATCTGCTACGTGCCGCTGGGCGTGCTGGAATGGCACGGCGAGCAAACCTTGTCGCATGAAACCGCGCCGAGCAGTCTTGTCATAGGAGAACCGCTATGAACGCTAACTTCCCCAACATCGCCATCCGCCGCTTATCTCTCGTCCTGCTCGTCTCACTTCTCCTGGGGCTGCTCGCCCCCCTGACCCAGGCGCAAACGGCCGCGCCGACGCCGACGCCCACCCCCGGAACGGCGCCTCAACTCACGATCCAGGCCGCGACGATCAACGTGCGGGGCGGCCCCGGCACGGCCTACCCGATCATCGGCAGTGCGAAGAAGGGGCAGCAGTTCACCATCTCCGGCCGCGACGCCGCGCGACAATGGTGGCGGATTGACTTCAAGGGCAAGCCAGGCTGGGTCTCGACCGCTCTGGTCAAGGCGGGCGCCGGGGCCGACAAGGTGCAGCCGGTTGCCAATATCCCGCCGCCGCCAAAGAGAGCCGCGCCCGAGAAGACGCCCGCCGTCACACCGCTGCCCGCCGGCCCGCCGCTGCCGCCCTACCAGGAATCGGTCACCTTGGGGGAGGGCACATCCTATCCCGTGCGCGCGGCCGCGGTCTCCGGCTGGGGTTATCAGTTCGTGGATCAGTCGAAGGATTACGATCTGCTGGTCAACCGCGATATCTTCGGCGTGTTTCTCAATGAGCTCTGGCCCGATCTGCTCAAGCTGCACCCCAAGGGGCTCCAGATCACCTTCCGCGACCCCGATCCCGGCGTCAACTACCCGCAGCGCTACCAGTGGTCGGGCGGCTTCGGCGACGGCGAGAGCGCGTATGTGGTGGCCCACCGCTGCGTCGGCGAGACCGTGGACCCCAACGGCACCATCTGGCAGAACGAGTTGGTGACGTGCGGCATCACGCTGGTGGCGCCGGGGCCGGGCCTCACCGACATCACCATCGTGGCCCTGGTGCTGGGCTACGGCAAGACGTACCAGGGCAACTTCAACCCGGTTTTCAGCCAGGCGCCGTTCATCCACCTGGGACAGGCAACGCGCGAGGTAGAGACCGGCCAATGGCGCTGGGCCGATCCTTTCCTCCAGGTGGTCTCTTTCAAGCCGGTCCCTGCTGCGCCGGTGGCTGCCGCGCCGGCCGCGCCGAAAGGTCCGCTGCCGCCGCCGGCCGGCCACATCGCGTTCACCCGCGGGCGCGATCCCAACGCGCCGATCCCCGCGGGCTACAACGATATCGCGGTGGTGGATGTGAAGACGTCCGAGGTGCGGGTGGTGGCGCAAAACGGCCGCCAGCCCGACATGCGCAACGATGGCCGCATCGTCTACAACGGCGAGGGCGGCGGCCGGGATGACCTGCAGGCCGTGGCGCTGGACGGCCGCGACCTGGGCCCGGTCAGCGTTCACCCCGAAGACAGCGCGCCCCACTGGTCCGACGGCGCATCGCTGGTCTTCCACTCCGCACTGGCCGACGGGCTGGATCGCATCTTCGTGCAGTGGGACGGCAACCATCGAGGTGAGCCGCAATACCTGGAAGTGGATAACGGTGCGAATCTACGGCCCTTCACCGGCCGGTATCCAGTGTGGGTCGGCGACCGCGTGGCGTATTCAGGCTGCGATGAGTGGGCCAGACGCAGCATCTGCGGTCTGCGCATCGTGAGTATCGGGGGGTTGATGAGCTCCAAGAGCAGCAGAAACATCAGCTTGCTGACGCAGAATCCCGAAGATCGGCCCACGGATGCCTATGGTGAGACGATCCTGCTCGTCTCGCCGAAATCGGGCAACTGGGACGTGTACACCATCCTCGCGTCCGGCGGCAAGCCGCGCAACCTGACCAATAGCCCCAGCCAGGACCTGGGCGGGACCTTCTCGCCCGACGGCAACTACATCGCGTTCATGAGCGACCGCGGCGGCTGGGGCATCTGGATCATGGAGGCGGACAGCGCGAACCCCCGGCTGCTGGTGGCCGTGCCCGAGGGGTTCGGTAAGCTGTGGGATCAGGAGCGATTATCGTGGGGGCCGTGAAGGAATCGTTCAAGACGCGCCTGACGCGCTGGCGCTTGAACTTCTTCCCCGCTTATAGGGGTACGGGCGCGCGGATCACCTTCATCGCGAGCGACTGGCGGGAGGTGCGCATCAAGCTGCCCCTGAGCTGGCGCACGCGCAACTATGTGGGCACGATCTTCGGCGGCAGCATGTACGGCGCCGCAGACCCGATCTACATGGTGATGCTGATCCGCATCCTGGGGCCGGACTACGTGGTTTGGGACAAGGCAGCGACGGTGCAATTCAAGCGGCCGGGCCGTGCGACGCTCTATGCTCGTTTCACGATAGATGCGGCCGAGACCGAAGCCATCGTCGCCGAGCTGACCACGTGCCCGTCGACCGAGCGCGTCTACCAGGTGGACCTGATGGATGCCGATGGCGTGGTCCATGCCACGGTCACGAAGACTCTGCACATCCGTCGGAGAGCAGCACCACGCTGATGCCACGTTGACGCGACGAGCGGCTGTGGCATCCATCCGACGCCACAGCCGCTCCTTTCCGACCTTGACTTCCGACTCCTGACTTCTGTCTCCTGTCTCTTATCTCCTACCCCAAACACTCCCCCAAATCGCACCGCTCATTCCCGTTGCTGTCCACATACTTGCGGCAATGCCCGGGATATGCGCACCGCCGGTTGCAGCGCACGCGGCAGGTGGTGGATGCGGCGGCCGTTGTCCCGCTGCTCCGCGAGGGAGCGACGGCGGCCGCCTGGGTCGTGGCCTGGTCGGCGTCCTCGGCCTGGGCGCCCAGCGATCCGGCCAGCGCGTTGGTCCCGGCCAGCAGCGCGACGGCGCTCACCCCCGCCATCAGCCGCACGAAGTCCCGCCGGCCCACGGGCACGGCGGCCGGCGCGGGGCGAAGCATCTGTCGTGGGGGCCGTGAGCTTCTCTCGCTGCAACTCTCCACTGAAAGACGTCCGCCAGGCTCCGGCGTGAGTATGGGCTTTCATGCGCTTTGTCAGGCTTGACATTCCAGCAGAGCCGTGCTATAAAAACGATTGCGCAATCGTTTCGATGGCAACGCAGGACGCCGATCCGGGAGGGCAGCATCGTCACCATGCAGCAAGTGGCGGAGCGCGCGGGCGTTTCCACCAGCACGGTCTCTCACGTCATCAACGGCACGCGCTACGTCGGCCCGGAACTGACGGCGCGGGTCGAGGCCGCGATGCGCGAGCTGCGCTTCCGTCCGAACGCGGTGGCGCGCAGCCTGCGCCGCAAGCAGACCCGCACCATCGGCATGATCGTCCCCGACAACGTCAACCCCTTCTTCGCCATGCTGGCCCGCGCAGTGGAAGGCGCTTGCTTCGCGCAGGGCTACAGCCTTATCCTCACCAACTCCGAAGACGATCCCAACCGCGAACGCTCCAACATTAATGTCTTGCTGCAGAAACAGGTGGACGGTTTGATCATCGCCGGGGTGGGCACGGACGGCCAGGAAACCGAAGAATTGCTGCGAGATCAGCCGGTGGTGGTGGTGGACCGCGAACTGAACGGCGCGAACGCCGACGTGATCCTGGTGGACAACCTGTCCGGCGGTTTACAGGCGACGCGCCACCTGATCGAGGTGGGGCACCGGCGCATCGCATGCCTCGCCGGCCCGCACCGCATGACCTCCAGCGGCCAGCGCGTGGTCGGCTATCGCCAGGCGCTGCGAGAGGCCGGGCTGCCGGAGGATGAGGCGTTGATCCTGCCGGGCGACTTCCAGTTTTCCGGCGGCGCGGCCGCGGTCGAAGTGCTGCTGCGGCTGCCCGATCCGCCCACGGCGATCTTTGCGTGCAACGATCTGATGGCTGTGGGCGCGCTGGCGGCCGCGGCCGAGCACAGTCTGCGGATCCCGGCCGATCTGAGCATCGTCGGCTTCGACGACGTGACGCTGGCAACGTACACCACGCCGCCGCTCACCACCGTAGCGCAACCCATCGCGGCGATCGGCCGCCTGGCCACCGAGGTGGTCATCCGGCGCAACCAGACGCCAGAGATGCCCGTGGAGCGCCACCTGCTGCCGCCGCGCCTGGTGGTGCGCCGCTCTACGCAGCCGCCAGCGCAGCTTTGAAATGGGAACATTGAAAGTCAGTGCATGAGCTGGCTGCGACGC
>DAOUAT010000238.1:0-1856 GCA_034433275.1 Anaerolineae bacterium
GCCCACCTCCTAATGCGAAATGGCTTTTTCGGCGCCCAGGCCGGTGGTGGCGCGGACCTGCAGTTCGGCGTACTTGATTTCCGAGCTGCGGTCGGAGCTGAGCAGCGTGCCCAGCGCCGCGCCCAAAAAGCCCAGCGGGATGCTCACCAGGCCCGGGTTCTCCAGCGGGAACCAGGCCCGCGCCGGACCCATCACGCTCGGTCCCACCAGAATCAGCGTGATCGAAGCCGCCAGGCCGGTGGCGATGCCGGCCACCGCGCCGGCCGTGTTGAAGCGCTTCCAGAAGATCGAAAACACAATCGCCGGCAGGTTCGCCGAGGCGGCCACGGCGAACGCCAGTCCCACCAGGAAAGCCACGTTGGCGCCCGGTCCCAGCAGAATCGCCAGGCCCATGGCGAACACCCCCAGCACCAGCGCCGTGTAGCGCGCCACGCGCACTTCCTCGTTCGGCGAACGCTCGCGCCCGCGGTGCAGCACGGCCGTGTAGAAGTCATGCGCGAACGAGGTGGAGGCGCTGATGGTCAGCCCCGCCACCACCGCCAGAATGGTGGCGAACGTCACCGTGGCGATGAACGCCAGAAAGACGTCCCCGGCCAGCATCTGCGCCAACAGCGGCGCGCTCATGTTGATGCCGCCGTGGCCGGCAATGTGATCCCGGCCCACCAGCGTGGCCGCGCCAAAGCCCAGAAACGTGGTCAGCACGTAGAAGACGCCGATGATGGCCATCGCCCAGACCACGCTGACGCGCGCCGTGCGGGCGTCCGGCACGGTGTAGAACCGCACCAGGATGTGCGGCAGTCCGGCCGTGCCCAGAATCAGCGCCAGGCTCAGCGAGATCAGGTTCAGCGCGCCGTAGGGCGGCTTGTAGTAGTGGCCCGGCTGGAGGAAATCCCTGGTGACCGGAACGCCGTTCTCGGTGTAGGTGACCTGCGTGCCGGCCTGGAAAAAGTCCGGCAGGCTGAAGTTGAACTGGCTCAGCACCAGCGCGGAGAGCAGGATCACGCCGGTCATCAGCAGAATGGCCTTGATGATCTGCACCCAGGTGGTGGCCAGCATGCCGCCGAAGACCACGTAGACGATCATCAGCGTGCCCACCGCGATCACCGACAGCTTGAAGTCCAGCCCGGCGTCCTTCATGAGCAGGCTGACCATGGCGCCCGCTCCCACCATCTGGGCGATCATGTAGAGCAGGCTCACCGTGAGCGTGCTCAGCGCGGCCATGGCCCGCACCGGGCGGGGCTTCAGCCGGTAGGCCAGCAGGTCGGCGATGGTGTACTTGCCGGCGTTGCGCAAGGGCTCGGCCACAATCAGCAGCACGGTGAGGTAGGCCACCAGGAAGCCCACCGAGTACATGAAGCCGTCGTAGCCGTAGAAGGCGATCAGGCCGGTGATGCCCAGGAAACTGGCGGCGCTCATGTAGTCGCCGGCCACGGCCAGGCCGTTCTGCCAGCCGGTGATGCTGCGGCCGGCGGCGAAAAAGGACGTGGCCCCGGCGGTGCGCTTGCTGGCCCAGGCGGTGATGGCGAGCGTGACGCCGATGAACGCCAGCGTCATCAGTAAGGCGGTCATCGCGGGTCGTCCTCCTGGGAGGCGCCGAAGCCGGCATCGGCGAGCACCTGTCGGGCGGCGCGGTCATAGCGGGCGGCGGCGCGCAGGTAGAGCGCGGCCACAATCCAGGCCATGGGGAATTGCGAGAGGGCGAACAGGTAGGCCAGGCTGGTGGAGCCGAACAGCTTGCGGCCCATCAGTTCCGGCATCCAGCCCGTCAGCACGGGCAGGGCGAAATAGTAGACCAGAAAGAAAACCGTGGCCGGGACGATAAACCGCAGACGGGAGCGCGTCAGCGCTCGAAACCG
>DAOUAT010000239.1:0-12475 GCA_034433275.1 Anaerolineae bacterium
GACCGCACGCCAACTCACCCTCCCCAACAGACCCAAGCCCTACGTCATGGCCCACCGCGGCAACTCGGCCGCGTGCCCGGAGAACACGCTGGCCGCGTTCCGCCGCGCGCTGGCCGAGGGCGCCGACATCATCGAGACCGACCTGCACCTGACCGCGGACGGCGTCTTCGCCTGCATCCACGATGGCAAAGTGGACCGCACCACCGACGGGCACGGCGCGGTGGCCGACATGACCCTGGCGCAGCTCAAGACGCTCAGCGCGTCCTACGGCCGGCCGGAGTTCCAGGCGGAACGCGTGCCGACCCTGGTTGAGTTGTGTGACCTGCTCACCAGCGAGGCGCCCGAAGTGGTGCTGGCCCTGGAACTGAAAACCGACCGCTTCCTGGACCCGGCCGTGTGCCGCAAGCTGGCCGCCGAGCTGGCCGCGCACGACATGCTCGAACGGGCCGTGGTGCTCTCCTTCAACCTGGCGCGCGTGCAGACCGTGTCCATCGTCGCGCCGATCATCCCCAAGGGCTTCATCACCATGTCGAAGCTGTCGCCGAGAGGGGTGGACGCGGAACTCATCGGCGCATTCTGGCCGGTGTACTTCCTCAACCCCTTCTACGTCCGCATGGCGCACCGGGCCGGGCAGATCACCTGCCCGCTGGATCCCACGCCCGATAAACGGCTGTGGTACTACCGCTGGCTGGGGTGCGACGCGGTGCTGACCAACGACCCGGGGGCTACCGTCAAGGCGTTAGGGCGGCCATTCGCGACCTGAACAAAAAAGCCCCAGGGATTTCAGAAATCCCCGGGGCCTTCAGGTAGTTAGAACGCTGGCGCCGCTTTGGACAAGTCCGGCCAGGCCGGCCAGCTCTGCGGCGGCGCGAACAGTACCGTCACCCCTTTCAAGGGGCCGTTCATGCGCCATTTCTGCGCCAGTTCCCAGCTGATATCAGCCACCCAACCGCGTTTCCGCAGATTGGGCCGGTGCTTGGCCTCGGCGCAATCCGCCACCATCAAGGGGCCGACGATCTCGCCATCCGGATGCTTCAACCATACCTTCTTGCCGATATGCTCCGGATCGATCAACGCTACTGCATCAACACACTCGGCGCACTCGGGCACATGGCCCTTCCAGACGCGCCAGTTCCATACTTTCTTCATCAGACTGCTCTGCCCTGGCTCTTTCGGGCCAGCATAGTAGGTCACTTCGCCCATCATGGGCGCCGTTGTCGTCAGTACAGTCGTCAAAACCACAGATGCAATCAGAGTCAAATTTTCACTCCTGGTATGTTAAATGGCGCCAACATGCTGCGCCGTAGATTTAGACGCACTCCATCCCCTAAAGGTTTCATAACGGCCTGGACACCGAACCAACTTGCGCCGAGACGGACGCCGGGCTATAATGCGTTCAAGCGTCGCGACGCAAGCGACATCATCTCAGTAAATCAACCTGTCAGGAGCTCTCGCATTCCATGGAAACCGTCCTCCGTTCTAAAACAGGTATCGAAGCAGTGATCGGCCCTGGACGGCCCTTCACCGTCATCGGCGAGCGCATCAACCCCACAGGCCGCAAGGCGCTGGCCGCTGAGCTGCTGGTCGGCAACTTCGAGCGGGTAAAGGCGGACGCGCTGGCGCAGGTGCAGGCCGGCGCGACCGTGCTGGACGTGAACGCAGGGCTCGGCGTGGCCAACGCGCACGAGCTGGAGCCGGAAGTCATGGTCAAAGCCATCGAGGCCGTGCAGTCGGTCGTGGATGTCCCGCTGTCCATAGATTCTTCCGTGGTCGGCGCGCTGGTGGCCGGGCTGAAAGCTGCAGGCGGCAAGCCGCTCATCAACTCGGTGACGGGTGAAGAAGAGCGCATGGAGAAGGTCTTCCCGCTGGTGGCCGAATACAAGTGCGCGGTGATCGCCATCTCGAACGACGAGAGCGGCATCAGCATGGATCCCAGGGTGCGCTTCGAGGTCGCCAAAGCCATCGTCAAGCGCGCTGAGAGCTACGACATTCCCCGTGAAGACATCCTGATTGACCCGCTGGTGATGCCGGCGGGCGCGGTACACGGCTCAGGCAAAGCCGTGCTCGACCTGGTGCGCTGGATCAGCGACGAGCTGGGCTGCAACACCACGTGCGGCGCCAGTAACGTCTCCTTCGGCCTGCCCGACCGCGAGGCGATCAACGCCAACTTCATAGCGATGCTGATCGGCGGCGGCATGACCAGCGCCATCACCAACCCGCTCAAGCCGGAGCTCAGGAAATCCATCCTGGCGGCCGATATGCTGATGGGCCACGACCCCGACTGCACGAGTTGGCTGCGCTATCAACGCCAACTGGCGCGCGAAGCCAAGGCCGCGGCAGCCGCCGCAGCCGGCGAAGCCGCGCCCGCCGACGATCGCGCCGCTCGCCGCGCCGCGCGTGGCGGATAAAGCAAAGCTACGATGTACGATCTACGATGTGGAATGCAGAATGTAGAACATCCATCCGACATCGAACATCGTACATCTGACATCGAACATCTCACATTCAGGAGCCCTCATGAATCCAGTTCTACTCAAACTCGGCCCGTTCCAGGTACACTGGTATGGCTTGTTGATCGTCGGCGGGGCCGTGCTGGCCGCATGGCTGGCCACCAAAGAGGCAAAACGCCGCGGGGAAGACCCCGAGCACGTGTGGAATCTGCTGACCTGGTGCCTCATCCTGGGCATCATCGGCGCGCGGCTCTACCACGTCTTCTCCACGCCCACGGGCAACTTCGCGGGCTGGGCGTATTACCGGGAGAACCCCATCGAGATCATCGCGTTCTGGAACGGCGGCTTCCGCGGCCTGGGCATCTACGGCGCGGTGGCGGGCGGTGTGCTGGCCGTCGTGCTCTATGCGTGGCGCCAAAAGCTGGTGCTGGCCCGCTGGTTGGACATCCCGACCCCGGGCCTGCTGGTGGCGCAAGCCATCGGCCGCATGGGCAACCGCATCAACCAGGAGCTCTACGGCCCGGCGACCGACCAGCCCTGGGCGTTTCACATCAACCCGACCTACCCGTGCCAGGAGCCGGCCGGCTCCCCCATGGCGTGCGGCCTGCCCGACCGCCTGACCGAAGCGGCTAAAGAGTGGTACGCGCAGAACGGCTTCCACCCGACCTTTTTCTACGAAGCGCTGTGGAACGTCGCCGGTTTCCTGCTGCTGTGGTTCGGTGGCCGGAAGTTCGTCGGCTGGCTGCGGGACGGCGACATCTTCCTGGCCTACCTGGTGTGGTACGGCATCGGCCGCTTCTGGGTGGAAATGTTCCGGCCCGACGCCTGGCGCATGGGCGTGTTGGCCACCGCGCAGTGGATCGGGCTGGGGATGGTGGCAGTCGGCATCGCGGGGATCGTGGTCAACCACGTGCGGCGCCGGCCGGCTGTTGCCTGAACACTGGATGGCGCACACGAACCGTCGAATTCGCAGCACTGTGGTTGAACTCAAACAGCGCCTGGAATCCGTATATGGCGCGCGTCTCAGCCAGGTGATTCTGTTCGGTTCTCAAGCGCGCGGTGATGCAGATCCTTACTCTGATATTGACGTACTTGTGGTTCTCAAAAGCCCTGTCCACCCTGCAATGGAAATCGCCCGTGTCGGGCCACTGATTGCCGACCTCTCGCTAAGCACGGACAGCGTTATCACGCCGCTCTTCATGGACGAAGAGCGCTACTCATCTCGCGCCGGCCCCCTGCTCCGCAACATCCGGCGGGAGGGAGTAACCTTATGACCGATGACCAGCGAGAGCTCCTCGAGGAGGCGCGTGACAGCATTGAAGCCGCGGAACTGCTCTTACAGAACCTGTACCCCGGCTAAGCGGCAGCGCGCGCCTATTTTGCAATGTTCTACATCGCTCAGGCATTCCTGGAAGGCGAAGGACTATCTTTCAGCAAACACTCTGCCGTTATCGCAGCCTTCGGACAGCACTTCGTCAAGACCGGCAAAGTCCCGACTGAGTTCCATCGCTATCTGATCGAAGCACAAGCTCTGCGCCAAAGTGGAGACTACGGCCAGCGTAATGCGGTGCTGCTATCGGAAGCGGAAGAACAGATCCAACGGGCAACTCGATTCTTGGAGCTTGCACAACACGTGATCGGCCCAATCCCAGCGCAAGTCAATCCGGATGCACCGAACGAATAGCCATCGTTCAAGGAGGAAAGCGATGTCTAGCACTTATTCGTCTATAGACCGTCGCCAATTGGCCGCATCCTACGCGGCCCACGTGGCCGCCACCCTGATGCCGGCCGCCACCCGCGGCCCGGCCGAGACGCTGGCTGTTACGCCTCCCAACCTGCTGGCGGCATCGCGTGACCTGGGCGCCGCAGCGCAAGCCGGCCTGACCGCGGCTGATCCGCTGGACGTGGCCGCGGCCGAAGTGCAACTGCTGGCCGGCGCGGCGCTGGACCTGGCCATGGCCGGTCACCTGGGCGGGCCAGCCGCGCCCCAGGTGCGCGGCTACGGCGCAGAGCTGGCCTTGGGCAGTTCTGGGGTGTTAGCGCCCGACCTGTTCGAGTTGCAAACCATCATCGCCGCGCCGGAAGCGTACCTGGTGGGCGGCACGGCCGGCCGTGGGCTGCGTAGCCTGTCCGTCCGCCGGGCCCGCGCCCTGGCCCAGCCGGCCGCCGAGCTGGCGGATGCAACCCACGCGGCGTTGGCCAGCATCCGCGCGGACGTGGTGACGGCTGGCGGGCACACCGTCGAAGGGCTGCTGCTGCTGGACGCGGCGCTGCTGCGCGAGGCCATCGGCGTCGTAGGCGGCGACCTGGCCGACAAACTCGGGCTGGACCTGGCCGGGGTGAGCGCCAAAGCGTTGAGCTTCCTGCTGGCGGCCAACGAGAAGATCCTGGCGTTGGTGGGGCTGGATGCCCTGAGCGAGGCGCGCAAGCAGCTCGATCGCTGGCTGGCGCAACTACGCCAGGGAACCCTCTTTCCCAACCTGGCCGGCCGCATCCTCCGCACGGCCGCGATTGAGGCAGAGATCAAGGGTTGGCTGGCCGCTTACGGCGGCTCGGAAGCCGGGCTGCTGCTGGCGCGGGATGAGATCAACCAGCTCGCCGGCCGCTTTGCCGCCAAGGTGCGCGTGGCCGATAAGGTCACATCGGGCCTGGCATTGGTCAAAGTCGTGCCGCCGCTCATGACCCCGGCTGGCCGCATCGCCGTGGCGACCGTCTACCTGGCGCTGCTGGCCTACATTGTCGGTTCCGGCTACGACCACGTGGACTCGGATCGCATCCAGCTGCTGGACCGGGTGGAGGGGGTGCGCGGGATCAGCAAGCGGATCTTGATGCGCTGACCCACGCGGCACAAACCAGGTTTCTCTTAACGGAGACACCATCGCGGCCGCTGCACCCCACGAAGGTGAGTTCAGCAGCATTCTGTCGAAGAAATTGCCCATAAAGGTAAAGCAACCTACGGACAAAACCCCTTCAAAGGTGAGATAAACTCCTCGCGAAGTGTTACGCACATCAACTCAAAACGTGAGGACAACCACTATGGCATGGATCACCGACTCAGCACACAGCCAAATTCAGTTCGTCGCCCGGCACATGATGCTCTCGAAAGTTCGCGGCGAGTTTGCGGATTTCGCCATCAACCTGGACCTGGACATCGAGAACCCTGACGCCGCTTCGGTCGAGGCGCGCATTAAGACCGCCAGCATCAACACGCGTGAGGCGCAGCGCGATGCACATCTGCGCTCGGCGGACTTTTTGAAGTCAGACGAGTACCCGGAAATGGTGTTCAAGAGCACCAGGCTCGAACGCACCGGCGAGACAGCCGCCAAGCTGCACGGCGACCTGACCATCCGCGCTGTAACGAAGCCCGTGGTGTTGGATGTGACCTACCTGGGTACTTCTAAATCGCCGTGGGGTGCGCTCAACGCCGGTTTCGAAGCCAGCACCAAGATCAACCGCGAGGATTGGGGCCTGACCTGGAACGTCGCGCTGGAGACCGGCGGCTGGCTGGTAGGCAAAGAGATCACCATCAACATCGAGGCCGAATTCACCCAACAATAGGAGGAAGCATGTCCACCACTGTCACTCTGAATATTCCGGCTATCTCCTGCGGCCACTGTGTGATGACCATCAAACGTGAGATCGGGGAGCTGCCCGGCGTGCTGGCAGTCGAGGGGAACGCCCAAGCGAAAACCGCCACCTTCACGGTGGAAAGCGAAGGCACCCTGGCCTCCATCAAAGAGACACTGACAGAGATCGGGTATCCGGCGCAGTAACCCTTGTTTTCCACAGTGTGACCTTTGTCGTTGACGATTATGCACACTGATGGTATACTCCGGCCTGATTAAGCCAGTATTCCACTGAGAAACCAGGTTTCTCGCAGAAACCTGGTTTCTAGATCCCATCGGAGGCATGATGGCCGAAAGCTCAACCATTCTGCGCGGCGCTGTCACCAGCAACAGGGCCAACAGCAAAGTCAAATTCATCGTCGGCGGCCTGGTCATCGCCGCGCTGATCATCTACCTGATCGTCTCCTCCATCTCCAGCGCCGGCGCGTATTACCGCGAGGTCGGCGAAGTGCTGGCGCAACAGACCGAGTTGACCGGCAAGAACCTGCGTGTGAGCGGCAACATTGTCACCGAGAGCGTGCGCTACGACGCCGCGAACCTCGACCTGAACTTCCTGATCTCTGATCCGGCCGATGCCAGCAAGCAGTTAGCCATCCGCTTCCATGGCGTGCAGCCTGACCAGATCACCCGCCCCGGCTCCAGCGCCATCGTGGAGGGCTCGTTGGGCCCCAACGGTGTCGAAGCGAACAACCTGCTCCTGAAGTGCCCGTCTCGCTACGAAGAAGGGGTGCAGAAAGAGTATGAAGAGATCAAGGTTGAGGCGGTGAAGTAACGCTGCCGGTTGAGCCGGTGATGCGACCTCATCACACCTGGAAATTGAAGGAAACCAGGGGACTTAGGAAAACTGAGATCGATCACACAAAAAGACGGCCGCCGGGCGGGTGGCCGTCTTTATGTCAAAAGATGGATTGTGAACTCTATGCGACAGCACTCCGCGCTATCCTCACCTGTGCCGTGTGGAAAACGCCTTTCTCTTGTAAGCGGCCTGATCCTGATTTTATTCGTCACCGGCGTCATGGTGGCTTGGGCTGCGCCGGCCAGCCAGGAAGCGCCACCCGCTCCGCCTCAACCGCTGGCCGGTGAGAGGAGCTATGCCCAGAACTGCGCGCCGTGCCACGGGACCGCCGGCCTGGGAAACGGCCCCTCGGCCGCAGGCCTGGGTGTGCCGCCGACGGCCCTGGGCCGTTACGAGGCCATCGCCGGCAAGACGTGGCAAGAGCTGTTTGCGATTACCAAGAACGGCAACATGCAGCGCATGATGCCGCCCTGGAAAAACCAACTCAGCGACCAGGAAATCTGGGACACGGTGGCGTACGCGTGGCGCCTGCACACTGCCAGCGCAGAGGTCGAGCAAGGCCAGACGCTGTATGAAGCCAACTGCGCAGCGTGCCACGGCCCCGATGGCAAAGGCGCGGTCGCCGGCGCACCGAACCTGGCCGATTTCGCGGTTACTTCCGGGGTCAGCCAGGCCGCGTGGGCGGCCTCGGTGGCCAACGGCAAGGGTGCGATGCCCGCGTTCACCGGCAAGCTGAGCGAGGCCGAGCAGCGCGCGACGCTGGTTTATGCCCGCAGCCTCTCGCTGGGGGGCCCCCTGTTCCGGGGGCCACTGACGGCGGGCGCCGGTATTATCAGCGGCACGGTCACGAACGGCACCACCAGCCAACCCGTGCCAAACCTGACGGTCGAGCTGGGCATTTTCGACACCAGTGCGCTGGCAGAGCAGCGAAGCGCCACCACCGACGCCGCGGGCGTCTACCGCTTCACCGACTTGCCCACCGATACCGGCCTGGCATTTGCCGTGCGCGTGCAATATCCGGCCGGTGTGCCCTACAGCACCGACTTCGCCAGCTTCGCGGCCGGCCAGACCGCGCTTAACTTGCCCGTTTCGGTCTACGAGACCACGGACAACGCCGCCGGCGTCCGGCTCGAGCGCGTCCATTTCATCGTGGAATTCGACGCGGGCCAGGCGTTGGTGGCCGAGCTGCTGGTCTTCAGTCTGGACGGGGCTCAGGCTTATGTGGGCGACGGGAGCGCCGTGCTCCGCTTCACCCTGCCGGCCGGCGCCACCGACCTGGCGATCAACGAAGAAGAGATCGGCGGCCGGTTCCAGGCCACGGCCGATGGCTTCGTTGACCTGCTGGCCTTGCCACCCGGCGCAAACGTTCGGCAAGTGCTCTATCGCTACGCGCTGCCCTACAGCGGCGGCACGCTGGATCTGGTGCGCACGCTGGCCTATCCCGCGGCCAACGTGAACGCCCTGGTCAGCGACGTGGGTCAGAAGATCACGAGCCAAGGCCTCACCGATCAAGGGGTGCGCCAGACCCAGGGCGGCAGCTACGCGAACTTCCTGGCCCAAAACGTGCCGGCCAGCCAGCCACTCACCTTGCAGATGACCAATCTGCCCGGCGGTTCGGGCATGATGGGCGCAGCAGGCGCGGCCGGGACCTCCACAACGACCTCCCGCATCCTGATCGGCGTGCTGGTGGCGGCGGTCGTCGCCGTGACCGCCTTCCTGGTGGCCCTGCCCATCCTGCGCCGCGGCCGTCCCGCGAGCGGCGCCGCAGAGCCGGCCGACCGCGAGAGTCTGATCGACGCGCTGGCCGCGCTCGACCTGGCGCACGAAGCCGGCGAACTCACGGACGCGGCCTATCGCGATCAACGCCTGCGGCTCAAGGCTCAGCTGCGCGACCTGCTCAACAAGGAAGGCCAGGGGTGAGCGAGCACAGCCGCGCCGCCGGCCAGGCGCCGGAAGCCGACATCGCGATGATTGAGGTCCGCAACCTCACCAAAGCGTTCGGCAGCAAATACGCCCTGCGCGGGGTCAACCTGCGCGTGATGCCGGGCGAGTCATTGGCGCTGTTCGGGCCCAACGGCGCGGGCAAAACCACGCTGATCCGCATCCTGTCCAGCCTCAGCCGGCCCAGCGGCGGCACGGTGCGCATCGGCGGCTTGGACCTGGCGAAGCACGCGGACGGCATCCGCCGCTACCTGGGCGTGGTATCACACGCGCCGCTGCTCTACGACAGCCTGACCGCGGAGGAGAACCTGCACTTTTTCGCCAGGCTGTACGGGATGCCGAAGCCAGAGGCGCGCATCGCAGCGATGCTGGAACGGGTGGGCCTCTACCCGCGGCGCGGGGACCTGGTGCGCACCTTCTCGCGCGGCATGGTGCAGCGGCTGGCCATCGCGCGCGCGCTGCTGCACGACCCCGAGGTGCTGCTGCTGGATGAACCGGACACCGGGCTGGATCCCCAGGCGGCCGAGATGCTGCACGGGCTGCTGGCTGAGTTGGGTGGCCGGGCGGGGGTATGGGGATATGGGGGCGCGGGAGATGCCCCACCTGGCGACACCACCACCCCCACATCCCCACACGCCAACACCCGCCAGCGCACTATCGTCACCGTGACCCACAACCTGGAGCGCGGCCTGGCCATCGCCGATCGCGTGGCGATCCTGGCAGCCGGCCGCGTGGCCCTCGATGCGCCCATCCACGGTCTCACGGCCGCCGAGTTTCGCGCCCTATACGATGAGCACGTCGGAGGCCGCCAATGAACTTTTGGAGAGCCGTCGCCGCGATCGTCCAAAAAGATATCCGGGCCGAGCTGCGCACCAAGGACATCTTCAGCAGCATGTTCGTCTTCGCGCTGCTGGCCGTGATCGTCTTCAACTTCGCGTTCGAGCTGCGCGTGCCAGCCATGAAGATGGTCGCACCGGGCATCGTGTGGGTGGCCATCACATTCGCGGGCACATTGGGACTGAATCGGGCTTTCGTCATCGAGCAAGACAAAGGCAGTCTGGCTGGCCTACTGCTGGCCCCGGTGGATCGGGCGGCCATCTACTTCGGCAAGATGCTGGGCAACCTGATCTTCATTGTGGTGGTCGAGGTGATCCTCCTGCCGCTGGTCATGCTCTTCTTCAACCTTACACTGCTGACCCCACAGCACCTGCTGGTAATCCTGTTGGGCACCTTCGGCTTCGCCTCGGTGGGCACCGTGTTTTCGGCCATGGCGGTGAACACGCGGGCGCGCGAGGTGCTGCTGCCCATCCTGCTCTTTCCCGTGCTGTTGCCCGTGCTGGTGGCCGGGGTTAAGATGACCGGCGCGCTACTGGACGGCGAAACCCTGGGGTCGGTCGGCAACTGGCTGCAGTTAGTGCTCCTGTACGATATCGGATTTACTGTGCTGGCATATCTTACCTTCGCTTTTGTGGTGGAGGAATGACAGAGGAGGTTCGCTCTATGTTCGACCGTTCAAACCGCGGCCTGGTCATCCTGACCGTGTTGGCCGCGTTGGGCATCCTGTTCGCGGCTTACATGGCGCTGGCCGGCGCACCCAACGCGGTCGGCCTGACCGAGGCCAACACCTACGCCCAGCGGATCATCTACTTCCACGTGCCCAGCGCGTGGCTCAGCATGCTGGCGTTCGGCGTCACCATGATCGCCAGCATCGGCTACCTGGCCTCGAGCAAGCGGCGCTGGGACAGCCTGGCCGTCTCATCGGCTGAATTGGGGCTGGTGTTCACCCTGGCGGCCACGGCCAGCGGCTCAGTCTGGGCCAAGCCGGCGTGGAACGTCTGGTGGACCTGGGACCCACGGCTGACCACCTACACCATCATGTTCCTGCTCTTCGTCGCCTACTTCATGCTGCGCTCGGCGATGGAAGATCCGGCTCGTCGCGCGCGCTTTTCGGCCGTCTACGGCATCTTCGCGTTCCTGAGTGTCCCCATCACCTTCATGTCCATCCGCTGGTGGCGCACCATCCACCCGGTGCTGATCGATCCCACCGAGGGCTTCGGACTCGGACCGGGTATGATGACCGCGTTCTTCATCTCGCTGGCCGCGTTCACCTTGCTCTACGTCGTCCTGCTCATGCACCGTTACCGGCTGGAACAACTCAGGGAACAGGTGGATTTGTTGAAGGAACAGGCGGGGTACTGAGCGAATGACGAATGGCGAATGGTGAATGGCTTCCCTTGGGGATTCGCTGATTCGCTGATTCGTTGGTTCGCTGATTTCTACAAGGAGTCACTCACATGACATTCATGGTTGCTGCATATCTGATCATCTGGCTGGCGGCGTTCGGGTTCATTTTCAGCATGGTGCGCCGGCAGAGCACGCTGCAGCGCGAGATAGCAGCGCTGCGCGAGCTGTTGAAGGATAAGTCGGCGCGGTGAAAACCGAGGGAGCACACATGACCGTCGCTAACCGCTGGCAAACTTTTTCCCACGCGCTGGCGTTCGTGCTCGGCTTCAGCCTGGTGTTCGTGCTGTTGGGCGCGTCAGTCGCGTTCATCGGCTACAGCATCAACGCGTTCCTGCCCACCTTTGTGAAGATCGGCGGCGTCATCTTGATCGTGTTCGGCCTGCAGGTGACCGGGATCTTCGGCTGGATCGCGGACCGCATCCGCCGCGCGGGCGGCGCTGACAACCCGCTGGGCCGCGGCTTCATCGCGTTCACCGACGGCCTGGGCCGCATCATGTACACCGAGGGCCGCGTGCAGGCTCGGGTGAACCGCCGGTGGGGCTACCTGTCCTCCGCGCTGATGGGCGTCTTCTTCTCGGCCGGGTGGATCCCCTGTGTGGGGCCGGTCTTGGCGGCCATCTACTTCCTGGCCAGTGACACGCAGACCGTGGGCCAGGGCGCGCTGCTGCTGCTGGTCTACTCGCTGGGCCTGGGCATCCCCTTCCTGCTCACCGGCGCGGCGTTCAGCACCATGGCCGGCTGGCTGCGCCGCATGAACCGGCACCTGGGCCTGGTCTCCAAAATTACCGGCATCTTCCTGATCGCAGTGGGCGTGCTGCTCTTCAACGACCAGTTGGCGCGGCTGGCCAACTTCTTTGTGGCCCGCTTCGGCATGGGGCTGGCCAGCCTGGAGCCGGTCGGCGTAGGGGTCTCCAGCGCGGTCAGCATCCCGCTGGCGTTCCTGGCCGGGCTGCTGTCGTTCCTGTCGCCGTGCGTGCTGCCGTTGATCCCGGCCTACATCGGCTACCTCAGCGGCACGGCCGTGGCTGGGGGCGGCGAGCCGGCGCCCAAGACGAACCGATGAACGACCGGGTGCAATCCGCCTCCGGCGCCAGGATTGACCGGGCCATCAACGGCCTGGCCGGCTGGCTGGCGCGCCATTGGTTGGCCCTCTTCAACGTGATCCTGGCGCTCTTCATCGGGCTGCCCTTCCTGGCTCCGGTGCTCATGGAAGCCGGCGCGACCGGCCCAGCGCGGCTGATCTACCGGGTCTTCGCACCCACCTGCCACCAGCTGCCGGAACGGTCATTCTTCCTGTTCGGGCCGCAGACGGTCTACAGCGCGGCAGAGTTGGAGGCCGAGGGGATCTACCCGGCCAACAGCAGCCCATTGGGGCGCTTGTTGTTGCGGTGGACCGGCGACGACGCGCACGGGCACAA
>DAOUAT010000240.1:0-8732 GCA_034433275.1 Anaerolineae bacterium
CCCTGAGCATCCGTTGGTGGCCAAGCTGACCACGCCGGCCTGTCGCGCCGAGGTGGACGCCTACAGCGAGCAGGCCAGTCGCCAGACCGAGATCGAGCGCGGCGCGGCCGACAAAGAGAAGACGGGCGTTTTCATCGGCGCGTATGCGATCAACCCCGTGAACAGCGCGCGCATCCCCATCTGGGCGGCGGACTACGTCATGATGGGCTACGGCACCGGCGCGATCATGGCCGTGCCCAGCCACGATGACCGCGACTTCGCGTTCGCGCTGAAGTTCGGCCTGCCCATCATTCCGGTGATCGAGCGCAACGATGGCCGGGCCAAGAGCGCGGTGTGGGATGGCTCGGTCGCCGGTGACTTCGGCGCAGCCCTGACGGCGGCCGGCCTGGCCTGGGAGTGGCTGGCGATTGCGGGCCGCGGCCGCTTCTACGCGGTCAGCCTGGACGGGGACGCGCAGGTGGCCGCCTATGTGACGTTGTTGCAGGCGCACCTGAAGCCGGGCCACTGGGGCGATGTGGTCGGCCGCGGGTGGCACGTCGTCTTCCACGACGCGGTGATGACGTTGGACGCCATCGAAGCGGACGCGGCCATTATGGCTCGCTGCCACGCCGGCTATGACTACATGCGCCAGTTCGCGACGACGATGGCCATGTGGTGGGACGTCGAGTGGTATCGTGATGTGCTGTACCACAGCGACTATGGCGCCATGATCCATTCCGGCGCGTTTTCCGGCGCACCGGGCGATGTGGCCAAGAAGCAGGTGACGGCCTGGCTGGCCGAACGCGGGGCGGGCAAGGCCGCGATCAACTATCGGCTGCACGACTGGCTGATCAGCCGCCAGCGCTACTGGGGCGCGCCCATCCCCATGATCTACTGCGACCGCTGCGGGGTGGTTCCGGCATCGTATGCCGACCTGCCGGTAACGCTGCCCACCGACGCGCAGATCCCGGCCACGGGCGAAAACGCGCTGAAGTTCCACGAAGGCTTCCTGAACACCACCTGTCCGCGCTGCGGCGGCGCAGCCACGCGCGAGACTGACACCATGGATACCTTCATGTGCTCGTCGTGGTACCATTACGCCTACGTCACGCCCTATCACAAGGCCGGCCAGCCGCTCAGCGCGGATGATCTGCCCTGGCACGCGGCCGAGGGCGCTTATTGGCTGCCGGTTGACCAGTACACCGGCGGGCCGGAGCACGCGACGATGCACCTGCTGTACACGCGCTTTTTCACCAAGGCGCTGGCCGATATGGGCGTGGTGTCGTTCCGTGAGCCGATGCTGCGGCTCTACAACCAGGGCATCATCCTGGGGCCCGATGGCAACCGCATGAGCAAGAGCAAGGGCAACGTGGTGGCGCCCGATGAGTGGGTGGTGCGCTACGGCGCGGACACCGTGCGCGCGTACCTGATGTTCATCGGCCCCTGGGATGCAGGTGGACCGTGGAACCCCCAGGGCATCGAAGGGGTGCGCCGCTTCCTGGAGCGGGTGTGGGCCGTGGCGTTGGAAACGCGGCCGGCAGCAGGCAATGCGGCCGAAGCCGAACGGCTGGGCCGCGAGCTGCGCCAGGTCACCCATCGCACACTGCAGAAGGTCAGCGAGGACATCGCGGCCTACAAATTCAACACGCTGCTGGCCAGCCTGATGGAGTTCAACAACTACCTGATGAAGGCTAAGGACACGCCGGTCTTCGGCACGGCTGCATGGGATGAGGCTCTGGACATGCTGCTGTTGATGCTGGCGCCGGAAACACCGCACATCGCGGAAGAGCTATGGCAGCGGCGCCGCGGCCGAGACACATTTGTCGCGGCCGACAGCATCCATCTGCAGCCCTGGCCGGCGTTTGACCCTGCGTTGGCCAGAGCCGAGACGGTGACGCTGGTGGTGCAGATCAACGGCAAGGTGCGCGATAAGCTGGAAGTTCCGGCGGACATCACCGAAGAGGCGGCCCGCAACGCGGCGCTGGCCAGCCCGGTGGTGCAAAAGTGGCTGGAGGGCAAGCCGGTGCGCAAAGTCATCTTTGCCGGCGGCAAACTGATCAACATTGTTGTCGGATGACACCCTGGGCGCCGGACGCACACTCGAGCGTCCGGCGCCCGGCATTTATGAGGAGAAGAAAATGGTTCAGACAATCCAAACCTCTGCGGCGCCGGCAGCCATCGGCCCCTACAGCCAGGCTGTCCGGGCCGGCGATTTCCTGTTCACATCCGGACAGCTCGGCCTGGATCCTGCCAACAGCACGCTGGCTGAAGGGGTCGAGGCGCAAGCCCGGCAGGTGATGGCGAACCTGGCTGCAGTCTTACAGGCCGGCGGCGCGTCGTTCGCGGATGTCGTCAAGACCACCATCTTCCTGGCCGACATGGCGGATTTCCAGGCCGTCAACGCCATCTACGCCACCGCGTTTGCCGCGGCCCCGCCGGCCCGGTCCACCGTGCAGGTGGCCGGCCTGCCGCGCGCCGCGCGTGTTGAGATCGAAATGGTCGCACTCGTGCCGCGTAACTGAACCCGCGGGCTACTTGCTTTTTTCGTAGCATGTTTAGTATAATCTGGCTATCCTTTGTTAGAGGGGGAGCCATCATTCCATGAGCACTCGTAGAGGTCTGCAGTCCGCCCAAACTGCAGACGACGCCAATCCGATGGAGAGCCTGCCCCTGGATGCCTTCGACTTTCCGGCATTGCGGGCCGGCGATACCGTGGAAGGCGTTATCGTCAGCGTCAGTCCCACCCAAGTCCTCGTTGATATCCACTACAAGGCGGATGCCGTCGTTGACCCGCGCGAACTGGAGCGCTTGGATCGCGACTTCGTGTCATCGCTGCTGGTGGGCGACATGGTGTCCGCCTTTGTCGTCCAGCCCGAAGACAAAGATGGCAACGTCGTCATTTCGTTGGCGCGCGCACAGCAGGAGCAGGACTGGCGCCAGGCCGACGAGTTGTTCCAATCGCAGGAAACGTTTGAGGGGGTGGTGACCGGCTTCAACCGCGGTGGTGTGATCGTGCGGGTGGGGCGGGTGCGCGGCTTCGTGCCGGCCTCCCAGCTTTCCAGCCGGTGGCAGCTGCAGCAGGATAGCGAAGGGGATCCAGAACAACGCTGGGCCAGGCTGGTGGGCCAGGGCATGCAGCTCAAGGTGGTCGAGATTGACCGCGAGCGGAACCGCCTGATCCTATCAGAGCGCGCCGCCATGCGCGATTGGCGCAAGGGCCAGAAGGATCGGTTGCTCTCGACCCTTGCCAAAGGCGACATCATTAAAGGGCTGGTGACCAGCGTGGCTGATTTCGGGGCCTTTGTCGATCTCGGTGGGGCCGATGGCCTCATCCACCTCTCCGAGCTCGCCTGGCACCGGGTCGAGCACCCCAGTGAAATCGTACACGTTGGCCAGAACGTTGAAGTCTACGTGATGAATGTGGACGAAGATCGCAAACGGATCGGCCTGAGCCTGCGCCGGTTAACCCCCGAACCCTGGTCCCAGATCGAACAGCAGTATGTGGTGGGCCAGGTAGTGACAGCCAAGATCACCCGGCTGGCTGCGTTTGGTGCGTTTGCAAAGATTGACAATAGCATCGAGGGCCTCATTCATATCTCGGAAATCGCGAACTACCGCATCAGTCACCCCAAAGAGGTGCTGCACGAAGGCGATGAGGTGTCGGTGCGCGTCATCAAGGTTGACTCGCAACGGCGGCGCGTCGGCTTGAGCCTGCGTCAGGCCAGTGACGATGCATACGTCGAGGTGGACTGGCAGAGCGACAACAGCCACGATCCGGAGGCAAGTGGGCCCGGTAATCCACAACTTGTTGAGGCGCTGAAACAGCTACAACCTTACTGAACCCCACCCCCGATATGTTCGGCGATGGATGATGTGTCGCTGATCCGAAGGAGCGGAGGCGTGAGACATGCTTCCGCTCCTGCTTTTCTTGTGGGTGGCGCTTTGTACAAGCGGAACCGTGCTTACCACGCCGATTGTGGGTTGTGCTATAATCACAGATGTCCGATAGATGGCCAGATAATCGCGGTGCGTTTATGCCGTCTGAGGTGATCATTTCGGCGTCACGAGGTGACGCATTTTGGACGGATAAGGATGAGAGCTTATGACGGAGAAGCTGGATCGGTTTACGAAACACGCACGGCAAGTGCTGCAAATAGCCCAGGAAGAGGCGCAACGCTTGAGCCACAACTATGTTGGGACTGAGCATCTGCTCCTGGGTTTGGTCAAAGAAGAGAACGGCCTGGCGTCCAAGATCTTGCGCGAAGTGGGTGCAACCCAGGCTGAAGTGATTCGCGAAGTCGAGCGTATGGCGCCGCGTAACCCGCGGCCGCCGTTTGGTCGTGCCACGTTGACCCCGCGCACCAAGCGCGTCGTGGAGATCGCGGTCGAAGAAGCGCGACAACTCGGCCATAACTACATCGGGACCGAGCATTTGCTGTTGGGCCTGGTGCGCGAGGCGGAGGGGATCGCGGCCGAGGTGCTGCGCAGCCTGGGCGCCAGCCCGGACAAGGTGCGCCAGCAGACCACCAAATTGATCCTCGAGGGCCAGGTGCAGGACAAGACGGCCCGCAAGAAAGAGAGCAAGACACCGCTCACTGACCAGTTAGGGTTTGACCTGACCGCGCGGGCCGAAGAAGGCAAGCTCGATCCGGTCATCGGCCGGGAAAAAGAGATCGAGCGCGTGATCCAGATTTTGAGCCGCCGCACCAAGAACAATCCGGCGCTGATCGGCGAGCCTGGCGTTGGCAAGACGGCTATTGTTGAAGGGTTGGCTCAACGGATCATCAACGGCGACGTGCCGGAGACCTTGATTGACAAGCGGGTTTTGATGCTGGATGTGGGCGCGCTGGTCGCCGGAACCATGTATCGCGGTCAATTTGAGGAGCGTCTGAAGAAGGTTATCGCCGAGATCACCAATTCCGACGCGATCCTGTTCATTGACGAGGTGCACATGCTGGTGGGCGCGGGCGCGGCCGGCAGCAGCATGGATGCCGCCAATCTGTTGAAGCCCGCCCTCGCGCGCGGGGAGCTGCAATGCATCGGCGCGACGACGCTGGACGAATACCGTAAGTACATTGAGGGGGATGCCGCACTGGAGCGGCGCTTCCAGCCTGTATTGGTCGAAGAGCCCACCATCGAGGAAACCTGCGACATCCTGCGCGGCGTGCGGCAAGCGTATGAGGACCACCACCAACTGAAGATCAGCGATCAGGCGTTGGATGCGGCCGCACGGCTGTCGGCCCGCTACGTGCCGGATCGTTTCCTGCCTGACAAGGCGATTGATCTGATGGATGAGGCCGCGAGCCGGGTGCGCATGTACAAAGCGCCCCATGCCACGACCCTGCGCGAAACCTTCCGCGAGCTAAAGAGCACGCAGAAGCAAAAGGAGAGAGCGGTCGAGGCCAAGCGCTTCGATGATGCGCTGGGCTTGCGCCACCACGAGATTGACTTGGAGCGCAAGTTGGAGCAGTTGCGCCAGGGGTGGCAGGAATTGGCGCCCCAGCCGGTCGTCAACGAGGAAGACATCGCTGAGGTTGTCGGCATGTGGACCGGCATCCCGTTGCAGCGGTTGGTGGGCAAGGAAACGGTGCGTCTGCTGGAAATGGAGGACTACCTGCACAAGCGGGTTGTCGGCCAGGATGAACCGGTTAAAGCGATCGCCAAGGCCGTGCGCCGGGCGCGCACCGGCCTGAAAGACCCGAAGCGCCCCATCGGCACCTTCATGTTCCTGGGGCCGACGGGCGTTGGCAAGACGCTGCTGGCCAAGAGCCTGGCCGAATTCCTGTTTGGGTCCGAGGACGCGCTCATCAAGCTCGACATGAGCGAGTTTATGGAGCGCCACAACGTCAGCCGGCTGGTCGGCGCACCGCCCGGCTATGTGGGTTACGATGAGGGCGGGCAGCTCAGCGAAGCCGTGCGCCGCCGGCCCTACTGCGTGGTGCTGCTGGATGAGATCGAGAAGGCGCACCCTGAGGTGTTCAATATGCTGCTCCAGATCATGGAGGACGGCAACCTGAGCGATGCCAAGGGCCGGCGTATTGACTTCCGCAACGCGATCCTGATCATGACGTCCAACGTGGGCGCGAACCTGATCAAGCACGGCGCGACCCTGGGGTTCGCGACCAGTCGCGACGAGATCCAACGGCAAGAGGACGAGTATCAGACGATGCGGGATCGGGTGACGGATGCGTTGAAGCGCACTTTCCGGCCGGAGTTTCTGAACCGGCTGGATGGCGTCATGGTGTTCCGCAACCTGACCAAAGAGCAGATCAAGGACATCGTGGATCTGGAGCTGAACCGGGTGCGCTTACAGCTTATCGAGCAACACGTCACACTAGAGGTGACGGACGAAGTGAAGGCGCTGCTGGCCGAGGCCGGCTACGATGCCGATTACGGCGCCCGGCCGCTGCGCCGGGTCATCCAGGATCGGCTAGAGGATCGCCTGAGCGAGGCGTTGCTCAGTGGGCAGATCAAGCCCGGCGACACGGTCAAAATCATCTTGGGCCACGATCAACAACTCCAACTCGAAGTCGTTGGCGAAACCGCTCTACTGGAGCCTGAGTTGGCCCCTGCGCTGGCTGTTTGATCCCGTCTGTAGCTTGATGTTTTCCCACAGCCGCGTGTCGCCGCACGCGGCTGTTTGCTTCCTACACGACAGATACAGCCCGCAGAAAGAAATCCTGTTTCTTGCGGGTGGTGCTGTGCGGTGGCGCCTATCCCAGGTGAAGGAGACCGGCGTCCATGATGGTTAGCGCGTTCCCGGATGCACGGGTATAATCCTGATCACGTGGACATTTCACTCAGGAGCTAGTATGAAGGCACGGGATTTTCGGCGCTGGTGGGCGGTGTTGGGCGTGTTGGCCCTGCTGGTGGGGGCTGCGGGTTGCGTTAGCACAACAACCCCTGCACCAGCGGTCCCACCAACAGCTACCTCTGCCCCTTCGCGCACCGCGACGCCGGTCGTCGCAGTTACCCCCGCCTCTCCTGCGAGCGCCAGCGAAATCACCCTTACGTGGTGGACTCCAGAGTTTCTGAGCCCGAAAGCGCCGCAGTCTGCCGGATCTCTTCTGGGGGAGCAAATCGCCGCGTTCGAGGCCAGTCAGTCGGGGAATATCTTCGTCAACGCGGTGCTCAAGGCGCGTTATGGCAAAGGCGGTTTACTCGATTTTCTACGCACCGCACCGCCGGTGGCCTCCAGCGTGCTGCCTGACTTGGTGACACTCGATGTAGTTGAATTGGAGCCGGTGGCCGCGGCCGGTCTGTTGCGGCCGTTGGATGGGTTGCTCGCCCCCGAGTTGCTGGCCGGACTCTATCCGTTTGCCACCGCCAACGGCCGGTTCGGCGACCGTTTGTTGGCCATCCAGCTCGTAGCCGATGTCGAGCACATTGTCTACCTCAAGGGTCAGGTCGCAACGCCACCCGCCACCTGGGCGGAACTCACCGCCACCCGTCTGCCGTATCTGTTCTCTGTCACTGGGACGCCAGCAGGGTCAGTGACACGGCCTCAGGAAGCGTTATCTCATGCCGTGATCGGCCAATACCTGTCGGCCGGCGCAACGCAAGATCCTGCCGGGCGCGGGTTGCGGGTTGAGGCGGGGCCACTGACCCGGTTGTTGAACTTTTATACGGAAGCCACCAGGAGCGGCCTCTTGCCGCCGGCCGCGCTGGAGATCGGTGATGCCGACACGCTTTGGGGTGTGTATGCGCAGAGCATGGTTCCCTTCGCCTATGTCAGCGGCCGGCGCTACCTGGCTGAGCGGGATGCGCTCAAGGATGTCAGTTATGCCGCTTCACCGGGCCATGCCGCCCCTACCCGGTCGCTGGCCGATGGTTGGGCGCTTGCCATCGTCACGGCCGATCCCACCCGGCAACGGGCCGCGGCCGAGTTGATTGCGTGGCTGTTGCAACCCCAGAACGCCGCAGCCTGGTCTCGTGCCGCCGGTTGGCTGCCCACGTCGCCGGATGCGCTGGCTGCCTGGGGCGCCAATCCGTACTTCACCTTCCTGGACGAACAGTTGGCGACCGCCATCCCCCATCCCGTCGGCGTGGAGTACGCACAGGCTGCCGGCCGCATCAACAAGGCCGTGCTCAGCGTCGTCAAGGGCGAGGCAAGCCCCGAGCAAGCTGTCGAGACGGCCCTGGCGCCTTGATGCAACCTGCTGGGTGAAACCGTGAGAGGTGTCCGATGCTGATCCCGCCAGACCACGTTCTCATGCTTGACGTGCTCTCGGCCGCGATCCGGGCTGTGGATCCGCGCCAGGCGGTTTGTGCTGCCGTCCGTGTGCTGGATGGCGTCCTGTGCGTGGGGGAACGCAGCTACCCGCTCAACGCCTTTGACCGCATCCTGGTCGTGGGGGGCGGCAAGGCAGGGACGCCCATGGCCGCCGCCATCTACGAGATCTTGGGAGACCAAGTTACGCGTGGAGTCGTCAACGTCAAGCACGGGCATTGCGCGGCCGCGGGCGGCTGGCGGGTGCGGTTTGGGCGGGGTGGCCAGCCGGACGCGGCCCTGGCCCGTGCCGATACCGGCCCGATCGCCATCGTGGAGGCCGGCCATCCGGCGCCCGATGCGGCCGGACTGGCCGGCGCCGAACAGATCGCCGCCACGCTCACCGGCCTGACCGCGCGCGATCTGGTGATCGTGCTGATCTCCGGCGGGGGGTCGGCGCTGCTGCCCTTGCCCGCGCCGGGGATCACCCTGGCCGACTACCAGGCGCTCACTGCGCTGCTGTTGCGTTCTGGCGCCGACATCA
>DAOUAT010000241.1:0-3100 GCA_034433275.1 Anaerolineae bacterium
GGCCGAGTTGGAGCGGCTGCGGCAGGAGGATCCAGAAGCATTCGCCCGCCTGGAAGAGGCCGCCCATGCCGCGTTGGCCGAAGATGAGGAGGGCGCAGAGGAGACCGAGGGACCATCGCCTCAAGAGATCCCTGAGGAGATACGCGATCTAGCGGCCGCGCTCGAGAGTTTGCCGGCCGAGCAGCGGGAGGCCCTGGCCGAGCTCTTTGCCCGCGCGGGCAGCGCCGAGGCAGCCGAGGCTGCGCTGGCGGACCGACCCGACCTGCAGGCAGCGCTGCTCCAGGCACTGGCGCGACGGACCGGCGACGAGACCACTGCGCAAACCGTGGGTATGGAGCAGACCCTCCAGCACTTCATCCTGGCCCGCACCTGGGACGAGTCGCGACGCATTGTCGAGGCTCATCCCGAACTATTGAGCGACGAGGCGGACGCGCTGTTAGGACAGCTCAGCGAGGCTGCCCGGGCCCAGGGTGACGAACACACCGCGAACACCTTCGAGGAGCACCGGGCCCTCCTGCGCCGCTGCCGGGAGGCCGGCGTCCCGCGCGCGTTTGCCGAGAAGCTGCTGCCGCCCGAGGCGGATGGCATCACACCGGAGCAGGCGCTGGAGATGGCCGCGACGGCCGCGCAGATGCCGCCAGAGCTGCAATCTATCTTGCATGGACTCAGCCAACCTGCGCGGCGCACGAGCATGGCGCAGCGTGCGCAATTGTGCAAGCAGGCGTTGGCGCTTCTGGGCCGGGATGAAAACCCCCGCCTTTGGGCGGCGCTGCAGGGCGAATTGGGCAACAGCCTGAGCCAAAGCCTGTCCGGCGACCGGGCGCAGAACCTGGAAGAGGCCATCGAGGGCTACCAGCAAGCCTTGCAGGTGAGGACCCGCCAGGCCATGCCCGTCGAGTGGGCGACGACCATGATGAACCTGGCGAACGCCTACTCTGACCGCACACCGTATTTGGCAGAGGGCGACCGGGCGCAGAACCTGGAAAAGGCCATCGCCGCCTACCGCCGGGCCCTGGAGATCTTTACACCGGATGGGCTGCCGGACGACTGCCGCCGCGCCGCTCGTAGCCTGGCCAATCTCCACTTCACAGGGGGCCAGTATGCCCAGGTAATCGAGCCCTACGGGCTCGCGATGCGCGCGGCCGATCAACTGCTGCGAGCCTCCCTGGCTCGCAGCAGCAAAGAGGTCGAACTGGGTGAAATCCAGGGCCTGCCCGTCAAGGCGGCCTACGCGCTCGCCCGCCTCGATCGGCTGGAGGACGCCGTCGAAACCCTGGAGGCCGGCCGCGCCCGCCTGCTGGCCGAGGCGCTGGAAGCCAACCGCCGCGACCTGGAACAGCTCGAGCCCCTGGGCCACGGCGAGCTGCTGGCCCGCTACCGCGCCGCGGCTGGCCGCCTCGCCGCGCTGCAAGCGCAGGGGGCCCGAATCAGCGAATCGGCGAGTCAGCGAATGGGCGAATCGGTCGCACAACCTGATTTTGTGGCGTGGCGCGTGACGCTGGAGGCCGCGCAGCAAGAACTGGGCGCCGCCATCGCCGCCATCCGTCAGATCCCCGGCTACGAGGATTTCTTCCGGCCGCCGACCTTCGCCAAAATCCGCCAGGCCATCGCCCCTCCCTCGCGGTCGGGGGAGGGGCCGGGGGTGGGGGCCGAGGCCCTGGTCTACCTGCTGGCCACCTCTGCCGGCGGGCTGGCGCTGGTGGTGCGGGGAGTCACGGGGGACAAACCAGGTTTCTCCGAGAAACCTGGTTTGTCCCCCGTGACGGCAATCTGGCTGGACCTGACCGAGGCGGGGTTGCGCGAGCGGGTCTACGGCCCGGCCGATGACCCTGCCCTGGGCGGCTACCTGGGCGCGTACAGCCGCTGGCGCCGCGCCCCGCGCGACAGCGCGGCCCGGGACGCATGGCTGGCCGAGCTGGATGCGACCACGGGTTGGCTGTTGGATGCGGCCATGGGGCCGGTGGTCGCCGCGCTTCACGAGGTCGGGTGCACCGCAGCGACCCTCGTCCCGGCCGGGCTGCTGGGGCTGCTGCCGCTGCACGCGGCCTGGACTGAGGATGCCGCAGCCCCGGCCGGCCGGCGCTACGCCCTGGACGAGGTGCGCCTCACCTGTGCGCCCAGCGCCCGCAGCCTCGCCGCGGCCCGGGCCGGCGTGGCCCGCCCCGCCGCCTCCTTGCTGGCAGTGGACAACCCCGACGGCACGCTGCGGTTCAGCAGCGACGAGGTCAACACGGCCGCCTCCCACTTCCCGCCGCCGCAAACCTTGCTCCTGGCGGGCGCGGCCGCGGGGAAGGATCGGGTGGAACAGGCCCTGGCAGGCTACGACGTGTTGCACTTCAGCACCCACGGCGCGGCCGGCTGGAATCAACCTCTGGCGGGCGAGCTGCTGCTGGCCGGCGGCGCCAGCCTGACTGTGGCTGAGCTGCTGGCCCGGCCGCCTATCCGGGCGCGGCTGGCCGTGCTGTCGGCCTGCGAGACCGGCGTGCCCGGCGCCGACCTGCCGGACGAGGTCACGGGGCTGCCGGCGGCCTTTTTGCAGGCCGGCGCGGCCGGGGTGATCGGCTCGCTGTGGGCGGTGAACGACCCCAGCACCATGATGCTGATGGCCCGTTTCTACGATCTCTGGCGAGAACACGATCTGCCGCCGGCCCAGGCCTTGCGCCAGGCCCAGCAATGGCTGCGCGACAGCACCAACGGCGAAAAACGGGCCCTCTTCGAGCAGAAGATCCCCGGGTTCCTGGCGGAGGGCCCCGATATACCTGCCGGCGAGCGCACGTCCCCCCAGGCGGCGTACACCGGCTTCTGGCAGGTCGTGTTCGCCGAACCCGAGGAACGCAGCTTCGCCCGTCCCTATCATTGGGCGGCCTTCGGCTACAGCGGCGCGTAGCCACGCCCTCACAACCAGCGGAGGTGAACCATGCCCCTTGACACGCAACAATACCGCCGGGCCCTGGAGCAGCTGGGCGCGGAACTGCCCGATCTGATGCCAGGGCAACAAGCCACGCAACTGGTAGGGCACCTGAAACGTTACCTGGATCAAGCCGACGCGCACAGCCTGGCGCGGGCAGCCAGGGTGGCGGCGCAACATCCGGCCGCTCGG
>DAOUAT010000242.1:0-2328 GCA_034433275.1 Anaerolineae bacterium
ACATTCCGTTGCGCGTCGAATTGTACTCTGAATTCAGCGAAGAACTGGCTCAGGCATCGTTGACCCGATGGGGATCGGACCAGCCTTTTCGCCTTAACCAGTTGACCAACCAGTGGTGCGTTGGTTTAATTTAAGGTGGACGGGTTTGTCAAGACAGGGGAACGGGCCTGATTAAGGTACCGTTTCCTCCTGTTCGTTGAGATTGCTGGCAATGTTAGTTGCAGCTTGCTGGTTCAGAGATTCTGTAACGTTGCTAGTGCCGAATTGCAGGTGCTGGCTGCTTCATGCTACACTGGTCGAGCTTGCAGTGGAGGGTACGGCAACGCTGGAGAGCGACCGGAGCGCCGTTGCAAGTCCGGTGTAGTAGAGGCAGGGCGGGCACGCTCTGCCTCTCGGCGTTAACGCACTTTGACAGACTACACCGGTCGAAAAAGCGCTAAACTCACGTGGTTGTAAACAGCACACCTCACTTGGGTTACGCCGGAACTGGATTGCCAGTTAGGGTGACGCCGGCCTTGTCGGCGGCTGAGCCAGCGTACACGCTGGCGGGTGTCCGGTAGTCCACCGCCTGATGCCGGCGCTGATGATTGTAAAAGTCGAAATAGGTCGCCAGCAAATGCCGGGCTTCTTTGGGGTTGGCGTAATCGTGCAGGTATACCTCCTCGTACTTGACGCTGCGCCAGAGCCGCTCGGTGAAGATGTTATCGCTGGCGCGGCCCCGACCATCCATGCTGATCTGGACGCCCGCATCCAACAGGCGTTGCGTGTATTGCGCACAGGTGAAATGGCTGCCCTGGTCACTGTTCCAGATCACTGGCGTGGCTTGGGTCAGGGCCCGCTCGACGGCGGCCATGACAAACGGCATTTCCAGCGTTTGATCCAGTTCCCAACTGATAACGTAGCGCGAAAACCAGTCGATGACCGCTACTAAGTAGAGCCAGCCGCCGCGTAACCGGATGTAGGTGATGTCGACGCCCCACACGTGATTGGGGTGCGTCGCCGTGACGTTACGCAGCAGGTAGGGAAAGACCTTGTGCGCCGGGTTATGGCGACTCAGGTTCGGCCCCGGGTAAATGGCCGTGATGCCCATCTCGCGCATGTAGCGCTGCACAGTCTCGCGCGCCACCTTGATTTTACGGCCCTCGCGTAGCTCGACTGTGATCCGCCGCGAGCCATAGAACGGATACTGCGTGTAAATCTCGTCGATGGCGTGCTTGATGGCGACTTCTTCCGGCGCCACCGGCCGCGGCACATAGTACAAGCCCGAGCGGTTCAAGTCCAACAGCGCCGCCTGGGTCGTCAGCGGCAGTTCCGACTGCTCCCGGTCGAGCAACGCCAACCGTTCAGCCCTGGGCAGCGAGACCAGCTTTTTTTTTCAGCCAAGTCAACTCGGTTGTCAGCCGCCCGATCTCGGCGTACAACTCGGTCACTTGGCGCTCATGCTCGGCGGCCGTCTGCACGGCCTGGTCGCTCTTGCTGAACAGGCTGGGTAGCCCTTCCAGTGCGGTTGCCTTCCAGCGCTTCAACTGGTTGGGATGCACGCTGTGTTCAGCCGCCAACTGATTGAGGGTCTTTTCCTCTTTCAGGATTTCTTGCACAATTTGTGCCTTGAATTGAGCGGTGTATTGTTTGCGCATGGTCGGTATTGTACCTTAACTCCGGCCATTTCCCTGTCCAGTTTTTGCCGTCCATTATAGTCATTTGCCGTATCCATAAAACGTAAGTATAATCTCGGCTGATAACGCACGAAGCCATCCAGGTCGCAACTGGCCGGTTTCGAAGGCTTTTTCGGCAGTACCGCAAAAGTCACTACCTGTTGCCTGTCATTCTGAGTGGGTCTGTTCCTGAACTCTCGTTACGACGTGACGCCAGCGAAGAATCCTTCGACTGCACTCAGGACAGGTTCTCCTTGCCGCGACGAGACCCTTCACTGGATTCTCGCGGTCATGCGCCTCTCGGGGTTGACCCGTTCAGAGCTTGCCCTGAGTGCAGCGAAGGGGTGACAAAAGCGCGTTTTGCGGTATTGCCTTTTCGTTTCCAATCGGAGCGCAGTTAATCGTATGACGGACCCTGCCAGCACGTCATTGACCGCACCGGACAGCCTCCCCAGGCTGCCGACCGCCAAGTCGCTCTTCTCCCAGCACTACCTGCAAGCGCGCCTGCCGGAGCACGCTGAATGGGGCGCCGATCCGCTGCCTGTATTCCAGGTCATGCGCGCGCTGTGGGACCGGGCGCGCGCCCTGGGCGGGACGTGGAACGAGGCGCAAACCGAGCAGGAGTTCGTCAAGCCGGTGCTCGACGCGCTCGGCTGGAGCTACATCGTCCAGG
>DAOUAT010000243.1:0-2224 GCA_034433275.1 Anaerolineae bacterium
GCAAGAAGCGGACCTGCTCTCGTAGCGATTTGTGCCAACGCTGCGCACGAACGACGCACTGAGCTACCTGCTGACCGACCATCTCGGCTCGACCAGCGTGAGCTACAACACGAGCACCGGCGCCGTGAGCGCCCAGCGGTACACGCTCTACGGCGCGCCGCGCGGGCCGGCCAGCACGTTTTCAACCGACTACCGCTTCACCGGCCAGCGCAGCGAGGAGGCGGGGCTGGGGTCGTTGTATGATTACAACGCGCGCCACTATTCACCGGCGTTGGGCCGCTTCCTCAGCCCGGACAGCATCGTGCCGAGTCCGGGGAATCCGTCCCACGGGGACTTCCTGCGGTCGCAGAGCTTGAATCGGTACGCGTATGTGCTGAACAATCCGCTGCGGTATACGGATCCGACGGGGCACTGTGCTGAAGAGGACAAGAAGTGTATTGGCCGGCTGCGCGCGATTCAGGCCGAGTTCGGTGTTGAAATTGACGACAGCGCACAATTGTTTACACTGGAGGCGCTCAATGCAATAGCTGCCGGGATGAGCGCCTTGCGTGAGTTGCTGGGCGACGCGAATTTTGCCAAAGTTGCTGCGGGTACGAAGTTCATCGTTTATCATGGACCCAAAGGCAAAGGATACAATGGCGTTGCTCACGATGGCAATGGCACAATCCTGGTGGGCGACAAGGTCCTGGGCAATCAGGAGTATTTGACCCGTTACACGCCGCACGAATTGGCGCATGTATGGGACTGGAAGTGTAATGATTGTATGAGCCGGGGGATGCAACTTGTCACAGGGAGCCGGGATGAAACCACGCGCGGCTTTCTGTTTACGAAGAAAACGACCTATGTGCCTGAAGGAAAGCCACCTACCAAATATGCTCGCAATAACCGCCTTGAAGACTGGGCCGAATCGCTGACAGCAGTGGTGGATCCTTCCTACGCTTCGGGCTGGCAAGATGCGCGTCAGAGCTATGTCGGTTGGGCCTTGACTGTTGGCGTGCCATCGTCAGATGCTGCACTTCGGAGGTGGGCAAGATGAAGCGAGGCAGTTCTTACCTGGTGTTCTGGCTGTGCCTGATGCTAGTTTCCTGTGGCAGGCGTGAGGGGATATTGCCAGAAGATGCACTCACCGCTGGCGGATGTTCGGCTCCCTGCTGGCAAGGACTGACTCCTGGGCAATCCACCCTGGAAGATGTCGAGGCGCTGTTGCGTAGAACTGACCCACTAACGATCTTGGTATCTGAGTACCCCACCGGAAACGAGTGCATGAGCTGGAAAATCGGAGTTGAATTCAACAACAGAGTATTCGATACTCGGGCCATTCATATCGAAGGCGATGAGGTCCGGTTTATCGAGTCAAGTTCCAGGCTTGATCTTTCACTGCGACAAGTTGTGTCTCGGTTCGGCTTACCGGAGTATACCCAAGCGGTTGTAGCCAAAGGGCCGGATGGTCAGTTCTATGTTCTGGAAGTCTACTACCCGGCTAAAGGGTTAGCATTTGTTCTGGAGCCGAATCAACGAGACGTGGGGCAGATCAAGGCGAATACACCTGTGTCACGTATCCAATATTTCCCACCTGGAGATCTGCTATCGTACCTGACGACCAAGGAATCGTGCGCCCGCGGAACTGCGCAGGCGAAGCTATGGGCAGCGAACGAGTTGCGCCTGGTGCAGTCGTGGTCGGGGTATGGCAAAGTTAAGGTGTTCGAGACACAGTAAGTGCCCTGCGCTATCCTACGCAAAAGAGCCTCGGGAGTCACGCTCTCGAATACTCTCTTGAGGCAGAATGCCAGTAACGCTGCCATCCTGCGCGCCAGCTTTGCCGCCCCCAATGCGGCCGGGCAAATGCACAGCTACCAGGTGATTTACGCTCCGCTGACGGGCAAGCTGCAAGTCTGGCGCGACAGCGTTTTCCTGGGCAGTTGGACGGACGCGCCCCCGCTGCCGAGCGGCGGCTACCTGTCCCTGCGCACGGACGCCGCCAACGTGCTGTTCGACGATTTGGTGGTCGCGGAGGTCATCAAGTACTATACGTTTGGCGGGCAGCGGAGCGCGCTGCGCCGGGCTGGCACGCTCAACTACCTGCTGCGCGACCATCTCGGCTCGACCAGCGTGAGCTACAACACCAGCACCGGCGCCGTGAGCGCGCAGCGGTACACACCCTACGGCGCGCCGCGCGGGCCGGCCAGCACGTTACCAACCGACTACCGCCCTTCGACTGCGCTCA
>DAOUAT010000244.1:0-3232 GCA_034433275.1 Anaerolineae bacterium
CGCCGCCCACGCCGGGCGCAGCGTCGCCGGCGCCACCTTGCAGGCCAACCAGCGTCGCCAGATCGGGCGCCACCCCTTGCTCCGCATCCACCACGGCCACCAGCAGCTCAGGCAGCTGCCAGGCGGACAAGGCCTTCTCCGCGGGGCCGCCGACGGTCGCGGGGAGCACTTTCCGCCAGTCCGCCGCGGCCCTGGGGTGCTTGCCATCGGCGGTGTCGAAAAGCTTCACGCCGTTGACCATCAGGACGCCGGACACGCGCGCCACGGCCACTTCGACCTCGCGGTCGCGGATCGGGCCGCCCAGGGGCCAGCCGCCGCCGTCCAACCCGCCGGGGAGCAGCGGCCACAGGAAGTCACGCACGGCCTCTTGCACGGCCTGGACCACGGCCTGGCGGCCGAAATCCTCCCGCACGGCCACGCTGACGCTGACGCCCAGCGGCACGTACTCAGGGCCGATCACGTACAGCTCGGTGGTGAGGGGCCGCCGCGCGTCCAGGTGGGCGAACACGGCCTCCAGGGTGGGCCGGTCGGGCCGCGGGTTGGGCGCGACCCGGTTGACCTGCGCCGGCAACACCATGACCGACACCACGCCGGGGACGTTGGCGCGCCGCTGCTGGGGCTTGAAGCGCCGCAGCACCTCCACCCGGCCCAACCGGACGCCCGGCGTAGATGCCGCCAGGCTGCGATAGTCGCTCTCGGTCACCGCGCGGTCGCGGTGGCGGAAGATGGCCGGGATGCGCTGTTCGGCCTCGGCCAACGTCTCGGCGTCGTCGCCGCCCTCGGTGGGCAGGCTCTGCTGCACCTTCAGCTTGACCGGGACCGGGCTGCCATCCAGCAGGGTCGCACTGATCTCGGTCAGCGCGCCGGCGGGGAGGTTGCCGCCGCGGCCGCCGCCAGCGCGCACCTGCGCCACGCGCACGCGCGCCTCAACCGGCGGGACGCGGCCGCGCACGCCGTCGCCGAAGCGGATCAGGCCGGCCTCGGCATCCAGGCTGTAGACCGGGTCATCCCGGCCGGCCAGCGCCAGGTCTTCGATGCGGCGCCACGGGCGATAGGCCGCGCCGGGCTCAGCGACCTCGATCTGGAGGGCCTCCGGTTCCACCGAGCGTGCGGGAAGCTGAAGCTCCAGGTCGGCGGCGCCCGTGCCCTGGCCCACGATCCGGCCGGTGAGGGTCTGGCGCTGGTCAATCTCCACCGCGTTGATGCCGGCCCAACTCAACGCCAGGCTGTTCATCGGCTGCGCGGGCCGCAAGCGCAGCCAGGCCACCAGCCGCGCCTGCTTCTTGGGGTCATCCAGCCGCGGGGGCCGCTCGCCGACGCCCGCGGCCAACGCCTGCCGCGGGTCGTTCGGCGGCGCGGCGATGAAGCCGGCCGCGGGCAGCGCCAGGCGCATCACCCCGCGACGGGTCAGGCCCGCGGTGGTGTCGCTGCCGGGCACGACGGGCAGGGTCACGTAATCCACCGTATCTTTGGCCGGGTCGGGCAGATAGCTGAGCTCCCAACGGAACGGGATGTGCGCACGTGGGCCGATCTCCTCGCTGAGGCCGGGCACAGCCAGCGCCGGCGCGACCCCCACGTTTAGGATCTGGCTTCCGGTCCCCAGGGCCGCCCGCACCGCTTCCACGAATTCGGGGGACGGGTCCTCCTTCAGGGTCAGCAGCGCGAACCACAAGGAGCTGTCAATGGTCCCCTTGACCAGGTCGAAGCCGGCTGGGTCGGCCGCGACGCCGGGGAAGGCCGGCGTGGTCACGTAGGGTTGGGCCTTGCCCGCGGCCAGGCCGTGGATGCGCTCCAGCCCCGGCAGCACCGCGGCAAACTCGGCGCGTTCCCTGGCCGTCAGCGGCCGCTTGCAGCACGCCTCAGCCACGATGGGCAGCACGGTGATCTCGCCTTGGGTTTCAAAAGGCGCCGGCTTGCTGATGAGCGCCCGCGGCCGCAAGGTGAGCGCGTCGGCCCGCTCTTTGGCGTCGCTGGTCAAGGTGATGATGCCGCGCGCGGCCGTTGCGGGCCGCAGGGGGATGCCCAGCAGCCGCAAGAAGGCCAGTCGCTGCCGCTCCGGGATCAGGTTGGCGCGGTAGAGCAGGGTGTCGGCCAGCCAGGCGAACAGCTCGATGAGGGTGCGGCCGGGATCGCCGGGCCGCGGGTCGGTCCACTCCGGCGTGTGCGCGGGAATGCGCGTCAGGAGCTCGGCCACCAGGTCATCGTAGCTGCGATCATCCAGCACGGGCGGGCGAATAGGCATGGCTCAGGCCTCCAGTTGCACAGTCAGCCCCATCTGCTGGGGCGCGCCGGTCCGCCGCAAGCGGTAGAGGATCTCCACCCGCACCTCGCCGGGCCGGTCGGCTACCTCGCTCACGTCCACTCGATCCAGCAGGAGGCGGCTCTCCCACCGGGCCAGCGCCTCGACGATGAGGTCGTAGATGCGCCGCCGGGTGGCAACCGTGTTCGGCTCGTGCAGCAGGTTCTCCAGCCCGGCGCCGAAATCGGGGCGCATGAGCTGCTCGCCGGGCCGGGTGGCCAGCACGATGCGGATCGCCTGGCGGACGCTGGCCGCCAGCGCGGGGTAGTGCAGCCGGCCGTCGCTGTCGGGCAGCGCGAACAGCGGCCAGTTAATGGGCGCAGGGTGCGGATCGGACGTCGGCATAGGCCTATCTCGGCTTCGGGAACGGGATGCAGATCTTGATGAACATCAGCCATCGGAAGATCAGGTCGAACAGCGTCAGGAAGATATAGAGCACGATAAACGCGCACAGGGTGATGATCGGGATGCTGAAGCTGCAGATCCACTGCAAACCGATGCTCGGCCCGCCGGTTGCCGCGCTGCCGGCCTGCAGGTCCTTGGGGTCGGACCGGTTCAGCATGTTGAACAGCCCTTCCGGCATGACGAACGCGACGTTGGGCTTGACCTTTTTCAGGAAGTTGCGGTCGGTGGGGTCGGGCAGGCGCACCTGCACCGGCGCCGCGTCGCCGCTCTCGTACCACGGCGCGATGGTGAACGTCGCGCTGGACTCACTCCACACGATGGTCGGCGGGCAGCCGGGCTTGCCCCGCACACGGATGAACGCGCGGGTGCGATAGCGGCGGCCCACTTCGTCATAGCGGCCCGCTTTCGAGGCGAGAGGGAGCAGCCGGTCGGTCATTGCTTTGGTGATGGCGCTCTGCAAGCCCTGGCGCTGCGCGGCGGTGAGCGCCGGCCAACGGTCAGGCATGCGGAGCGCGGGTGTGGAGTCGT
>DAOUAT010000245.1:0-3615 GCA_034433275.1 Anaerolineae bacterium
AACGATGTGCCGCCCAAGGATCGCGACATCGCGATGGTGTTCCAGAGCTATGCGCTCTACCCGCACATGAGCGTGTACGACAACATGGCGTTCGGCCTGAAGCTGCGCAAGACGCCCAAGGCCGAGATTGACAAGAAGGTCAAGGAAGCGGCCGAGATCCTGGGCATCAGCCAGTTCCTCGACCGCAAGCCTAAGGCGCTCTCCGGCGGCCAGCGCCAGCGCGTGGCGGTGGGCCGGGCGATCGTGCGCAGCCCCAAGGTTTTCCTCTTCGATGAGCCGCTGTCGAACCTGGACGCCAAGCTGCGCGTCGCCACCCGCGCCGAGATCAGCAAGCTGCACCAGCGCCTGGGCACGACCTTCATCTACGTCACCCATGACCAGGTGGAGGCCATGACCATGGCGTCCCGCATTGCGGTGATGAAGGATGGCCTGCTGCAGCAGATTGACTCGCCGCAGAACCTGTACAACCATCCGAACAACGTCTTCGTCGCCGGCTTCATCGGCAGCCCCTCGATGAACTTCTTCGATGCCACCCTGGTGGACCAGGACGGCAAGCTGTTCGTGGATGGCGGCACCTTCAAGCTGGCGGTGCCGGAGACCAAGAAGGCGAAGTACCTGCCCCACAAGGGCAAGAAGGTCGTGTTCGGCATCCGGCCGGAAGACGTGTACACGGCGCAGTACCCGGCGCCTGGCATCAGCCCGGCGCCGCTCAAGGCCGACGTAGACGTCACCGAGTTGATGGGCAACGAGATCTACCTGTACCTGCTGACCGGCAAGAAGCAGTTCGTGGCCCGCGTCGATCCGCGTGCGGCCGCCCGCGTCGGCGAGACGTTGGACATGGTGATCAACATGGACAACATGCACCTGTTCGACCCCCAGACCGAGAAGACGCTGGACCTGTAAGCCGCAGGAGGGCCTTTAAAGCAGAGGGAGGGGCTTTCGCCCCTCCCTTTTGGTTTCAGAGTGATACTACCCCGAAAATGCCGACCATTGACCGCGGACCGCAATCGCGTTTTCACCCGCAGGGGCCGTGACAGGCTGTGCAACTTGGAACGATGGCGGCCGGTCAGCCTTTCGGCAGGAGCGCGACCGCTTCGGCCACTTCGCCCGTGGCCTCGGCCGCTTCCTCGGGGGTGATCTTGCGGATCTTAGCCGGGTCGCTCACCCGGTCAATGAACATCACACCTTCCAGGTGGTCAATTTCGTGCTGAAAGATGCGCGCCAGGTAGTCGTAGGCCTTGACCCGCTGTGGGTGGCCGAACGCGTCTTGCCCGCGCACCACGATCTCGACATGGCGCTCCACCTCGCCGATATAGCCAGGGATGGACAGGCAGCCCTCATGGTCCTCTTCCTTTTCGCGCGAGGCCTTGACGATCTCCGGGTTCACAAAGGCGTACAACTCCGCGGGCGTCCCTTCCTCTTCGTCTGCGGGCAGCTCCAGCACGATCACCCGTTCCAGGACGTTCACCTGGGGCGCGGCCAGGCCCACGCCCGGCGCCGCGCGCATGGTCTCGATCATGTCGTCTATCAGTTGCTTGACCTCAGGCCCGAACTTCGTCACCTTGCGCGCCTTCTGGCGCAGGGTGGGGTGGCCCAGTGTGACGATCTCCCGGATGGGCATGCTGTTGTCCTCGAATTTCTATGTTGAATTCCATAAAAATTATACCGCCGGGCGAAGGAACTGTCAAAACCTAGCCGGCGCGCAACTTGGATGCGTGGGGATTCCTCACTGTCACTCTGTGTGCTCTGTCAGGTAGGTTTTTGTCACCCTGAGTGCTCTGTTAGGTTAGTTTCTGTCACCCTGAGCGGGTTAACAACACAACACTGATGACAGCTCAACACCAGCGAAGAGCCTGCCCTGAGCGAAGCCGAAGGGGTCTCCGTTCCGCTGTCAGAGATGCTTCGGCCTGACAGAATTGGCTCTACGCCGCAGGTTCTGGACTCGGCCTCAGCATGACAAATCAGGAGCCTTTTTTAGCGTGGCATGACTGATCTTGGTCTGCAACCCCGCCATAGGCTATAATGCCTCATCACTCTGGGCTGCCAGCGCGGCGAGGGAAAACTTGCAAACTAAACATGAACACCTGCGTCAAATTCTGCGCGACATGGACTCGGTCGCGGTTGCTTATTCCGGCGGAACCGACAGCGCATTTCTGTTGGCGGTCGCGCGCGATGTCCTCGGCGACCGCGTGCTGGCCTTGACGGCCGACTCGGCCAGCGTGCCCCGGGCCGAGATTGCTGACGCGCGCGCGATCGCCGGGCAGTTGGGCGTCCGCCATATCATCTTGGCCTCCGGTGAGTTGGATGATCCGGCCTATCGCGCCAACACGCCCGACCGCTGCTACTTCTGCAAAAGCCACTATCTGACGACACTGCTGGACTACGCGCACGCGCACGGGTTTGCAGCGCTGGTGGATGGCAGTAACGTGGATGACTTGGGCGATTATCGGCCTGGCCAGCAGGCCGCGCGGGAACGGGGCGTCCGCAGCCCGCTGCAGGAAGCGGGCCTGACCAAGGCCGAGATCCGGGCGTTGGCTCGTGAACGCGGCCTACCGAACTGGGACAAGCCCGCAGCCGCCTGCCTGGCCTCGCGCATCCCCTACGGCACGCCGGTCACCGCCGAAACGCTGGCGCAGATCGAGCGGGGGGAGGCATACCTGCGCGGCCTCGGCTTCCGCCAGGTGCGCGTGCGCCATCACGGCGCGGTCGCCCGGCTAGAGGTGGAAGCCGGCGACCTGGCGCGCGCGGTCGAGCACCGAGAAGCGATCGTCGCAGCGTTGCGCGAGGCCGGCTTCACCTACGTGACCCTTGACCTGGCCGGCTTTCGTTCCGGCAGCATGAATCTGCTGTTGACCGAGGGTTAGCCGCTTCGCTTTTGCCACAAAGACACCGAGACACGAAGCATATGGATTTTGCAGAACTGGATCATCAGCGCTCCGGCCGCACGGGAATGCCGGAGGTCATTCTCTGCCAGGGCAAGACGCCCGAGCAGGTGGTGGCGATCGTCAGCCGGATGCTGACGAAGGAAGGCCGGGTGCTGGCGACGCGCGCCTCGGTCGAGACCGCGCAGTCTGTGCTGGCCGCGCACGAGGGGGCCCGGTGGCACGAATTGGCCCGCGTGCTGACGCTGGGCGACCTGCCCCCGGCGCCGCCTGAGGATGCGCCGTTCGTGGCCGTGGTCACTGCCGGCACCGGCGATATCCCGGTGGCCGAGGAGGCCGCGCTCACACTGGAGTTCCTGGGGCATCGCGCGCGCCGCGTCTACGATGTGGGGGTGGCCGGCATCCATCGGCTGATGAACCGGCTGGAACTGCTGCGCCAGGCCCGGACGATCATCGCGGTGGCCGGCATGGAGGGCGCGCTGGCCAGCGTGCTGGGCGGATTGGTGGCGTGCCCAGTGGTGGCCGTGCCCACCAGCGTTGGCTATGGCGCCAGCTTCGGCGGGTTGGCCGCGCTGCTGGCCATGCTGAACTCGTGCGCACCCGGCGTGGCCGTGGTGAACATTGACAACGGCTTCGGCGCCGCGGTGCACGCACACCAGATCATGCGGGTGAGCCACCTACCCCCCAACCCCCTCCCTGCCAGGGAAGGGGCGGCCCAAGTTCCCCCTCTCCT
>DAOUAT010000246.1:0-1539 GCA_034433275.1 Anaerolineae bacterium
CGACGCCTGGCGGCCGGCGCGGCCAGGCCGGGCCTGCGGCGCCTGGCGCTGGATCTGCGCGATCTGGCGGAACAACTGCGGGGCGCTTGTGTGCAGATCGAGGATTGGTTGGAGGAGGCCAGCGGGATGTTCGAGCGCGCGCAAGCCGGCGCCCAGGCCGCCCAGCAAGCGCTGTCGGCATTGTGCGCGCTGTTCCCGGCCCCGACGCAGTCGGGCCTGCTGGCGATGTTGACGAACCTGTGGCGCTGGCCGGGGCTGATCTGGGCTTACGCGACGCTGCTGCCCCGCGCGGCAACGCGCTACCTGGATGCCTGCGACCGCCAGTGGCAGGCCCGACGCGCCGAAGCCAATATCCACGCGCTGCGCCAGGCGCACCTGGCCATGGCCCAGATCACACAAGAGCAGTTGCGTGAGGTGGAGACGCTGATCGATCTGGCTGAGCAGGTGATGGCCGCGTTGGCGGCGCGCGCGGCCACGGCCAGGCCGCTGCCGGAGCCGTGGGGCCCTGGGCCGTTGGAGCGGTTGGCTGCGGGGCTGCGGGGGCAGGTCATCGTGGCGTTGGAGGATGTGCTGTGGTTGGATGAACTCCCCGACGGTGCGCCAACTGACGGCGCGCTGGATGGCTGCCCGGCCGCCGACCGCCTGCTGGCCAGGGTCGCCGCGGACCTGGGCGCCCTGGATGGCTGGTCGGCGGCGGACTGCCTGCTGGCGGCGCTGGATGACGCGGGGTTGGTCGCCTGGCTGCGCGGCCAACAGGTGGCCGCGCAGCCGCTCTGGCCGGTGGTTGCCAGTGAGCGGGCGGTGGCCTGGCTGCTGGCGCCCGCGCACGCTGCGGATGCGGGCCACAGCGCCCGGCTTGAGCCGGCGTTTCGCGCCACCCTAAAAAACGGACAACACAACGCCCAGAGCCAGGCGGGTTGGAGCTGGGCAGATGCGGTGCTGCTGCTGCGGGTGGCGCCGGCGCCGTTGGCGCCGGAGACGGACGGAGGCACGGTGAGGGGCGTGACTAACGCCCATGAACAGGAGGGAGACCTATGAACGTGCGCAGGTGGGTGCGGCGGGCCTGGCAGGGGCTGCGGGCAGAGACGGGTGCAGCCGACTGGTCGGCTGACTGGCGCCACGATGATGGCGGATCGCGCTCGGTGCTGAGCGGCCTCACCGGCCGCAGCATGGAGATGGCCGAGGTGCAGGCGGAGGTGGCGGCCGAATGCCAGGGGCAGATCCTGGTGCTGGGCCGCTGCGACGAGGCGGTGCGCGGGCTGCTGGCGCACGTGCGCGGACAGCCGCCCGCGCCGCCGGCCGGGCCGATCTATCGCGAAGGGTTTTTTACGTTGGCGACGCTGGCCGACGCGGCCGCGCCGCACGGCCGGCCGGGGGCCGATCTCGGTGTGGATGATGGCGTGGCGACGGAGGAGGTGCTGACGCTGGACTTCGCTTTCGGCCTGAATGAAGATACCCCCGGCCTTTTCCAGGTGCTCCGACAGGTATTCGGGGATCTCGTTTTGAGGGGTAATCGGATATCCGGCGAAAAAATTCAGA
>DAOUAT010000247.1:0-6859 GCA_034433275.1 Anaerolineae bacterium
CGGCCCCGTCCCAGGCGATCTCGAATCCCAAGGCGTCCCGGTAGAACGCCACCATCCGGCCCAGGTCGGCCGCGAAGAGCCCGATCATGTCAATGCGTGTGCTCATGCGGTCATACCTCCTGTGTGGTCAGCTCACCCGTCAGCGGATCGTGTAGTGTGTTCGGCTGCTGCGAGCCCTCCGGGTCCATGTGAATGGTGCAGTACCCGTAGTTAGTCAATTTGTGGATGCGCGCCTTGGCCTCGGTGGCGATGGCGTCCGCCTGCTCGATGGGGATGCCGCGCTTGACCTCGATGTGCAGCGCGGTGTGGATCGTCTCCGGGCCGATCAGCTCGGCGCGCAGGTTGTGGACGCTCAGGACGCCGGGCGTGCCGAGCGCGGCCGCCTCGATTTCGGCCATCTTCGCCGGATCGGGTGCGCGGCCCAGCAGCAGCGAGAGGTTCTCGCGGAACAGCCCCACCGCGTTGACCGCGATGATGGTGGCGACCACGATGGCCGCCAGCGGGTCGGCGATGGGGACACCCCACATCACGAACAGGGTGCCCACCAGCGCGGCCAGCAGGCCCAGCTCGTCGTTGATCAGTTCGATGAACTGCGCCTTGGCCGCCGCGCCGCGCGTCTTCTGACGGAACAGCTTCACCAGCGGCGCGGCCGCGATCAGCATGGAGGCGCCGAGCACGCCCAGCGCCAGCCCCAGGTTTTGGTGCGCGGCCTCGTGCGGGCGCAGGAGCCGCGGGATGGCCTCTTCGTAGAGCTTGAAGCTAGTGAACGAGATGAAGAGGGTCGCCGCCACCAGCGCGGCCGCGTTCTGCGCCCGGCCGTGGCCCAGCATGTGCTCGCGGTCGGCCTTCTTGCGCGCCCACAGCAGCGCCACCAACAAGAAACCGGCGATGAAGATATCGCTCAGCGTGTGCAGCGCCTCCGCGAACACCGCCATCACCCCGGTAGCCAGATAGGCGACGATCTTGCCGGCGAAGATGACGACGTACACCACCAATGTCAGCCGGATGCTGCGCAAATCCTCTGCTTCGTGCATAAATTCCTCCACTCGTTTTGGGTCAATGCGTACACGGCGTCGCGAACGGTGTGCCGTCCAGCCGCAGGTTGGCCGCGGCGTAGACGGGCCAAAAGACGATATCGAATGCCAAACCGATTGGACCGCCGAAGACTTCGTTCGACTCCACGAATTCGCCCTGGGCGATCCGCGCCTCGCGACACGCGGCCGCCGCGGCCTTCCATTTGACGTGGAACGCCGTGCCGAGAGTCGCGTATATGAGGAGCAGGATCAGGACGGAGATCACGATACGCTTCAGCATAGGCTTGTCTCAGCAGAAGCATCCTTCGGCTGGTCGCGTTTCGTCAAGCGCGTTGGCTCGTCGACCCGCTCAGGATGCCAGGTGAATGATGGCGCTGCCGGCCCTAATGCGCTTCCCAGTCGTTCGCGCCGATCTGGAGATCGTGTACGCGGCAGGTGAACCCCGGCCCGACGGGGCTGCACGCGTAGATGCCGGCCTGGAGCCGCGGTGGGCACGGGTCCAGGTGGGTGATGCGCATCTGGCGCCAGTCCCGCCCGGCCAACGACCACGAAATCCGAAAGTCGCTGCCCCGGCGGTCCAGCCGGTAGTGCAAGGCGGTGATGGTCGCGGGGATCTCCTGGGTGGCCCAATCGGAGTAGCCGCGCACCGTGACCACCGACCCCAGGTGGCTGAATTCCGGCGTCTCATACTCGGCCGAGCATTTGATCCACGTGTCGCTGTCCACGCGGCACATCAGGCCGCACTGGTCGTACTGGGCCGTGGGCGCGAAGGTGAGGTGTGCGGTCAGGGTGAAGTCGCCCTCGAGCTCGGTGAAGAAAAAATGACCGTTGTCGCGGCGGAAGCCATAGTGGGTGCGCTGCCAGTAATCGCTGTCGGGCCGCGTCGTTAGCGTGAGGCCGGCGTCCAGCGACCAGGCCGCGGGCTCGTTGAACCAGCGGAAGGGGCGGAGGGTCTCGTGGAGAATGGGTGAAGTCATGTAAGGTTGCTCCTGTGAGGCTCTACTCAACCTCAGTTAGTAGTTGAGGACGACTACTTCCTCGATCACGCCTCTCCCCCTTGCGTTCGAGTTGATCGCGCGGTTGGCGTGAACGATCTCGATCCTGAAACGCCCGTACAGCTGACGGACCAGGGGCGTGTAGGAATTGCTCAACATGCACAGGCAACCCTGCGCGGTCAGCTGGGCGAACAGGTCGGCCAGATCACGTTGATCCTGGTCGCGAAAACTCCCTGCAGTGTAGCTCGTAAAGCTGGCCGTCTTGCTGACCGGATCGTAAGGGGGATCGAAGTAGAAAAAATCACCGGCCTGGGCGAGCGCAACGACCGAGCGGAAATCCTTGACCTCAAGCGCGACGTCCTGCAGCGCAACGCTGGCTGCCCTGAGCAGATCTTCCTCGAAAATCTTCGGGGCTTTGTAGCTGCCCATCGGGACATTGAACTGTCCCCGGCGATTCACCCGATAGAGGCCGTTATAACAGGTCTTGTTCAAGTAGATGGTGCGGGCCGCTCGATCAACATCGCTCAGGGCGACACCCTGGCGCTCGCCATCTCGGACCTGATAGTAGTACGCTTTGCAGTGCCGCTCCCGATGAACGCTGAGCGCCGCGATCAGGTCCGCCGGCCTGTCTCTGACCACCGCATAAACGTTAATCAGCTCCTGGTTGTTATCGAACAGGTACACACTGGCCGGCAGTCGCCCGGTGTTCCACAGATGGAAGAATACGGCGCCGCCACCAATGAACGCCTCGAAGTAACGACTGAAATGGGCGGGAAAATGCGGCTCGTACTGTGCCAGGAGTTGCTGCTTGCCGCCGGCCCACTTCAGGAAGGGTCTGGCATTTCTCTGGATAAGTTCGCCTTCAGCGCTGGATTTCAGCTCCATGTGACGCATAGAGGGCGCAACTCATGCAGGAACGGCGATATACTCGGCAAATGAGCGCGCCTGGGGCACGGGGAGATTATCCTCAAGCAACCCACGCACATGCAAATCAATCGCCTCATGCATCGTGCGCGCGACTTCATCGCGAGTCTTGCCGGTCGCCACGCAACCCGGCAAATCTGGGGAATATGCGGAGTAGTTCTTTTCAGCTTTTTCAATCACGATCAAAAAGCGGTACATCTCTACTCACCTTTCTCCAAGCGCCCTCTCGAAAGCTGCGCTTGCTTGATGACGCTGTTCAAAGTTCCGGGAGCCAAGTCATCTCCCGGATGACCTGCAATAGTGACCCGACCTGGCTTGACCGGGTGCTTGTACTGCCGATGGCTGCCCTTTGTTGCTACCAGATACCAGCCATCGGCTTCGATTAACTTGATGATATCTCGAATCTTCATCCGTACAGGCTTTCAGTGCTGGAGGTTGCGAGACAGCTACATTGTATCATAAGCCCAATCGAGGTGCTAACTTCATCGCTCGATCGGCGCCTCGACTAGAAGCGGCGCGTCTCGCGTGAAGGAACCGGCCACGATCTCCGCCAACGCATCCGGCTCGGCGACGCGGTGCGCCTCCACCCCCAGCGACCGCGCCAGCCCCACGAAGTCCACCGGCGGGTCATCCAGATCCATGCCCCGGTAGTCGGCCCGCGGCACGTGGGCCAGGCCCATGACGCCCGCGCTGGCCTTGAGGATCTTGTACTGCGCGTTGTTGGCGACCACGAAGGTGACGGGGACGCGGTAGCGCGCGGCGGTCCACAGGCCCTGGATGCCGTAGAGCGCGGCCCCGTCGCCCAGCAGGCCCACCACGGGGCGGTCGGGCCAGGCCAGCTTGACGCCGACCGCGCAGCCCAGGCCCCAGCCCAGCACCCAGCCGCGGTGCGCGAAGTGCCCGGTCGGGTCGCGCAGCACGCCCAAGCGTTCCAGCACGTTGCCGTGTGTGGTGGCGGCCTCTTCGATGACCGCGGCGTTCGGCGGGAGGACGCGGGCCAACGCGCCCATCAGCGCCAGCGACGTCATGGGGCGGGCGTCCCAGTGGGCCGCGATCTCGGCCTCCAAGCGCGCGCGCTCGGCGGCGCGGCGGAACGCGTGGGCGACGCGGCGCTCGGCTGCTGCGGCCGCGTGCTCGGCGTCTTGCAGCGCGACAACGCGGTCGGCCAGCTCGGCCAGACCAGTAGCCGGATCGCCCAGCAGCGCGACCTCGGCAGGGTAGTTCTTGCCCAGCTCCCAGGGGTTGCTGTCCAGTTGGATCAGCCGGGCGGCCTCGGGGATGGCAGGGGCCGGGCCGCGATAGACCAGCTCGCGCAGCAGGTTCATGCCGGCCACCAGGATCACGTCAAACTCGGCCAGGCGGCTGCGGATGTCGGGCGCCCACTGGGGTACGATACCGGCGTAGAGCGGGTGGTCGGCCGGCAGGGGCAGCCGACCGTGGGAGGTTTGCATCTCGGCGAAGACGGGCGCGCCCAGCAGCTCGGCCAGGTGGGTCAGAGCATCCGCGCCGCCGGCTTCCAGCACCCGGCTGCCGGCCAGGATGGCGGGGGAACGTGCGGCGGCCAGGAGCGCCGCGGCCTGCGCCAGCGCCTCGACCGGGGGGCGCACGCGGCGGTCGGGGATGCGCGGGCCGGACAGGTCGAGCCCGGCGACCGGCTCGAGCTGCACGTCCACCGGCAGCGCCAGGAACACGGGGCCGGTGGGCGGGGTCAGCGCGACCTGCGCCGCGCGGCGCACGGCCTGGGGCACGTCCTCGACGCGGGCCACCTCCGCGGCCCATTTGGTCCACGGCCGCGCCACCGCCACCATGTCGCCCGCCATGGCCGGCTCGGCAAAGAGCAGGCGACGATCCTGCTGGCCGGCCACGATCAGCAGCGGCGTGCCCTCGCGGTGCGCGTTGAACAGCATCCCCATGGCGTTGCCCAGCCCGCCGGAAATGTGGACGCACGCCACGCCCAACTGCCCCGACGCCATCGCGTAGCCGTCGGCCATGGCCAGCAGCGGCAGTTCGTGGAGGGCCAGGGTGTAGTGGAACCGGGGGTCAGTCGCCAGCGCGTCGCTCAGCGGGAGCTCGGTGGAGCCGGGGTTGCCGAACAGGTAGCGCACGCCGCCCGCGGCCAGGACTTCGAGGAACGCCTGGATGCCGTTCATGGCCGCCGCGCGATCATCTCGATCTCGATCTGCGCGCCGCGCGGCAGGCCGGCCACGGCCACGGTGGTGCGGGCCGGGTAGGGCGGCTCGAACTGGGCCGCGTAGGCCGCGTTCATGGCGGCGAAGTCGGCCATGTTGGTGAGATAGACGTTGACCTTCACCACGTCGGCGGGGGTCAGGCCGGCGGCGGTCAGCACGTTGAACAGGTTGCGGAAGCATTGCGTCGCCTGCGCGCCGACATCGCCGGCCACCAGTTCCCCGGTGGCCGGGTCCAGCGGCGTCTGGCCGGACAGGTAGAGCAGGTCGTCGGCCCATACGGCGTGCGAGTAAGGGCCGATGGCCGTGGCGTTGGGAGCACTGACAACCTGGCGCGACATAGCAGGTTCCTCCTGTGTGGGAATGATGTGGGATAAAGTGGGATAAGTGGGGGATAAAATCAGAAGAGACCCGGTTTCTGCGAGAAACCGGGTCTCTCATGCCATTACTTCCCCAACTCGCGGCGCAGCATCTTGCCGATGGCGCTCTTGGGCAGTGCAGCCCGGAATTCAACGTACCTGGGCACCTTATAACCGGTCAACGACTTCTTGCAGAACTCCCGGATCTCCTCGGCCGTGGCGGTTTGGCCCTCGCGCAGCACCACATAAGCCTTCACCGCCTCGCCGGCATGAGGATCGGACACGCCGGCCACGCCCACTTCGGCTACGGCCGGGTGTTTGGCGATCACCTCTTCGACCTCGCGCGGCCACACCTGGAACCCGCTGGGCTTGATGACGTCCTTCTTGCGGTCCACGATAGAGAGATAACCGTCCTCGTCCAGGAACCCCAGGTCGCCGGTGAAGAGCCAGCCGTCCCGCAGCATCTCGCGCGTGGCGTCCGGCCGCTGCCAATAGCCCAGCATCAACTGCGGCGCACGCACGACGATCTCGCCGATCTCGCCTTGGGGCAGGCCTTGCTGGCCCGTGTCCGCGTCCACAATGCGCAGCTCGATGTCGGTGACCGGCATGCCCACAAAGCCGGGCTTGAACTGGCCCTTGACGGGGCTGATCACTGCTCCCATCATCGTTTCAGTCAGCGCGTAGCCCTCCACGATGCGGCCGCCGGTGAGGGCCTCGAAGCGCTCCTTGGTATCCAACATCAAAGCCGCTGCGCCGGAGATGCACAGCTTGATGGAGGTCATGTCAACCTGCTTGGATTTCACCTTGGGGTGATTGAGCAGCGCGTTGAACAGTGTGGGCACGCCGGGCACGAAGGTGGGGCGCTCTTTTTCGATGTTCTTCAGCACATCGTCCAGATCACGCGGGTTGGGGATCAGCACGATGGGGCTGCGGCCTAGCAGCGCCACCGCCTGCACACCGACCGCGGCGAACACATGGAAGAGCGGCAGGCTGCCCAGGAAGCAGTCGTTCCACTCCTCCAGCACACTGCCGAACCAGGCCCGGATCTGCAGGCCGGCCATCACCAGCGCCTGGTGCGTGGCGTAGGCCGCCTTCGACATGCCGGTGGTGCCACCGGTGAACAGGATCAGGCCGGGGTCGGTCGGAGAGATCGCGACCTTGGGCCGGCCTTTATGCGCGTACTCGCGAATCAGGTCCCCAAACCAGAGGTCGCCGTCACGCAGGCTGACCCGGTGGCCTTCCTTCTGCTCCTTGAGCAGCATGAAGAGCACCATCAGCGGCTTGGGCAAATATTCGCGGATGTTGGTGGCAATGATACGCTTGAGCGAGGTCTTGGCTTGCAGCGCCTTGATCTTCTCGTA
>DAOUAT010000248.1:0-2955 GCA_034433275.1 Anaerolineae bacterium
GCGCTGGTCTTCTCGCTGAACCAGCGATACGCGGCCCCGGCCAGGCTGGGGGTCCAGGCGACCGCGGGCTTGCTAGTCCACTCGTACAGCAGCTTGAGCGTGGCCGCGCCCCACTGGCTGGCCACCTCGATGCCGGTCAGCGGGCCGCCTTCCACCGAGCGCAGGAACAGCTCGTGGGCGCCACGGCGCCGCAGGTCGTCGGCCGTCACCTGGCCGCGCGGCACGGCCGGCCGCCGACTGCCCTTGGCATAGAGCGCCGTGTAGTCCAGGAAGTCGTCCACGGCCATGGGGAAGAACCGCTCGCCTTGCGAGAAACGCATGATGGGCGCGTAATGAATGTGCAGATCAGCTTCGAGCATCTTGGCGCCTCCTCGGCAACCACCACACCAGCGGCAGGCCCAGCAGCGGCGCCGCCGCGCTGATGATGAACGCGGTGCGCATGCTATACGCATCGGCCAGCGCGCCCAGGGCCATCGTTGCGCTGGCGGTTGAGAGAAAACTGAGGCCCAGGTAGAGGCCGTTGACCAGCGCCCGGTTTTGGGGGAAGTTCTCTTGCAGCAAGGCCATCATCACCGGCATGATAGAGAGCGCGCAAAACCCCAGCGCCGCCAGGATCGGCAACCGAGCGGCGTCTTGCGCCAACAAAAACACCGCCATCAACGGGGAGGCCAGCGCCATCGCGGCCGCCAGGACGCGCCGCCGCCCGATCCGGTCACTTAATGCGCCGGCCGCCAGCGCCCCCGCCATGCCTGCGGCCTCGAACACGGCCATCGCCGCGCCGGCAAACCAGAGCGGGCTGCCCTCCCCTTTGAGAAACGTGGGCAGGAAGGTGCCCAGCGCGGCCGCCATGAAAGACCGCGCCGCCGTGATGCCGATGACTGGCGCCATGAGTGGGCGCAGCGCGCGGAACGCCTGCCGCCACGGCCGCGTCCGCGGCCCCCCGTTCGGCTGCGACGACACATTGCGCAGGCGGATATACAGCACGGCCGAGGCCAGGATGCCGCCGATCATCAGCCACGGTGTGCCCTCCAGTTGCACCCGGTGCAACGCGGCCACGAGAATCAGTGGGCCGACCGTGTAACCCAGGCCGCCGCCCACCATCCACATGCCCATGCCCCGGCCCAGGCTGTGCCCCGACAGATTGCCCGCGATCACCGGCCCAACCGCGTGCAATCCCGCCGCGCTGACCCCGACGATGATCAACAACACCGCCAGCACCGCGTAAGTGGGCGCGACGCCCAACAAACTCATGGCGATGGCGCTCACCGCGGGCGCAAAGATGACCAGGTAGCGCAGGTTCACGTGATCGGCCAGAAAACCGAACACCGGTTGCAGCAGCGAGGGCCACTGCATGAACACGCTGAGCAGCCCGGCCTGCGTGTTGGACAGCGCGAATTTCTCGATCAGCACGGGCAGCAGCGGGGGCAGGAACGCCGTATAGGTGTCGTGCACGGCGTGTCCAGCCGTAACGGTGGCAACGCCAGCGGTCTGGAATGGCGCGATGTCGAGGACCTCAGGCATCACATCGGCAGGGATGGATGGGGTGACAGTCATACGCAGGTCTCATAATCCGAGCAGTGTCCATGTCGCGGGCGACACAAGCGGTGATTAAAATGCGGCGATCCGCGTTCGTCCGCGTCCTATTTTCGGGTTAGTTGCGGCAGCTCGGCCAGCGCGCCCTGATAGGTCGGCGCGGGCGTGTCCGCCTGGAGCGCGGTCGCCGGGCCGGGCACCAGGTAGGTGGGGCAGCCGATGGCCGCGGCCATCATGTCCATGTGCTCATCGCCCACCACCAGGCACGCCAGGGGCGGCTGGCCCACCTGCGCGCAGACCTCGGCCCAGTAGCCGGGATTGGCCTTGCTGTAGCGGCTGTTCTCGTAGGTGGTGATCCACCGGTAGGGGAAATCGGCCACCCCGGCCCACGCCAGCCGCTGATGGACTGCGGTTTGGGGGAACAGGGGGTTGGTGGCGATGGCCACGGCGTAACCTTGCTCGAAGGCCCACCGGACCACCCCTGGCGCTTCCGGCTTCGCGCGGGTCAGTTCGCTCAACTGAGGGAAGTCTTCGGTGTAGAACGCCTCGAAGATCGGCTCCAGCTCGGCGCGAGTGCGGCCCGCGAACGGGTAGAAGGCCCCGGCGAAAACCTCCGCGTTGGCCGCGCGGCCGTCGTTGACCACCATCGCCTGTGTGGCACGCAGCAAGTGCGCGATAAACGCCTTCGGCGGCGCGAGATGCGCCACCCGCGCCGCCAGCCGCTGGAGGTAGTGCGGCAGGAAGGTCTCCATGTTGCTGTCGAGCAACGTGCCGTCAAGGTCGAAGAGAATGGCTTGGAATTGTCGCGACATCATCCTGGCTCACATGATTGACAACGGATGCAACATAACGCATCCGCTTATCCGCTGCCGAAGGCATCCGCTGCCTCCAGCGTCATTTTTAACCCGTGCTTGGGCCGCAGCGTCACGCCCGGCTCCATGACTACCGGATGGCCGGGCACGGGCCGCGGGCGGTAGCGCTGCGCCACGCTGGCGATGATCAACCCCGCTTCGATCATTGCGAACCCGTTGCCGATGCACAACCTGGGCCCGCCGCCGAAGGGGTAGAACGCGAAGCGGTGGCGCCGGGCCGCGGCCTCCGGCAGGAACCGCTCGGGCCGGAACAGCTCCGGCTCGTCCCAAACCTGCGGCAGCCGGTGGGTGACGTAGGGGCTGGTGACCACCAGGGCCCCGGCCGGCACGCGGTAGCCGCAGACCTCGTCGTCACCCAGCGCCTTGCGGGTGATGATCCACGCGGGCGGGTAGAGACGCAGCGCCTCTTCGAAGACCGCCTGTGTGTAGGGCAGCCGCGGCAGGTCATCCACGGCCGGCGGCCGGCCGCCCAGAACGCCGGCCAGCTCCGCGTGCAGGGTCGCTTCAGCCTCGGGGTTGCCGGCCAGCAGATGCCACGTCCACGCCCGCG
>DAOUAT010000249.1:0-1979 GCA_034433275.1 Anaerolineae bacterium
CCGGTGGCCGGCGCAGGGGCGGCCACCGTGGCGCCAGTTGCCGCCGGCCTCAGCACGCAGCCGCCGGTGCTGCCGCCAGGGATGCAGCAGGTCTTCCTGCCGGTCACGGTCTCGGAGCGGGGCCTGGCCCAGTCCGTCGCGGATCGGGTTGGGGGACGCGTCAGTTTCACAGGCCAACAGCTGATCTACGAGCCGGCCGCCATCGGCCTGGCCACCGTGCGCTTCACGGACCGCAAGCTCGGGCTGGATGAAGATCAAGAGCTGGCGCTGCTTCTTCGACCGGCAGGCAGCCGGATGCTCTCGTGGCGGGATGCGCAAACCGTGGATATCGGCCCGCGCGACCTGGAAGATCGCCCGGGCCCGGATGCTGTATTCGCGGCCGGGCTGCCCGAGGGGATCAGCACGGCCAGGGCGTTGAGCAGCCTGTCTACTGCGCTGGCCGATCACCTGTACCGCGGCCAGGCATTTGCCCTGGCGTATAATCGCACGCTGAAGATTTACGCTCAGCCGGGTGAATCGGAGCGTGAGTTCCAAGCGCGCTGCCAGCAGGCTGCACGCGAGGCGCGCGATAAGGCGGTGGATGCCCTGCGGAAGAAATATGAGCCAAAGTTGAAGGTGATGGACGATCGACTGGCCCGCGAAGAGCTGGAGCTGGCGCGGGACAAAGCCGCCTACAAAGGGCGCATCGGCGAAGAGGTGCTCTCGGGGCTGTCCAGCGTCGCGGGCGCGCTGGGCATCTTCGGCAGCAAGCGGCGCAGCCTGAGCGGCCTGTCCAGCGCCGCGTCCAAACGGCGCATCACCACCACGGCTAAGGCCAGCATCGAGGAATCGGAGGCAGCGATCGCCCGGCTGAAGGCGGATGTCCAAGCGTTGCAGGGCGAAATGGAGCGCGAGGCTGCGGTGCTGACCGAACAGTGGGCGAAGGCCGTGAGCGACATCGAGCAGGTCAAGGTGATGCCGCGCAAAACCGACATCCGGGTTGACCTGGTCGCGCTGGCCTGGACGCCGACCTGGGAAGTGACCTACGAGGATGCCCGCGGCCGCAGCCGGGTCGAGTCGGTGCCGGCGTACGCGCAGGCGTGATCCCTCTCCCAACAAGCCATGCTTGCTGCGCTTGGCCCCGAGGCTTCAGCCGGTATCTCTCATCAGCCATCACACCGGCTGAAGCCTCGCATCCGGACCGCGCTCCACGGCGCGTTCTGCGAACACGAACACGCAGATCAGATCGTTAACGTTGGTCTGCGTCGGCCCCGTCACAATCAGATCGCCCAGCGCCCCCAGGAAGTGATAGCTGTCGTTGTTCGCCAACGCAGCGCGCGCGTCTAGCCCCAGGGCCTGGCCACGCGCGACGGTGTCAGCCGTGGCGATGCCGCCGGCCGCGTCGGTGGGGCCATCAGTGCCGTCGGTGCCCAGGCTCACCACCGCGACCCGGACGCCCGGCGGCAGCGCAAAGCTCTCCAGCGCGATGGCGGCGGCCAGCGCCAACTCCTGATTCCTGCCGCCCCTGCCCGTCCCCTTGATCGTCACCGTGGTCTCACCGCCCAACACCAGGCAGGCCGGCGCCGCGTAATCCGATTGGCTGCACGCGATCCCCTGCGCCAGCCCGGCCACAGCCCGGCCGATCTCACGCGCCTCGCCCTGCACGAAGGTGGTCAGCAAGGCGCTGTTGAGGCCGTGCTGCCGCGCCTGGGCCACGGCCGCGCGGCCGGCGATGGCATTGTCACCGATGACGACGTTGTTCACCCGCACAAATACGGGATCGCCGGTCTTGGGCGTGTCTGGAATCTCACCCGCCAGGCCGCGCGTCAGGTGTACGCGCACGCTCTCCGGGGCCTGCGCCGCGATGCCATACCGGGTCAGCACGGCCCAGGCATCGGCGAACGTGCTGCGATCGGGCACGGTGGGCCCCGAGGCGATGGCGTCCAGCGGCGTGCCGACCACGTCGGATAGGATCAACGTGGCGACCTGGGCCGGGGCTG
>DAOUAT010000250.1:0-2810 GCA_034433275.1 Anaerolineae bacterium
CGTTGGCCCAGCGCGTCCGCCACGCCGGTCTGAACCAACCCGGTCCCCACGATGAACAGGCCGGCGATCATCAGCACGATGGCGTCCGAGAAGCCGGACAATGCCTCGCCCACTGTGAGCACGTCACTGAAGACCAGCGCCAGCAGCACCAACAGTGCGACCAGATCAAGAGAAAGGCGATCGCTGAGGAACAGGAGGATGGTAACGAAGAGCAATCCGAAGACCAGCAGCATGTCTGGGGTCATAAAGGCTCCTTACGCAGCAAGCTGCAACGTCCAACCGCACACCGGACGCCGGGACTGGCCACGGAACGCAGCAAGCTGCGACGTCCGCGGTTTGTGAACTCAAGGGCGCAGCATGGTGAGCAGGCGTTTGCCCCCGATCTGGCGGAAGTTGGCGCCCTGGCTTACGGCGGACAGCACGGCCGGGATGTCGGTCACTACCGTGCCGGAGACGGCAGCCATACCATAATCAAACAACAGCGGCGTCAGGGGCGTGGTGGCGCCCAGGACGAGCGTGTAGGCATCAGGCCGGCACAGCGCGGTCAGCCCCTCGAAGGTGCCGTTGACCAGCGCCATGCCGGTGATCGCCACCACATCCGCCTGGGGCAGCAGTTCCGGGGCTCGTGCGGCCGGCAAATCTGTGGGGCCAGGGTTCAACTCCAGCACCCAACACGTTTCGGCGACCTCGCGCACCCTTGGTACGAAGGGGAAGTGGCCGATGATGGCCACCTTGCGGCCCCTGCCCCGCTGAAGGATCAGCTCTTCCGCGTTGCGGTCTACGCACGCGGCCACATCTACTTCCAGCAATGCATTAAGGGCGGCGAAGCCGATGCTCCGCTCGGTCAGGCTCTCGGCGCGCAGCCAGCCGGCCAGGTCGCTGGCGGGTCTGCCGATCAACTTCCCTGCATCTCTTACCGCGGGCCGGCCATGTTCCAGGTCGTGTACGATCTGGGTGGAGGCCAGCCCGGCGCGGGGGCCGTGCGGCGTCTCGGCGACCACGACGGTCCAGTGCGTGCCGACGCGGATGTCGGCCACGGGGCCCTCCAAGAGCGGCCCGGCCAACAGACGATCTACGATGTCCGTCACAACAATTCTCCGCTATCTCCGGAATCGAGGCTTTAGCCGGTCTTTCGCATTGATAAAGCCTGCCACTCTCGTTGTGCAACAAACCGGCTCAAGCCTCGACTCCAGGACATATACCTATTGCGCCCACCATGCTCAGCCCGATGCGGCCGCGCTCCCGGTCAATGCTGATCACCGTTACGTCAACCACCTCGCCGACGCTGACGAACTCGTGCGGGTTGCGCACGTACTGCTTCGCCATCTTGCTGACGTGCACCAGGCCATCCTGCTTGACGCCGATGTCCACGAATGCGCCGAAATCCACCACGTTGCGCACGGTGCCTTTCAGCACCATGCCTTCGCGCAGGTCTTCGATGCTCAATACATCGCGGCGCAGAACCAAGGGCGGCAGGTCGGAGCGCGGGTCGCGGCCGGGGCGGAGCAGGGCATCCACGATGTCGCGGAGGGTGGGTTCGCCGATGTTCAGCAAGGCGGCGGTTGTGGACCAGTTGCTGGGATTGCGGATTGCGGATTGCGGATTGTCTTCCAGCGCCAACCCGTTCTCGGCGCACCATGCCCGCAGCCGGTTCGGCAGATCTTTCATGCGCAGGCCGAGGCCGGCCAGCTCCAACAGCGCCTTGGCAGCGTCGTAAGATTCGGGGTGGATGGTGGTGTTGTCCAGCGGGTTCTTGCTGCCGGGCACGCGCAGGAAGCCGGCAGCCTGCTCGAAGGCTTTTGGCCCCAGGCCCTTGACCTTCTTCAAACCCACGCGTGACTCAAACGGGCCGTTCTCGTCGCGGTGGGCCACGATGGCCCCGGCCACCCGCTTACTGATGCCGGCCACGTAGCCCAGCAGCGCGGCCGACGCGGTGTTGACGTCCACGCCCACGTAGTTGACCACCGACTCCACCACCTCATCCAGGGCCGCGGCCAGCTTCTTCTGGTCCACGTCGTGCTGATAAAGGCCGACGCCGATGCTCTGCGGGTCAATCTTGACCAACTCGGCCAGCGGGTCTTGCAGCCGCCGCGCGATGGAGACCGCGCCGCGCATGGAGACGTCCAGGTCGGGAAACTCGGCGCGGGCGATGTCGGACGCCGAATACACCGACGCGCCCGCCTCGCTGACCATGACGTAGGCCAGTCTGGACAAACCAGGTTTCTGGGAGAAACCTGGTTTGTCCAGACTGGCGATCATCTCTGCCACCAGCGCCTCGGTCTCGCGGCTGGCGGTGCCGTTGCCAATGGCGATGACGCTAATGCCATCCAGATCGACCAGGCCGACAAGGATTTGAAGCGACTTGGCTCGCTCATTACGCGGCTCGTGCGGATAGATGGTGGCGGTGTGCAGCAGTTTGCCGGTCGGATCCACCGTGGCGACCTTGCAACCTGTGCGGAAGCCGGGGTCAACCCCCATGACCGCGCGTTCCTTGAGGGGCGGCTGCAGCAGCAAGTTGCGCAGGTTGGTGGCGAAGGCGTGGATGGCGTGGTCGCCCGCGTAATCGTCGAGCTGCCCGCCCACCTCGCGTTCGACCGAGGGACGCAGGAGGCGCTCGTAGCCGTCCTCGATCGCCAGGCGGACCTGCTCGGCGGCCGGCCCGCGCGCAGTGATCCACGCGGTGCTGATGTCCGAGACGATCTTGCCGTCGGGCGTCTCGATGCCCACCTTGAGGCTGCCGTCGGTCGCGCCGCGCTGGAGGGCCAACCACTGGTGCGGCTGCACCATCCGCAGGGCCGCGCGAAACTCGT
>DAOUAT010000251.1:0-4477 GCA_034433275.1 Anaerolineae bacterium
CCGCGCAGCTCGGCCAGCCCGGCCTGCCAGGCCGCCACCTGGCGGCCCAGCCATGCCCCCCGTGGCTCATACTGCGCAGCCTGCGCCTGGGCCGCAGTTTCCTCGACATCCGCCCGGAGCGCCTCGGCCACGCTGCGAACCGCGTGCCAGTCCGGTCGCCGGTGGCCCCACGTCAACCTGCCCGGCGCGGGCGGCACGTGCGCCTCCAGTGCGGCCCGGTGCTGCCCCGGCGTCACCCCGAGCAGACCTGACAGGTCTTTCCGGTCTGCCCGGTCTTTCAGACCTGACAGGTCTCGAAGACCTGTCAGGTCTTCCCGGTCTGTCAGGTCTTTCGTCAGGTCTTTCTCATGGGTCAACCAGCCCTCCGCCACCCACTGCGCGCAGCGCAGCCCCACCTGCGCTTTGATTTCAGCTAATGGCGAGGCCCAGGCTGCCCCGCCGATCGCCCAGGCTGGCGTGTGACCGTCTGCGGCTGCCAGAGATGCCGAATTCAGCACACTGGCGTCGCCCCACAACAGCGTAGCCAGCGCCGCGGCGGCGCGCCCCTGCCACTCAGGCCCCGCCCAGCACGCGCGCGCCGCATCCACCGGCCCCGCGATAGCCACCCCCTCCACCCCGGCCTGCGTCAGCGCGGCCACCCAGGCGGCGGCCACCTGCTCTTGCGCCGGTTCGGCCAACACCAGCCCGTGCCAGGCCACGTGTACCCGCCAGGTGCGCCAGACCTCCTCGGCCAACGCGGCCAGCCGCTCTGCCAGCGCCCCGGCCGTGTCACCGGCCGCAGCCACATCCACCAGCGCCCAGCCCCGGATCTCATCCTCCCGCGCCAGCGCCCAGCCCGCCTCCCGCAACGTCGCGATCCGTTGCCCACTTACCAGGCCAGCCCACGCGTCGTCCAGCAAGGGCCCATCACGCCCATTTGCTTCCGTTATGCCTAACCCAAAAATGGGACGCGGACTACGCGGACGACGCGGATAAATGCTGTTCCTGTCCGCGTTGTCCGCGGTATCCGCGTCGTCCGCGTTCCAGTTTTCGTCTCCGCTTGTGTCGCCCGCGACATGGGCGCCTGGCCCAAGCTCAGCGCATGCATCTCGCCCTTTGTCGTCACAAGATGCTTCGCTGGAAACTCGCCACGGTGGTGATTCACTCACCAACCCGCTCAGCATGACGCGCACCACGGCCAGCGGCGGCTCGACCCTCAGCCAGGCCCGGCTCAACGCTAACGTCGCTTCGGCCACGGCTTCGGCCGCCGGGCCGCAGGCCAGCAACACAGCCCGGCGGATGCGACGTTCGCCCTCTCGTGGTCTCTGTTCGATCATGATGGCCTCCTCTGTCCTCTCGGCGATGGGGAGAGAGGGAGACAAGGAGACGCTCATGCACCACGTCTCCATGTCCCTCTGTCCCTCTGTCTCCCTGTCTCCCAATCACCGCGTCCCCGTGTCCCCCACCCGCACCACGTGCAACGGCAGCCCGCGCTGCCGCGCCGCCTCATAGGCCCGCTCCCAACCGGCAGCCCCCTTCAGGGTGTCGAACGAGGCGCCGTACACCGTGCGCAGCGCCACGATCCGCTCCGGGTCGTGGGTGCTGACCAGGGTGTAGCCGCTGTTGGCAAAGATGCTCTTGGTCTCATCGGGCACACCCAGGGTCAAGAAGCTGGCCTGGCCCGCGCCGCCGTCGGGCATCAGCGCGCGATCCTGGTTCCACGCGGCCGCAGCCAGGCCGATCAGCCGGCTGATCCACTGCCCCGCAGAGCGCTCATCCCACCGGATGGCCAGCACATCCTCCACGCTGATCTCACCTACGGGCGTGAACGTCTGCGCGGCGGCCCCGGTCAGGCGGTCGGCCAGCGCTGCCGCCGTCAGCTTGCCCCAGTCCAGCAGCGCGTCGTCTCCGGTGAGCTGTAGCGCCAGCTCGGCCGGCGCGCGCCGGTGCTGCGCATACAGCTGCGCCACCAGCTCCGGCGTGGCCAGGTTGATCTCGCTGCGGCCGACGGCCAGGCGCTCCAACTCGGCCGCGCGGCTCGCCAACACGCTCTGCGCCCCTTGCAGCCGGCCCTGCGCTTCGGCCAACTGCCGGGCCAGCTCCCGCGCCTCCCGCAGCCCGGCCTGCAACACTTCACCCGTAGCCTCCGCGATCCGCCCCTGCAGCGCCAGGCGGGCGTAGTGGCCGGCATCATCCAGGTAACGGTTGACCGCGGCCTGCGTCTGGCCCTTGCGGAACAGGAACAGCGCCTCGGGCGCCCGGTCAACCGCAGCGCCCGAGGCCTCCAGCGCCTTACGCTGGCTGTCCAGGCCGGCCGCCAGGCGCTCGGCCTCGCCGCGCAGGCCCGCGTAGTCGGCCTGCAAGGCCGCTTCCGTCCGAGCCAGCCAGGCCGTCGCTGACGCCAGCCGGCCGCCGCGCAGGACGCTCGCCAGCCCGTCGGCGATATCCCTGCGCAGCCCGCCGGCCAGGCTTTCGACCGTTTTGGCGATCTGGCCGAACGCGTCGCCATGGACGCGGCGCTGCACGAAGTGCGTGACGAACGCCCGCACCAAGGCCGGCTGCTCCTCCAGCGGCGCCTGCTCCAGGCTCGCCGGCGGCGCCAGTTGCACATCGAAGGGCGCGCCGTTGGCGTTCAGGCTCAGCCGTTGGCGCAGGGCCTGGGCGCCGGTGAGGGCGGCGTCGGTCGGCTCGGCCGCGGCGCCCTCGGCCAGGCAGAACTCGGCGATCTCGGCCGCTTGCCAGGCGGTGCAGCGCCGGGCGATGGCCTGCGCGGGGAACCGGATCACCGACTGGCCGGCCGTGGCCAGGTAGAGGCCGTGACCGGCCGGGCTGACGCCGTGCAGCACACCGGTCTTGTTCAGCGCCGTGAAGATCTCCTTGGCGCCCACCTCCGAGCTCACCATCAACCCGAGCGCCTGGCCGGCCAGTTCGCACACCTCGGCGTGGTTGGCAAACGCCATGCCGTGCTCATCTACGCCATCGAACACGAACACCACGTCGAAGGGCGGCTCCTTGCTGTTCACCATCGCGCCGCCGGGATAGCGCGCCTGAAAGCCGCGGCCCATCTGCAGCGCGTCCAGCTCTGTGAACAACGCGTGGGTGTTGGCGCCGAAATTCGGGCCCGCAACGCCAGGGAACGCGCCGGGCAGGACGATCACGCCGAGCATGCGGCTGCTCTCGCCCAACTCGCCCACCTCCGACAGCGCCTCGCGCACCAGGTAGGTGAAATCCAACATGCCGCCGCTGTTTTGGCCGCCGCACGCCGAGCCGGCCACCACCACGTTGATGCCGTGGTGGACGGCCAGCGCATGGCCCAGGTCGTCGGTGCGCCCCATCAGGCGCCGGATCACCCCTGCGAGCTGGCGCTTGATGGCCGGCACGTTCCACATCAGCGAGATCAGACCCTGCCCGCGCTCGCCCGCCGCGCCGTCCTGGATGCTGGCCCGGCGGATGCGGGGCAGGTCGTCCCCCAGCCGTTCGACGACGTCCGGGTGGCGTTCCGGCGCCCGGCGGATCCCGGCCAGCGGCACCCGATCGAGTAGGAAAAACTCGCTCCCGGCCTCCAACGTCACCACGCGGCCAGTCCGCCCCTCTTGCACCGAGATGGGGTCATCGGCGCTGTCGTAGGCCAGGATGACCGCGTTCTCGGGCACATGGCCGAAGCGTTCGATGAACGTCGCCTTCACGCGCGTGGCAATGTGCCGGCCCGAACCGCCGATCCCGGCGAACAGCAGGGGCCGATCCAGCCGCACCCGCGCCGGCCGGGTGTTGGCCGTGACGCGGCGCCAGGGCCCAGGTCTGACCGTGGCCGTGCGCGCCGCGTTGACCGCGCCCGCCGCCTGCTGCGCCACCGCCTCGGTCGCCGGAGGCGCCTCAAAAGTCATCACAGGTTCCATCGTCGTCTCTCCTTTCGTATTCCCATTGCCCTGCCAGAATTGACCGTCCGCCCGCCTTTCGTTGCCGTTTCCTTGCCCGTTCATAGGATCCTCCCTTGTGTGTTACTTTTGCGCTGTCATGCTGAGGGGCCGCAGCCCCGAAGCATCTCAGATTCTTCGCTCCCGTTGGTCGCTCAGAATGACAGGTGCGCCCTGGTTCTGCCGGATGGAGAGTCATGCCAGCAAATTCTCATACCGGAACTGATACTCCCCACAGCCGATGACCGCGCCGTCGGCCAGGTCGGTCGGCCGGCGCAGCGGCTGCCCGTCCACCATCGCCTCGCCCGTCAGCGGGCTGATGCGCACCGTGCGCCGGCCCGCGGCCGTCAGCCGCACCGCGCCCGGCCAGCCCGGCAAAGCCCAGGCCCCCTGCCCCCGCCGCCCCAGGATGACCTGCCGCCGGCGTTCGCTGCCCAGGTCACGGGGCAGCAGCAGCGGCGCCGCGGCCGGCGCCGCCAGGGGCGCCAACTGCCCGCTCAAAAACGGCCCCTTGCGCCGGCGCACAGCCGCGCGGCCGGCCACCCCGCCGAGGACCAGGACGCCAACTCCCGCCACCAGAGGCC
>DAOUAT010000252.1:0-22597 GCA_034433275.1 Anaerolineae bacterium
CCCCTGCGTCTCCCCCTCTCCCCCTCTCCCCCTCTCCCCTGCCAGCCACGCCAGCGCATCCGCCTGCTTCGACGCGCGGCCCAGGGCCGGCAGCGCGTGGGCGACCGCCTCCGCGCCGGCCAGGAGCCGCACCTGGCGGTCGGTCTTGGGCCGCGGCGGAGGCGTGGGGAACGCGGTCTCGCGGCTCACCAGCCCCAACGCGATCAGCGGCTCCAGGTCGTCGCGCTGCGTGACCCCGCGCAGCCCCTGGCTCACCTCGGCCCACTCGCCCGCGGCCTCGGCGATGCGGGCCAGGAGCGCTTGCTGCCGGGAGGTCAAGCCCGAGGGCGCGGGCCGTGCGGTGCGCGCGAAAACGGTGCGGCCGCGCTGGGTCAGGCCCGCGGGCAGCATCAAACGGAGCGATTCGATGAGGGGCGCCAGGTAGGTGTCGCTGATCCAGGCGGCCAAGCTGAGCTGCGCGGCGTTCAGCAGCGGCTCGGCCCACACCAGGGAGATGATTTCGCGGGTGTCGAACTGCGGCGCGGCATCGGAGAGGCGAAGGACGACGGCCTGGAGGCGCCGGCCGCGAAATGGGACCCAGACCAGGTGGCCGGACCGCAGGCGGCCACCCAACCGGTCGGGAACAGCGTAGGTGAAGGTTTGATCCGGCAGATCGTCGCCCCCGTCAGGCGCGGGGCCGCGCACGCCCAGGGGGGTATTGACGCAGACATCGGCGTATATCATGACACATCACCGATACACCGCGGCCGCCAGGTAGCCCACGGTGTAGGCGCCGGGCCGCTTGTCACCGGTAACATCGCCCGATGACGCGTAATTGAGCACCTGCGCGCCCCGAGCGCCCAACTTTTGGCACGCGCGCAACGCCGCCACCAGCCCCGCGGCGCCGCACGCCTGCACACGGCCCGCAGCCAACGCCTCGGCCAACCCATCCACATCGAACGCGGCGACCAGGTCCACCAGGCCGCGGTCGGTGTGGACCACCTCCGCGTAGCTGTGCGCGTGGGTCAGGTCGGTGCTGGCCACGATGAGGGTCTCCTCGTCCCAGAGGTCGGCCAGCGCGACGGCAAACTGCGTCAGCCGCGCCAGTGCGCCGGGATCGGCGATGTGCTCGCCCAGCATGATCGGCGCCAGGCGGAAATCGCCCAGGGTGACCTGCAGGAACGGCAGCTCGATCTCCAGGGAGTGCTCTTCGTCGCCCCGCACGGTGGTGATCGGCGCCCGCTCGCCCAGCGCGGCCAGGAAGGGCCGGTCGAGCAGGACGTCACCCAGGGGCGTGCGGTAGGCGTCCTCGGCCGGGGCCATGAGTGCGCCCAGACGGCTGCCACGGATGGGCCGGTGCAGCGGGCCGAGCAACACAACGCGGCGGTAGCTCCTGCCGCGGGCCTGCGCGAAGGCGTGAGCTGCCACCTGGCCCGAGTAGGTATAGCCAGCATGGGGCGAGACCAGGGCCAGGATCGGACCGGGCAAGGGGAAGGGGCTGACGTTGGCGAGATACCCCTCGACAGTGCGGCGCAAGGCCGGCGCGCTGCCCGGATACCATGCGCCGGCAATAGCGGACTCACGGACGGCGGGCGATGGGGAACGGTTCATATGGCGCCTCCTGGCATGTCGTGCGCAAAAGGGTGCATTCAAAGACGTGAGGGCGGGGTTTGAATATTTGAAAACACCCTGCGCACAAACCGATCCGAAAGCATCAGGGCGAGAGCGCCAACACCTGACGCGCGTAATCGGCGCGCTGGCCGGTCGTCTCACGCAGAAGGAACAGCTCCAGCAACGGCTGCGCTTCGGCCAGGCGCCCCATGTCGGCGTACCCGGCCGCCAGATAAAACGTCGCGTCGAGATCATCGGGTATGGCGTCGTGGGCGCGCTCCAGCAGGACAACCCCCGCCTGGGGTTGCTCTTGAAACAGGTAGAGCACACCCAGGTCACGCAGGCTCTCGGCGTCATCGGCGTTGCGCGCCACGGACTGCTCCAACAAGCCCCGGGCGGTGGTCAACCCGCCGCTGTTCAGGGCATCATCCGCTTGTTGGCGCAGAAAGGTCGCGCTGGCCCAACGCTGATTGCCCAACAACACCCCGCCGGCCAGCAGGCCCAACGCCAGGACGACCGCCAACAGGCGTACAGCCAGCGTCCGCCGGTCGCGCAACATCCCAACTGGCTGCGCACCCACCAGCATCCACGCGGCCTCGTAGCGCGGGGCCAACATGAACCCCAGGGCCAACCCGGCCAGCAGTCCGCCGATGTGCGCATAGTTATTGATCCCCTGCACGGTGAAACCGAACACCAGGTTGATGCCGATGAGGACAGCCAGGGTGCTCAGCCGTTCACGGCCGAACTTGCCGAACAGGGTGCGGTTGCGGAGGAAGAACGCCACCTCCGCGCCGATCAGCCCGAACACGCCGCCCGACGCGCCCGCGGACAACACCCAGCCGCCCAGCAGGTAATAGACGACATTGCCGGCCAGGCCCGCGATAAAGTAGATGGCCACAAACCAGAGGGCGCCGTAGAACGCCTCGATATCACGGCCCAGGCTGAACAGCGCCCAACTGTTGAAGGCCAGGTGCATCAGCCCGATGTGGAGGAACATCGCGCTGAGCAGGCGCCACACCTCGCCCTGGGCCACGCTCAGGTTAACCTGTGCGCCCAGGCGCGCCAACGCTGCCGTATTGGTGGACCCCCCAGAGATGGTCTGCAACACGAACGCGACCGCGATCAGTCCCAAGAGCCCATACACCACCCGGGGGCGCGTCAGCGGCAAGCGGATGCGCGGGGCCGGCGCGCTGGGCTGCGGCTCAGAGGTCATCATAGGGTCACCGGCTGCCAGTCCACCCGGCACTTTTCCGCCTGCATGATCGCGATCACCCGGTCAACCGTCTCATCCAGTGCGCACTCGCTGTTAATCACGCGGTATTTGAACTCCTGGGCCCGGCTGAGCTCGGCGCGTGCGGTCGCAACGCGTGCCTGCAGTTGGGCTTCATCTTCGGTGCGCCGCCGGCGCAGCCGCTCGATCAACGCCTCCTCCGACTCGGCCGATAGAAAGATGGAGATGGCCTGCGGCGCCAACGCGCGCACCGTGGCCGCGCCCTGCACATCAATCCGCATCACCACATCCCGGCCGCTGGCCAGCGCTGCCCGCACCTCCTCTTTGGGGATGCCCTTGTACTGGCCGTAGACCAGCGCATGCTCCAGCAGTTCGCCGGCCGCGATCATCTCGCAAAACGCTGCGTCCGACAGGAAATGATAATCCACGCCATCCACCTCACCCGGCCGGCGCTCACGCGTGGTCGCGGTGACGACAAAGTGGCAGGGGTAGCCCCGATCCTTCATCCGCTGAATGGTGGCGTCCTTGCCGACACCCGAAGGGCCAGAGATCACAACGAGCAATGGTCGCGGTTTGTGCAATGCTGTGTACCAGCTTTCTGTAGAGTCGTCCGCTGTAGCAGTTTGCTGAGGGTGCATACGTCTCATGCCATCCCGGCCAGGGTCGGTCAGTTTTGTCGCGCCCCGGCCTTTGCGCTATAATCGCCAGCAGAACTGACGAAAATCGCTTGAGAGCCGAACATGCCGATCTACGAATACTTCTGTCACCAATGTCAACGCCGTGTCAGCCTGCTCTTCCGGTCGTTCGCCGACACGGAGACCAAGACCGCTCAGTGTCCCCGCTGCGGGAGCGAGCGCCTGACCCGCCTGATCTCCCGCGTGGCGGTCGTGCGTTCCGAGGAGAGCCGGTTGGATGGTCTGGCCGATCCGAGTTCACTCGGCGACCTTGATGAAAACGACCCGAAATCACTGGCGCGCTTCATGCGCAAGATGGCCAGCGAGACCGGCGAAGACCTGGGCCCGGAATTCAACGAGGTCATCGGCCGCCTGGAAGCCGGCGAAGACCCTGAGGCCATCGAACAGGCCATGCCGGACCTGGGCGGCGCCAGCGCAGGCGACGACTTTGGGATTGTGTAATCACACCTGCACAAACTGCTCCACGTTCATCACGAAAACGACCCCGCCGCCGACGCTGACCTCGATCGGCTCAGCCATCTCCAGGCCTGGGCCTTCGAGGGTGGGCAGGGGTGACACCCACTGCGTCCGGCGCCGGCACACCTGGCGGAGGATCTCGATGGCCTGGGCCACGCGCTGATCCTCTGTGCCCAGGAAGAACGTGGTGTTGCCTTCGCGCAAAAAGCCGCCGGTGGTGCTGATCACCGTGGCGCGAAACCCGGCTTTGGTCAGCCGGTCGAGCACATCGCGTGAGTCATCGCTGCTCACGATAGCCATGATCAGTTTCATGGGGTGATCCTCCTGTTTTCGATGAGCGCCGCTACGCGGGCCTGGATACTTTTCTGCACTGCCGCGATCGTTTGCGCAGCATCCACCACCAGCCAGCGCTGCGGCTCAGCGGCTGCCAGGGCCAGGTAGCCCTGGCGCACCCGCTCGTGAAACGCCAATTGCTCCCGCTCCATGCGGTTCCACTCGGCCAGGTCGCCGCTCTGCTTGCGACGCAACCCTTCCAGCACCGTCAGGTCCAGGCACACCGTCAGGTCAGGGGTCAGGCCGCCGGTGGCGAAGGTCGTGATCTGGCGCAGGGCGGCCAAGTCGAGCTGGCGGCCATAGCCCTGGTAGGCCAGGGTGGAATCGGCGAAGCGGTCACACACCACGATCCCGCCGCGGGCCAGGTGGGGCCGGATGATCTCGCCCACGATCTGCGCGCGGGCGGCCGAGAAGAGCAAGATCTCCGCCTCCGGCCGCATCTCGGTGTGCTCCGGGTTCAGCAGGATGCCGCGCACCGCGTCGCCGATGCGCGTGCCGCCCGGCTCGCGGGTGGTCAGCACGGCATGGCCTTGCCCCGCCAGCCACTGGGCCAACAGACGGATCTGTGTGGTCTTGCCGCTGCCCTCCGGCCCCTCGAACGTGATGAACCAGCCCATGACTAACCCGGAAAGATGCGCACGCGGCGCCGCGGCTCGTTGCCGTAGCTGTGCGACACCAGGTGCGCGTCCCGCGCCATCTCGTGCTGCAGGCGGCGGATCTCGGCCCCGGCGGGCTGCAACTCCGCCGCGTTCGCCCCGCTCAGCACGCGACGGATCGCCTCTTGCGTCTCCCCGATGGCGCGTTCGACCGGATCTTCTAACTGCACGGGCAGCCCGAAGATGTCGCCCAGGCAGGCTTCAGCCTGGTTCACCGTATTCGAGCGCAGCACGTAGACCGGGATGCGCCGGCGCTCGGCGTCGGTGATGGGCTGCGGGTGCTTGCGGTAGTAATTCTTCAGCGTGATCACCGCGTTTGCCTGCTCCAACGCGTCCACGATCACCACGGGCACGCCCAGGTTCTGCGCGGCCTGCGCCAGGCGGCCGCGGCCGATGCCGTAGGGATAGATCCGCAGCGGCTGGAGCGCCTGCCGGCTCGGCTGGGCCGGGCTTTCGGCCGCCGGTTCGGTCTGGGCAGGCGCCTGCCGGCCGTTGCCGTGCTTGTCAAACGGCAGCCGTCCCTGGGCCAGGGTGTTTGGCCGCACTTCGGGCGGCGGGGCCGGCGGTTTCTCGATGCGCACCTGGCCCACATCGTCGCGGAAGCGGATCTCCGGCGACAACGCGCGGCCCCGGAGGATGGCATCCACCGAGGCGGCCACGTTGTGGTGGACCGCCATGCGCTGCCGATCCTGGATCTCGATCAACACGTCGAAGGTCGGCGGGGCCCGCCGCTCCAGCACCGATTTCTGGGTGCCGCGGCGCCGCGCTTCCTCGTCGCTCAGGGTCACGCTCTCGATGCCGCCCACCAGGTCGGAGAGGGTGGGGTTAACCAGCAAGTTCTCCAGCGTCTGGCCGTGGGCCGTGCCCACCAGTTGCACCCCACGCTCGGCGATGGTGCGCGCGGCCACCGCTTCCTGCTCGCGGCCGATCTCATCAATGACGATGACCTGCGGCATGTGGTTTTCCACCGCCTCGATCATCACCTCGTGCTGCTGCTCCGGCGCGGCCACCTGCATGCGCCGCGCCCGGCCGATCGCGGGATGCGGGATATCGCCGTCGCCGCCGATCTCGTTGGAGGTGTCCACCACCACAACGCGCTGCTTCTCGCCCAAGATGCGCGCGGCCTCGCGCAGCAGCGTCGTCTTGCCCACGCCCGGCCGGCCCAGCAGCAAGATGCTCTGCCCCGACATCACGATGTCCTCGATGATGTCAATGACGCCGTACACCGCGCGGCCCACGCGGCACGTCAGGCCGATGATGCGCCCCTGCCGGTTGCGGATGCACGAGATGCGGTGCAGTGTGCGCTCGATGCCGGCGCGGTTATCACCGGTAAACAGACCGATGCGAGCGATGACGTAATCCAGGTCCTCTTGGGCGATCTCTTCCTGCCGCAGCAGCAGTTCGTGGTCCACGAACCGCGCCTCCGGCGGCCGGCCCAGATCCATCACGATCTCGAGCAGATTATCGCCCTGGTTCGCCGCGCGCAATGCGCGCTCCACAGAGGGCGGCAGCACCTGCAGCAGGGCTTCCAAGTCGTCGGTTATCTTCCTTTGTTGCATTCTGTACGTACTACCTTACCTGATAAACTAACTCTGTTCCGCACGGCTGTGCAACGGCACTTCCTGCCAGAGCTCACGGCCCACGGCCGGCACGGTGGCAGGCGCCCGCACGGTGGCAACCGTGTGTTTGACGAAACGCACCCGATCCATAAACGGCGCAAACCCGAAGCCGGCCAGCGCGTTCCCGATCCCTGACTCATAATCACGCACGGTCGCGTACACGGGCAAGGAGCGACGCCCCACATCGCAGGCGCTGATCAGCCGCAGCCCTTGTTCGATCAGCACCCGCACCTCACGCGCTTGCAGCTCGCTGGCGCCCCAAACGCGCAACCAGTGGCCCATCTGGCCCAGATGCGCCTGGGTCGCCCCCCGCACCTCGCCCGCCGGGTCCCAGACCACGCCTTGCCAGCTATCCGGCTCCCACCACGAACCCAGCTCGCCGGCGGTCGCGCCCTCGGCCTGCTGCACCAGCCGCGGGGTGTCGCGCGTGTATAGCCTTTGCAAAGACCAGCCATCCTGCGGCGTCTGCGGCCGCACACCGAGCGCCTGGCCCCCGCCGGCCGGGGCCGCGGCCAGGCGGTAGATCGTCTCACGCGTGTACAGGCTGAACCCCGCTTCCTTGAGGCTGGCTTGTTCGGGGCAACCATAGGGCGTGCCCGCAAAGATGCGCTGCAACCCATGGCTGGCAGCCGCAGCGCAACAATGGGTCAGCAAGAGACGCCACGTCGCCGCGACGGTGGGGTTGGGTTCACCATCCACCGCCAGCAACGCGGGCGCCAGGTGCAGCAGATCGGCTTCGGGGCGCGCGGGACGCTTTAGCAACTGCACGAAGCCGGCAGCCTCGGGCCCGGCCCCTTCTGCATCGAGCACAAAGGTAGCCACCCCCTTGCCGGCCCACGGCCACGGCGCGGTCAAGGCGGTCCACAAAGGCCGGTAGGGCTGCGTCAAGGCATACTCGATAGCGAGTGACACCCCGCTATTTTGCAGCCGCCGCACCAGCCAGATATCGCTCAAACCAAACGGACGAATCACAGCACGCAACTGCCCCTTATCTGAGCTCATTTTACATTGAAAACAGAGGCTTGGCAAGTGATTTGCGCTACAGGCTCGCGGGCGCAAAAAAACAAACCCCCGGCCGGGGCCGGGGGTTTGAAGCATTGGTCTCAGAGCTTAGATCAGACAGCGCTGACCGTAACTGCCTGGGGACCCTTCGGGGTGTCTTCGATCACGAAGGTCACGCGATCACCTGCGTCCAGGTTGCGGAACCCCTCACCCACGATGTTCGAGTAGTGGACGAACACATCTTTGTCGCCACCATCCGGCGAGATAAACCCATAGCCCTTGCTGCGGCTGAACCACTTGACGGTACCGGTTGTCTCCATGAAAAACTGCCTCCTGGAAGTAATAACGTCGCGCCAGCAGGGTGAAGCAGGACAAGCAAAAAGCCACCAGGCAAACGCACAGCACCGGTGGCTGATCAGCCTATTTCCTACTGACAATCTGTCATGCCTGACACGACGATTTGAGATTTTACCACGCCTGCTGCAACGTGTCAAATTGGACACCTTAACAAATTCCGCGCTCAATTGGGCAGCAATGTGCCGCTGGCGCCGAACTGGGATCTTTCGGGCCACGCTCGGGTGTCAATCATCCAGGTCAACAGGGCATTTTCGCGATCGAGCAAGGACACTTCCTGAGACAAAATCCGGCCCAACGAAGCAGCGCTCAGCAGTTGTTGCTTTTCGACGTTGTCAATCTGCATCGTCACCGCGGCCAAATAACCAACCTGCTGTGGGGCGCTGGGCATTTCGTCAATCTGGATCTGCAATCCCGCGGCATCGGCGATCAATTGGATGTAACGACTGACGCGGCGCCGCACCAGTTCGGCTAACCGCGCAGCGCCCGGCTCATCTTTCGGCTCAACCAATGGCAGCGCCTCCACCTCGCCGCGCAGGTAGGGCTGATCGTGCAACAGGCGCCGAATCCGAAAGCGCTCGACCCCGACGGTGATGATATTCATGGCGCCATCGGCCAGGTGCGTGCTCTCGATGATGCGCGCGACCGTGCCGATCGGCTGCGGCTCGGCCGCCCCACCCACTTCCTGTCCGCTCTTAATCAACACCACGCCGAACGGCAGATCCTCCGCCAGGCAGCGACGGATCATCAACCGATAGCGATCCTCAAAGACGTGCAACGGCAATACCTGGCCCGGAAAGAGCACCGTATTCAGCGGAAACAGCGACAACTCGATTGTGCTGACAACCTCGCCCATGTTCCACCTCCAGAGTCACCCACCCTGTTCGTCCTGCGCCCCATCTCGCTGGCCGGGTCCGGCGCCTGCTCTGTTTGCATCCGACACCCCGCATCATACACGGCTTTGACAAAACACGCCAATACTCAAAACTGACCCCAACAAAAACAGGGAGCAGCACGCTGCTCCCTGCACTGAGTCGGTGATGGACTTTCGCCTGGCGCTCTTGGGCCTACCACTCAATCCAGCGTGCCAGCCGCCATGCGCAGGCCACGCACATCACGCAAGTCAATCCGGCGATAACCGAGCTCAACCAATCCATCATCCTTAAAGTTGCGCAGGATGGCGCTGATCGTCTCCCGGTAAGTGCCCAGCATATCGGCCAGGGCTTGATGGCTGGTGCCGCGGATCGCCTTGCTACCATTTGCCAGCTCCAGCAGCAACCCAGCCAGGCGTTCCGGCAGACGCTTATAGGCCACTTCTTCCATCCGATTCTCGACCTGAGCCAACCGCTGGCCTACCGTTTGCAAAAGCGCCCAACTCAAGACCGGATATCGCAACGCCAAGGTCTGCGCCTGAGGCTGCGGCACCGCCCACACAATGGTGTCTGTCAGAGCCACGGCTTTGACGCCCGGATCGGTCGCGCCCAGCAACGCGCCTTCGCCGAACATCGCCCCAGGCCCCAGGGTGGCGATCGCCAACCGCCGGCCGTTCGGGCCTTCGCGTATCAGTTGCACACGGCCCTTCATCAGGGTGAAAAGGTTGCGGCCCAGCACATCGGACTCCGCAACGGTTTGCCCCGACCGAAAAGATTGGGCAATGATGGACTGCTTGAAGTCCTGATCGTCTTCCCGCAAGTCAATTAGAATCTCAGGCAGTGAGCGTTGTCTTCCTCGGTACACCATAATCATCCTCCTCTTTGCATCCGCCACCCGTTGTCGGGGATTTACTATCATTTGTTTCAGAATTATACACCAAAAACAAGAGCATGTCAATAGTTTGTAAAAGGATTTAACCAAACTTTAATCTGTGCTTGCCACGAACTACCCGTCTGCTGGCGGCCCACCGCCCGGTTGGCCCGGCGCGATCAACTCAGCGATGTATCCGACCGAGCCACGCGCACTTTCACCCAGAAAGACACCCGCCACCTGCGCGCGAAGATCAGGGTGCAGATTGAAGATGCGCCCGCCATAACCGAACATCGGCCTGGGCGCAGGCAAGGCGTTGACGACCTGGGCCAGCGCGGCGAGACCCGCGACCGTACGCTCCGTAGAGGCCGTGATGACCGCGATTGCCGGGCGCAGCCGGGTCATTCCCTCAGCAAAATCCGCGACGGGCACATTCTGCCCCAGATACAACGTCTGAATGCCCCGGCGGCGGAGCAAAAGGTAGATCAACAAGAGACCCAGGTCGTGCCATTCATCTGGGGCACATCCCAGCACCGCCAGCGGGCCGCTTTGGCTCGGTGGACCGGCGCTGATAATGGCATCCAACTTGCGGTGCAGGAAGCTGCTGGCAAAATGCTCCACCGCCGTTGTGACCTGCTGGCGCTGCCACAGATCCTCGATTTGCGACATGACCGGCGCCAACACATACTCGGTGGCCGTCTCCACACCGTACAAGGCGAAAGCTTCCCCCAACACTTGTTCGGCGCGCAACTCATCGAACCCCCGCAGGGCCGACAGCAACTCCACCGTGACGCCGGGCAAGCCCCATGACTCACGCCGGTCGAGAACTGGCGTCGAGCCTTGCGTGACTTGACCTTGCTGGTTGAGCCAGGTTATCGCCTGACTGATTGCCATGCCTTCGTCAACCCGCGCTTTCAACCAGCGCAGTTGCGCGATGTCATGCGCTGAGTAAAGCCGATAGCCGCTGACTGTGCGACCGGGGGCCAGCGCATGGTAACGGCGCTCCCACGCGCGCAAAGTCGCCGCGGGGAGGCCTGTCGCTTCCACAACCGCCTTGATGTTATACACCGGCTGCGTATCAAACGCGGATCGCGCTGCTGGACTCATCTTCTGCACCTATCTCTTCCTCGCTCCATACCCGGTTTGTCGTATGTTTATCGAGAAGGAGTATAGCAGATAAATCCAGGTTTGTCAAATGTTTGTTTATGGTTTTTTTCAACGAAAAACGAAACGAAGAAACCCTGAGGCTGAGCGCATCAGGCGCGGGGCAAATGCTGGGCAAGCTTGCGCGCGCTGCCCACGATGTCGCACTTGGAGAACTGGTCGCGCAGTTCGGGGTGCGCGGTGAAGACATAACCGCCGATCACGACCCGTGGATGCGGGAGGGGCAACTGCTGCACCGCAGCACAGAACGGAATCAAGGCCTCAGCGCTGGCGCGGGTAGTGGCCGACAGGCACACCATGTCGGGTTGCAGTTTACGGATCTCTTGCAACAAATGATCTGCCGGAACGTTCTGGCCGAGGTAGATCACCCGCCAACCGTGGCGGCGCAGCGTGAGGGAAACCAGCAGGATCCCGACATCGTGCCATTCTGCGGGCGCCGCCCCGGTGATCGCGAGGGGCCCGGATGGCGGCTGTTCATAGGCGTGAAACAGAGTGGTGAGCCTGCGCCGCAGGAAGGCGGTCGCAAAATGCTCTTGAACGATCGTCGCGGCCCCGCGATGCCACCGATCTCCGATCTCCCTCAACACCGGGACGATAATCGCCTCGATGGTGACCTCCAGCGGGTGCAGTGCGAACGTCTCACTCAGGATCGTTTCCGCGCGAGTCTCTTGGAAGGCCAACAACGCCTCAACCAACTCCTCCGCTTGGGTCGCCAGACCTGGCGCATCCGCGAGCTGCGGCGGCTCGACCAGGTGCGCCTCACGTTCCTCACCGGTCTGCTGGCGCAACGTGAGTAGGGCAACCGCCCGGCTGATGGACACCCCCGCATCCACCTGGCGCTTCAGCCAGCGCACAATGGCGATATCTCGCTCCGAATAGAGCCGATAACCACCCTCACTGCGGCCGGGTGACAGGCAGCCGTAGCGTCGCTCCCAGGCGCGCAATGTCGCCGGGGCAATGCCTGTTTCCTGAACCACCGTCTTGATGGTGAAAACCGGGGTGTCATCGAAATTGCTCAGGTTCGGTATATCAGCCATAGGATCCTCATACCCAGAACGACGCCGGCCACCACTTGAACACCGGTATCATCAGCCAAAGGGCCGCCAGGGCCGCCAGGGGCACGGTAAGATTATCGAGATCGGCCGGCGTATATGCCTCTACCACAGCAGCCAAGAGAGTCGTCACCAACACAGGCCCCACGGCCTGCCGCAGATCCAGATCCGCCAGGCCAAAGGAGCGAAACAGCACCAAATAGAGCAATGTCAGGGCCGCGCCGCCAATGAAGAAGCCGATACTTCCGGCCCAGCTTTTGTCGCGCTGTCCGGGCAGCTTGACCCGACCCAACCGTCGGCCAACCACATCGGCCAGGCCGTCGCCGCCGCACAACAGCATCAGCAGCACGATCCCTACCGGCGATTCACGCCAGAACACGAGGGTTGTGGCCACGAACACGACGCCGTACATCAGTGGCCCGCGCAATAACTCACGCGGATCGCCGCTGCGTGACATCGCAGCCACGAAATCGTCCTTCTTGATGATCCCGCGGCCGATCAGCACGAAAAGCAAGGTCAAGCTGCCGGGCACTGCGGCAGCTATCCACCGGGCATGCCATGCGACGCTGTAAAGCGGCCAACACAGCAAGAACAGCGGCCCCGTGCCGATGTGGACCAGTTTGCGCGTAATGTACTCTGGCAACCAGCCGCGCCGGGCGATCAGGTCGTTGAGCTTCAAAAACGCCAGCGCCACCGCAAAGCTGATCGCCATCGCGGCCAGGTCTTGCTGCCAGGGCACAGGAAACAACGCTGTCATCAGAACCACGCATCGCCTGCGCTATGCCCGCTCAACGCGATCCAACGCGTCGGCGGTGCGCTCGGCTGCGGCCAACAGCTCAGGCGCCTGATCGAAGACCGCGAGGCCGCCCTGGTCAGCGGCCACGGCCGAGACCGTGAACGGCAGGCTGCCCAACAGTGGCAGACCCTTGGCGTGCGCCCGGATAAACTCCTCGTCCTGGGGTCCGCGCGTCTTATTGGCCACCAGGTAGATGCGCTTCACCCCGATCTCCGAGGCCAGGAACCGGATCTGGTCGGCGGTGCCCAGGCTGCGCAGCCCCGGTTCCACCACGATGACAAACGCGTCCACCGAGCCGGCGGTGCCCCGGCCCAAGTGCTCAACCCCGGCTTCCATGTCCAGGATCAGGGTCTGGTTCCTGCGCAGCAGCAGATGGGTCACCAGCGCCTTGAGCAGCGCGTTCTCGGGGCACAGGCAGCCCGTGCCGCCCCCGCGCACCGAACCCAGCCGCAGCAGCCGCACCCCGCGGTGGGTGATGCTGAAGCTCTCCGGGATGTCGTCCACCTTCGGATTCAGCTTGAACCACCCGCCGATGGTGCCTGGCTGCGCACCGGTGCGTTCGTAGATCAGGCTCTCCATTTCGGCGATAGGTTTGAGTTCTGCATCCAGCGCGGCCGTGAGGCCGAACGCCAGCCCCAGATTTCCCGCGGGATCCGCATCAATGGCGATCACGTCTTGCCCGCGCTGAGCATAGACATACGAGAGCAATGAGGTCAGGGTGGTTTTGCCAACCCCGCCCTTCCCGGTAATGGCGATCTTCGGCATGGCAGCATCCTTGTATGCGCTGGACACGGTCGAGAAGTGGTGACACTCCCGGCTGGCTCACTGCAAGAAACAGACCGGGAATGCGCTGTGCAACCATGTTCGCAGTGAAGCTTGTGCAAACATAGCACAAAACCGCTAAAAAAACAGAGAGCAAAACTACATTTCGTAGAACCCATGTCTGGCCGTGCGACCCGTGGGGCAAGAGATTCCTGCCCACACCGTGATCTGTGGTAAAATCAGGCGGAATTTGAGGTTGCAAAGTTGCGATCCCTGATCGAGCAAGCCATATGAGCGCTCCCCCTACGCTATTGAGTATCTTGCCGGCTCTCCTCGGCGGCATCGGCCTGTTCCTGGTCGGCATGATCCTGATGTCTGACGGGCTCAAGGCCGCCGCGGGCGGATCACTGCAACGCATCCTGGAACGCTCCACCAGCACCCCGCTGACCGCCTTTCTGTCCGGCGTGGGCCTGACCGCGCTGGTGCAATCTTCCAGCGCCACCACCATTACGACCATCGGCTTTGTCAGTGCGGGCCTGCTCTCGTTTCCGGCCGCGCTCGGCGTGATCATCGGCACCAACGTGGGCACCACCAGCACCGGCTGGATCGTCTCCCTGCTCGGCTTCAAGCTGAATGTGGGCGCCATCGCACTGCCGTTCATCGGCGTGGGTGCGCTGCTGCGGCTGCTCACCAGCGGCCGGCGGGCCAACCTGGGGATGGCACTGGCCGGCTTCGGACTGATCTTCATCGGCATTGACTTCCTGCAAGAAGGCATGAGCGGGGTGGCGCACAGCATAGATTTCTCTGCCCTCTCCGACGCATCCCTGCTCGGTCGTCTGGCGTTGGTGCTGGTAGGCGCAGTCTTGACCGTGCTGCTGCAATCCTCCAGCGCGGCCGTGGCGCTCACGTTGACTGCACTGCACGGCGGGGCGATCGCCCTGCCGCAGGCCGCCTACCTGGTGATCGGCCAGAACCTGGGCACCACGGTCAAGGCGATCCTGGCATCAGCCGGCGCGACCATCCCCGCCCGGCGCACCGCGCTGGCCCACATCCTGTTCAACGGCGTATCCGGCCTCCTGGCCTTTGCTGCAACCCGCCAACTGCTGGCGTTGGTTGATTGGCTGACCTATCTGCTGGGCAAAGCCGACCCGGCTGTGGCTATTGCCCTCTTTCACACCGTTTTCAACCTGCTGGGCGCGGCCATCTTCATACCCTTCATTGCGCCGTTTGCGCGGCTGGTGGTTCGGCTGATCCCGGAGAGCGGGCCCGCCTTCACACGCCACCTGGACCGATCGCTGCTGGAGATCCCTTCCGTAGCGGTGGAAGCTGCCGCGCGCGCATTGAGCGAGATCGCAGCCGCCACACTGGCTGAAGCGAACAAGCTACTGGAGGGCGCCAGGCTGACCCGTCAGGGCCGCACGTATCTCTGGGCTGCGCAGGCTGGCATCCGAGAGTCTCGCGCCTTCCTGGCCGGAGTACACTCAGACCGGGACCAGCGCTACACCCGACGTCTGGCGTTGTTGCATGTCAGCGATCACTTGAACCGCTTGGTGGAGGCGTGCCTGGAGTACGAGGAACCGGTGCGCGGCGTCGAAGTGCAGGCCGCGGCCGGCCGTCTGGCCCCGGAGATCGCCGAGGCCACAACCTGGCTCGGCCAGCCGGGTTGGAAAGGCGATAACCTGGTGCGCCATCTGGCCGACGCCTCGGCCCGGCAGGCCGAAGAGCGGCGCCTTCATCGGGCCTGGCTGCTGGCCGAGACCGCGGCCGGCAACGTGATGCCCGACGCGGCGCAGGCACAGCTGGAGTCCATGCGCTGGGTGGATCGGGTAGGTTATCATGCCTGGCGCGCGCTGCACCATCTGGCTGGCGCTGAAACGGTCGGGGATTCGCAGGTGTATGAAGAACCTGAGCGCACAGGAGGCACGCCAGAATGACCCTGCAGCACTGGATTATCTTTGCCACCCTCCTGCTCGCCCTCATCATCTTCATCACCGGCCGCTGGCGCTATGATGTCGTTACGCTCCTTGCGCTGATTACTTGTTGCGACGCCGCTCATCATATTCTTCTGGCCGCTCGGACGCTGACCACTGAAGCGCACGCGTCATATCAGACCGCAGCGCGGGTCGCAGTCACATACGCGGTGACTGACCGCCAGCCAACGGTGGCGCCCGTGAGCTTGCGCCGGTAGAGCGCCTCGACGGCCGCCACTTCGTCGCCAGCCAGCTGGATGGCCAGACGCTGCACGTAGCTTGGTCGCCCGCCATCGGGGATCCCCGCGAACCAGCGGTCGAGCATGGCGGGACTGATGCGCGCCTCAACGCTGGTTTCCACCCCTTCGACCGCGACGCCGGTCAGCTGTGCGCCCAGGAACGCCGCGGCCAGGTCAGCCTCGGCCCAGTTGACCAACGGATCCGCGGGGTCTGCGTAGATGGCCTCCTCCGCGTCTCGAACCTTCCCTGCCAGCACCGCGCCCAATTCGGCCAGGTCCACCAGGGCGTAAAGCCGCTGGGTGTGCCGCGGCACGGGTTCGGCCAGGCTGATGATGCCGTTGGGCCGGAGGAGGGGGGCGAGCAACCCTGCAAGGTGAGCCAGCGCCGTGCTTCGTACTACGTATTGCGCGCTGCGGGGTGCGTTGTCGGGGCGAAGTTGTGCGGTCAACGCATTGCGCCCGACGATGGCATCAAACCGCACGTTGGCCTCACCGCGCAGGGCCAGGAGCTCGGACACCTCGGCCAGCGCGCCCTGGAGCACAACGGGGCGCTCGAGCTCGGGCAGCCGCGCGGCCATCTCGCGCAGCGCGGGCGCCTCGTCTGATCGGGCTGCCAGGGCCCACACCCCACCTTCCGGTGCGCGGCGCAGCGCCTCCCAGGTGAGGAGACCGGTGCCCGCGTTCAGATCCAGCACCAGGCTGTGCCGTTGCAGCCGCGCGGCGTCCAGCACGCGGTCGCGCAAGACGGACAGCCGTTCCCCTGCGCCGCCCACAGCCCGCGCCAGCCAGCGATCGCGATCCCCGCGCGCCAGCTCACCGGTGAAAGTCAGCGCCTCGACCGCGCCGAACCCTTCGGCGCCCTCCAGCATGGCGGCTAACTGCGCCTCGCGCCGCCGATCCACCTCAACCTTAACCTTCGCCTCATACCCTAATCCGCCCGGCTGGTAGAAGACCCGGCCTTGCAGCGCGTCGGGCAGGTATTGCTGGGCCACCCAGTGGTCGCGATACGCGTGGGGGTACAGATAGCCCTCGCCGTGGCCGAAGCCCTCTTTGTCGCGGTTGGCGTCGCGCAGGTGCGCGGGCACCTCCGCCTCTTGCTCCCGCGCCACCGTCTCCAACGCGTCGAAGAAGGCAAACGCGCTGTTGCTCTTGGCCGCGGTGGCCAGGTAGAGGGCCGCGCTGGCCAGGTGGAAGCGGCCTTCGGGCATGCCCACATACTCGAACGCCTGCGCGCAGGCCATGACGTGGCGGATCGCGTGGGGATCCGCCAGCCCCACATCCTCGCCCGCGAACACGATCATGCGGCGGAAAATGAAACGCGGCTCTTCGCCCGCGTACACCATGCGCGCCATCCAGTAGAGCGCTGCGTCGGGATCCGACCCGCGCAAGCTCTTGATGAACGCGCTGATGGTGTCGTAGTGGACATCCCCCTCTTTGTCGTATAGCACGGCGCGACGCTGGATGGATTCTTCGGCTACAGCCAGGGTGATGTGGATGGCGTATCGCGTGTGGCTGATAGGGGCTGGCTGATCTTCCGCGGCGCCTGGAGGCGCGGTCTCCGGCGGTGTAGTTTCGATGGCCAGTTCCAACGCATTGAGGACGCCGCGGGCGTCGCCGTTGGCCACGTCCACCAGATGGGCCAGGGCGTCATCGTCAACCTGCACGTTGAGCTTGCCGTACCCGCGTTCGGGATCCGCCAACGCCTGGCGCGCGACGGCGAAGAGGTCATCCTGGGTCAGCGGCTTGAGTTGGAAGATGCGGGAGCGGCTGACCAGCGCCTTGTTGACCTCGAAATAGGGGTTCTCGGTGGTGGCGCCGATGAGGATCACGGTGCCGTTTTCCACCCACGGCAGCAGCGCGTCTTGCTGCGCCTTGTTGAACCGATGAACCTCATCCACGAACAAGATGGTGCGCTGGCCGAACTGACCGCGCCGCTCCTGCGCGGTCGCGATAGCCGCGCGGATATCGGCCACGCCGGCCAGCACCGCGTTGATGGCGATGAAGTGGGCGCGTGTGGTGTTGGCGATAATCCGCGCCAGGGTCGTCTTACCCGTGCCCGGCGGCCCGTAAAAGATGACCGAGCTCAACTGATCGGCCTGGATGGCGCGACGCAGCAGCCGGCCCGGCCCGACGATGTGTTCCTGGCCGATGAACTCGTCCAGGGTGCGCGGCCGCATGCGCGCTGCCAGGGGTGCTTCCTTCTCCGTCAGTTCCTGGCGGCGGGCGTCAAAGAGATCAGAGGATTTGCTCATGGCGTCATTGTACCCCGTAGCAACGTTGCGCGCAACGTTGCTACGGGGTACAATGCTTGCATGCACACCAGACGTCCACCCACCGATCTGCGGGCCCACCGCAAGCGCACCGACCGCAACCTGGCCCTGGCCGTGGTGATCTTCCTGGTGGGCGTGGGCGGCGCGCTGATCGCGCTGATCTACGGCGCGGGCGCGGCCGTGCTGGGGTTGACCTGTCTGTTGTTCGGCGCGGGGTTGTTCGGGCTGCTATGGCTGATCCTGACGCTGCTGGAACGGTGGGCGGATCGTGATGCGTGACGAATTACCGCGCGCTCAGCCGCCCACCAGCTTGACTTTGTATCCAAGCGCATGCAACTTCTCCGCGACCTTATCCCGCTGATCGCCCTGAATCTCCAGCTCGTTTTCCTTAATCGTTCCCCCAGCGCCGCAGGCGGTTTTCAGCGCGGCCAGCAACTCTTTGTAGGTGGCGGGAGTGTGCTGCAGGCCGTAAATCACCGTGACGGTCTTGCCGCCGCGGCCCTTGCGGTCGCGTTTGATGTAAGCCGTCTGCTGCCGCGGGGCCAAGTCAATGGCACGGCAGACACACGGCTGGCGGCCGCAGCGCGGGCACAACGCCTGCGGTTCAGGATCCGTGGAGTAGACGATGCGCGGTGACATAGAGCCATTCCTCAAGTTGAACTGTGCCTGACCTTAGCGGCTTGCCGTGGCAGCAAAGTTGTGCTAAACTCGTAGCCAATCCCAAGACACGGAGGCTCACCCTGGACGAACTGGAACTGGCACATATCATCGTCGCTAAGCTCGAAGACCACCTGGCCGCCGAGATCGTTTTGCTCGACCTGCGCGAGATCACCCCATTGGCAGACTATTTCGTGATCTGTACGGCAGATTCGGAGCGCCAGGCTCGGACACTGCAAGAGATCCTGCTCGAAGAACTGAAGAAGGAGCACGCCCTCCGGCCGCTCTCGGCCGAAGGGGAAGCCTCATCAGGCTGGCTGTTGCTAGACTACAACAGTGTCGTGGTCCACATTTTCTCGCGAGATGCCCGTTCGTTCTATCGGCTGCAAGAGCTGTGGAAAGCGGCGCCGGTGCTCCTTAAGATCCAGTAACCTTCAATAACAGGTCACAGGTGCGCACCTTTGGGGATGCGCACCTATGACCGCGGTTGTCCTCACTCGAAGATCCAGGGATCAATACTGCGGCTGTAACTGAGCAATTCCTCAGGCTTGAACCACAGCCCGATCTCGAAGGCCGCCGTTTCCGGGCCATCGGATCCGTGTACCAGGTTCCGCCCCATCTCCAGGCCAAAGTCGGCCCGAATGGTGCCCGCCACGGCCTTAGCCGGGTTGGTGGCGCCCATGGTGGCGCGCGCCACGTCAATCGCGTTGGTCCCCTCCAACACCATAGCCAGCACCGGCCCGCTGGTGATGTACTTGATCAGCCCCTCAAAGAACGGCTTGCCGACATGTACGGCATAATGCTGGTGTGCGAACTCAGGTGTGATGTGCGTCAGTTTCATAGCGACGAGCTTGAGCCCGCGTCGCTCGAACCGCGCAACGATCTCGCCGGCCAGTCCGCGCTGAACTGCATCCGGCTTCAGCATGACAAAGGTGCGTTCCACAATGCCTCCACTATCGGTAATGGGTAAGTTGGTAGATTGGGAGTCGGTTTGCGGAGGCCAGTATAGCACGGAGGCCGGGAGGGGAACAAAAACGAAGCCCGGACAACCGTACAAACCAGGTTTCTCGGAGAACCCTGGTTTGTACAGCCTCTCAACGCAACCCGTGGATCTGCTTCACTTGCCGTAACAGGCCAGCAATGTCCGCTTCGGGCCAGGTTGATGCGCCAAGGGGGTCGGCCCCGGCCGCACCGTCGCCCAACAAGGCCCGACAGGTGTCCGCCACCCCGCGGGCCAGCACGTTCAGGTTGTAGCCGCCTTCCAGCGTCACCACCAGCCGGCCGCCGCACAGGCGCTCGGCCAGGGCAACGATGGACTTGCTCATACGCCAGTAGCCGGCCAAGGACAGGCGCAGGTTCGCCAGTGGATCGCGCCAATGAGCATCATACCCGGCCGAGACCAGGATCAAGCCTGGCTGAAACCGTTCGGCAACCGGCGCCAACACTTCATCCACAATGCGCGCAAACCCCAGATCGCCCACTCCGGCCGGCACGGGCACATTGACCGTCGCGCCGGCGCCCGCCCCCGCGCCGATCTCGCGCCAGTGGCCTGTGCCGGGATAGTGCGGATATTGATGGGTGGAGAAGTAGAGCACGTGCGGGGAATAGTAGAAGATGTCTTGGGTCCCGTTCCCGTGATGAACGTCCCAATCCACAATCAGAACCCGTGGCGAGATGTCCAGCGCGGCGCACGCCTCCAGTGCAGCCTGCGCCGCCACTGCGACATTGTTGAACAGACAGAACCCCATGCCCTGCGCGGCGGTGGCGTGATGGCCGGGCGGCCGCACCAGTGCGATGCCATTGTGCGCGCAGCCCGTCAGCACAGCCTGAACCAGCACGACCAGGCCACCCGCGGCCAGCAAGGCCGCATCGTAGCTGGCAGTGTTTACATACGTGTCGGCATCCAGAAAGCCTCCGCCCCTGGCTGCCAACTCCCGCACCCGCGCAATGTGGTCTTCGGTGTGTACGCTGGCCAGCAGCGTCAAGTCAACCGGCTTGGGGGCGACGGCCGTCAGGCGCGGCAACACCGCCTCGTCTGCCAGGGCGGCCATGACGCGCTCCAGCCGCGCCCGGCTCTCCGGATGCCCGGCGAGGTCGTGCGCCAGGTACAGCGGGTCGAAACAATACGCCGTCCCCGGCGCGACACCAGCGTTCGGCATCACGGCTCCGGGCTGAAGTACCACATCCACTTGCTGCCGCGCATCTCGCGAATCACCTCGGAGCTGGAGAGGATGCCCAGCGCCCGCAGGCCCACGTCGCCGCGTTCGCTGACGACCAAGTGGGTGATCTTGCGATCGACCATGATTTTCACGGCCTCATCCAACGTCATATCGGGCGGGATGGCGAGCACTCTTATGCTCATCACATCGCGCGCCTTCTTGCCCCGCAGATCCTGGGCATAGAGCGGGATCACGTCCAACTGGCTGATGATGCCCAGCGCCTCCTCATCGGGGCCAGTGACGACGATCACGCGCAGGTTGGTGTCTGCCATGATGCGCACGACCTCATCGAGGGGGGTGCTGGGCTTGCAGCCGATCACACCCTTGTGCATGATGTTACCGACGATGCGTTCTGACGTCATTGTCCACCTCCTGGCTGAGAGCACTCGCCTGAACATGTTCATCTTAGCAAATCTGCCCTCAATTGTAAAGGGGGTATTTGAGTGGGGTGCAGCTTTGCGCATCCGCGCAGCTTGGGCTATCATTTAGCCCTATCTCCCGTAAGAACCTGTTTCCTTTGTGAGAAGCCGCATGAGACGATGGTTGTTCCTCACCCTGGTTTGCCTGTTGCTGTTCGCGGGTTCCCGCGCCCCAGCCTTTGCACCAGCACAGCCGGCGCCGGGCGAGGCGTTCATCAGCCCGCCGCCGGCCCCGCCCCAAATCACCGGCGAGATCCATCACACTGACTATATCAAGGGACTGTACATCTCTTACGCGGCGCTGAGCCATGCCGACTTCGTGAATCACGTTCAGGACCTGCTGGAGGAGACTGAGCTCAATGCAGTGGTTATGGATTTCAAGGGGGACTACGGGCTGCTCACCTTCCCGACCCAGGTCCCGCTCGCCCGGCAGATCGGCGCGGCGCAGGCCCCGGTGATCCAGGCGCCGCAGCCGTTCCTGGCGTGGTTCAAAGAGCGCCGGGTCTACACCATCGCGCGGATCGTGGTGTTCAAGGATGATCGGCTGGCAAACGGCATTCCGGCGCTGGCAGTGCAAGACGCGGCGACCGGTGGCGTGTGGCACGATCGGGAAGGCATGGGATGGGTCGATCCTTACCGCCAGGAAGCGTGGGTGTATACCGCAGCCCTGGCCGCAGAGGCCGCGGCGTTGGGGTTCGACGAGGTGCAACTCGACTATGTGCGCTTTCCCACCGATGGCAACGTCGGGCGCGCGCGGTTCGCCCAAACCAGCACCTACGAAGGTCGCGTGGGGGCGATCACCGGGCTGATGAAAACCGTGCGGCAGGCATTGGCTCCCTATGGCGTCAAGCTCGGCGCCGACGTATTCGGCTACACAGCCTGGACGCCGGACGATCTCGGCATCGGCCAGCACATCGAATCGCTGGCGCCCTACCTCGATGTCCTGGCGCCCATGGTCTACCCTTCCACTTTCAGCGCCGGACTGCCCGGCGAAGCCCCGCAGTATCGCAACGCCATTGCTCATCCCTACGAGATCGTCCAGAAGAGCACCGAACGGACCGTCACCCGAGCCCTGACCAGCAACCCAGACATCGTCGTCCGGCCCTGGCTGCAAGATTTCGGCGACTACGCCTTCGACTATCGGACGTACACCCCGGCGGAAATCCGCCAGCAGATGGATGGAGCGCGCCAGGGCGGCGGCCGCGGCTGGATGCTCTGGGACCCGACGATCCGCTACACTCGGCCGGCCCTGGTCTCAGCGCAGCCGGCCCACCTGCCCAACCCGGCGGGCAAGGTCCCGGTGCTGGTCTACCGTGACGTCGTGGCGCCGGGCGCATCAGCGCCCGGCGCGGGAGCCGGCCGTCTCGCCG
>DAOUAT010000253.1:0-4095 GCA_034433275.1 Anaerolineae bacterium
GCGGTGTTTTGGTTGCCGGGAGCAACCAAAACACCGCGACCTTTTCGTGAAATGACGCTAACGCTTGCGCCGCAGCAGGCACACCGCGGGGGTGAGCAGGCCCAACAGCCCCACAACCGGGGCGCCAAAACAAACCAACTGACCGGTCGGGGCCGGCGTGGGTGTCACCTCGGCCGGGGCGGGCGAGACAGGCGTCGCGCCGGATGGTTCTGTGGGCGCCGGCGAGGCCGGCAATGCCGGGGTGCTGGCTGCCTTCACCGCAGGCTCAGTGCTGACCGGCTGCGCGCCGGTCAGATCGGTCGCGCCACTGGGGCCGATGACGTAGGCACGGCCGGCGATGACCACGGCCACCTGGTCGCCCAACGCCAGGTAGCGGCCGAGTTCCGAGTATTGGGTGAGCAACTCGAAGTAGCGCGCGCTGGCAAAGGCGACCCGCTCCGGCTGCTGCGCGGCGGCGTCATAGGCCGTGTCAGTCCAGACGCCCTCCCGCAGCACGAAAGTTTTGTCGCCGACCTGCCGCAGGGCGGGCGCCGCTGCGGCCGCGGGCGCCGGCGCGGCCGCAGCCTGCTGGCTCTCCTGCAGCGCCTTCTCCACCACCACCGACTCGACCGCGCGCACGCCGGAACGCTCCGGCGCAGGGGCGGCCGCGGGCGCTGCTCCGCCCGAATCGAGCGCACCCGGGGCCATCGTGGGCCGTGGCCCAATGGCCAATTGCGGCTCCTCGACCAGGAAGGAGGTGTAGGGCGTGGCGATGCCATAGCGCGTGCTCAGCGCGACCACCTCATCAACCAGCTCCTTGCTGCTGCCCTTCAGCCGGATCTGGGTCAGCAGGTAGCCGATCTTGCGTTGGGCCCATAGCCGCGGGATGAACTCGTTGCCCCCGCGCGCGACGAAAGTCAGCCCGTCGTAGGCGTAGGTCTGCGGCCGGCCGTTCACCGTTCCGGTCAGTTTGAGATCGGCTGTGCCAGCCTGACGATAACGGCCGGCCACCACCAACTGCGTCCCAGCGAAGAGATCAGGCAGCGGGTAGGGGAAGATATCCTCCACCTGCACGCCGGCCAGCGTCATCTGCACGTCCACCAGCACCGGCGCGCTGATCTTGGCGTAGAAGCCGGAGATCTGCTCGTCAATCTTCTCGTCCGGCCGCACGTAGGCCGCGGCCCCGCGGTGATTGGCGCTCAACTGGCCCAGCAGGACGGTGTCCACATCGTAGCCGACCCCGAACGCAAACAGCCGCACCGACTTTGGGGTGTCGGCGCCCACGTTGGCGACGATGCGGTCGGGCACGGTCTCGCCGGCCGTGGGCTGGCCATCGGTCATGAAGATGATCACGGTGGGACGCGTGTCAGCAACGCCGGCCACCGCCTCCAAGAGTGCGCGGTTGATATCGGTGCTGCCTTGGGCAGTCAGGCCCTTGATAAACGCCCGGCCATCAGCGACGCGTTCTGGCCCCACCGGCCCCGGGGCGAAAAGGCGGGTGGCCGAGCTGAACGCCACGATGTTGAAGCGATCGGTTGGGCCAAGGTGATCCAGGACATAGGCGGCCGCGGCCTTGGCTTGCTCGATCTTGGCCCCATCCATGCTGCCCGACACGTCAAACACCAGCACGACGTCTTTGGCGACGACCTCATCAGTGGCGGCCTGCACCGGTGGGGTCAACAACAGCAGGAAGAAGCCATCCTCATCGTAGGGTTTGTACGAGAGCAGGTTGGCCGCGATGGCATCGGGGGAGAGGCTGTAGTACAGGTCGAAGTCGCGGTCGGGGCGCACGTCGCGCGCTTCATAGCTGGCGACCGCGCGCCTGGCATCCGTGCGCGTCACATCCACCGCGTGGCTGGGCGAATAGATGGCGCGCAGCGGCGCTTTGTCTTCGATGCGCACCGTGACAGACACATCCTCGATGTCGCGGGCGGAGAACTTTTCGGTGTTGAGGGGATAGCGATAGTGTACAAGGCCGTTATCCTGCGCCAACACCTGGGAATAACTGAGCTGGATGCGGCGCTCACCGCCAGGCGGGATGGGGAAAATGCTGGCCTGGAACGCGCCGCGGCCCACATATTCCAGCAGCGCCGGGTCGCGCTGGCGGCGCACGATGTCCTCGTAGATCGCGCGCGCCTCGTCACGCCCCAACAGCTTGCCTTCCAACTTCTGGCCGTCCACCCACATATCGAAGCTGGAGATGGCCGCGTCTTCGGGCAGCGGGAAGACGTAGGTTCCCTCAACCGCGAAGCTGGCGTCATTGATGAAGACCTGGTCCACTTGCGTGGTCGCCACCTGGTCGTTGATGCTCACTTCGACGCGGTGATACTTGATGGTCAGCGGGATCTCGCGCCAGGGGATGGGCGGGTCAATGGGAGGGCGGGGGATGATGATGCCATCTGCGGCCGCAGGGCTGGCGGCCAGCAAGGAAAGCAGCACGGCGATCAGCGCCCACAACAACGGACGCTGCAACTTGCTGCGTCCTGCGATCTCAACCAAGACGAGGCGTCTCATGGCTCTCCTCCTTCGGCAACTGGCCAACAAACGATCTGCCATGATGACGCCGCGCGCACGCGCGTTGTTCCGCGCGGATATCGCGAATAACACGGACAGGATGCTTGCTTATTATCAGGTCAACGACGGTTATCCGCGTTTATCCGCGCTCGTCCGCGTCCCATTTTCGGGTCAGGGTTCCAGGTTATACATCAGGCTCTCGATATACCAGCGGCCATCCCGCTTCACGAAGGTCCAACGGTCGCCGCCGGGCGAGACCTCGTCCCCGATCCGGGTGGTGCTGACCGCGGTGGCCTTATCGCCATCAAGGGTGATCTGCACCTCCACTGCACCAGCCACGGATGGCGCGCCGGGAAAGACCAGCACCTGGTAGCGCTCGCGGATAGCAGCGTGACCGCGCCAGCGCGCGTCATCCTGGGTGTTGTCTGGGGTGTGTTTGGCATCTGCCACCACGCCTTCCGCCAGCCAGAGTGCCATCAGCGCGTCAATGTCTTGCGCCACAACACCCTCTCCCTCCAGGCGGAGAAGCTGCCGGATAGCTTCTTCAGGATCGGCCGGCTGGGGCGCGGGCGTGCGGGTAGCCGGCGCTACCGGGCGTGGCTGCACCGGCGCCGGCGCACCGCATGCAGCCAGGCCGACCAGCGCCAGCAACACACCAGATACCAGAACGCGCGACCATAGCGCCATGAATGCCTCCTTTGATGCCTGGGTTGTATCAGCGCATTGTCCCTGTATACCCGTTCATTGGGACAGGCGCAAGCACTTGAGTGATCATAGCATCGGCCGCATCAAGGGCCAAAAACAGGCTTAGCACGCCTGCGCGATTTGCGCGTTGGTCAGAGATCGCGTATAATCTTGCTAGTCCAAACGCCACGGCACGGAGCGCGGTTTATTGAGCGTCTCCTGCCGGCGGCGCTTTTTTTGGGCCATGACGAGCTTCAAACATCAGCCAGGGGAGCATTTCGAGGGTAGGACGCAGTATGGAAGACACCAACAGTCATTACTTAACCGCTGAAGGCATCAAGAAACTACAAGAGGAACTGGATTATCTCGTTAACACCCGCCGGCCCGAAGTCGCGCGCCAGATCGCTGACGCCAAGGCCGACGGCGATGTCTCAGAAAATGCCGGCTACGATGAGGCCAAGAACACCCAGGCCTTCGTCGAGGGCCGGATTCTCACGCTCAAAAATATCCTCACCAGCGCCGTGCTGATCAGCGAGAACGGTGCGAAAGACTCGGTGGACATTGGCTGTAAGGTGACGATCCGTGATATCGAATATGGCGACCTGGATACCTACACCATTGTCGGCTCCACCGAGGTGGATCCCGGAAATGGGCGCATTTCGTTTAAATCGCCGATCGGCCGCGCGTTGATGGGCCACGGCATCGGCGCTGTCGTCCAGGTGCAGACGCCCGGCGGCCGGGCCGAGTTCGAGATCGTGCAGATCGCGTAAGGATGCTCTAAGTGGACGACCAAGACAACACCGACCTCAACGAACAACAACAGGTCCGTCGGAACAAGCTGGCCGACCTGCGCGGGCGCGGGGCCGCCCCCTATCCCGCGCGGCTCCCCCGCACCCGCAGCCACACCGCCGCCGAAGC
>DAOUAT010000254.1:0-2916 GCA_034433275.1 Anaerolineae bacterium
ACGCTGGCGGCCAAAGGGTATTTGGCGCAGAACCCCACTAATCGCAAGTATCGTCTCGGCCTCAAGGTCATCAGCCGGGCTAAGGTCGTGCTGGGCAGCATGGACCTGCGGCAGACCGCCCTGCCCTATCTGCACCAGTTGCGCGATCAGTTCGATGAAACCGTGAACCTGGCGATCCTGGACGCTGGCGACATGGTGTACGTCGAACGCCTGCTCTGTGGCCACGCCCTGGGTATGCGCTCAGAAGTGGGCAAGCGCGAGCGGGCTCACAGCACCGCCCTGGGCAAAGCCATCCTGGCCCATTCAGAACCGGCCGATGTGCAGGCCTATGTGGCCCGTTACGGGTTGACCCCGACCACTGAGCGCACCGTCACCGATGGGGAAACGCTAAAACAACACCTGGACGTCGTACGCCACCAGGGCTACGCCGTTGACGATCAAGAGAACCAGGTCGGGGGGCGCTGCGTGGCCGCGCCGATCTTTGACTACACCGGACGGCCCATTGCCGCCGTCAGCATCTCGGCCCCGGCGGCGCGCTTGGCGCTGGAGGCCATCACGCACATCGGCGCCCAGGTCTGCGCGGCCGCCCGCGCCATTTCTGCCAGCCTGGGATATGCGGTGAACTAAGCTGCTGCGTTAGGGTTGCCAACTCTCCGGGGGAGGTTGGCAACCCTAACGCAGCCACATCCATCACCATTATCACATCACAAGGAGGCCCTCATGTCCAAGAGCAGAAAGCTCACCCGGCGGGAGTTCCTGGCGCTGGCAGGCGCCGCCACCGGCACAGCCGCCCTGGCTGCCTGCACCCAACCCACTCCCGTCCCGCCCACCGTGGCGCCAGCAGCGCCCACGGCAGCACCTGCAGCCACCGCAGTCCCGGTCGCGACGGCTGCCCCGGTCGCGACCGCTGTCCCAGCCGCAGCTCCCAAGCTGGGCGACACCTTGATCGGCAAGCTGGAAGGTCCGGAGATCATCCGCGACGTCGCCAGCTATCCCAAGAGGTTCGCCGAGGCGCCCGTGCTGGCCGACCTGGTGAAGGCCGGCAGCCTGCCAGCCCTGGAAAAGCGCCTGCCGGGGGCCGAGGATGTCATGGTCGTCAAGCCGCTCAAGGAGATTGGCAAGTACGGCGGCGCCTGGCGCCGCGGCTTCACCGGCCCGGCCGACCACGAGAACGGCAACCGAATCATGTCTACGGACAAGATCCTGTTCTGGGAATACACCGGCACCAAAATCGGCCCGGCCCTGTGCAAGGATTGGAAGCTTAGCGACGATGGCAAGGTAACGACCGTCTATCTCCGCAAAGGCGCCAAGTGGTCCGACGGCCAGCCGTTGACAGCCGACGACTTCATGTTCTGGTACGATGACGTCTACTCCAACAAGGGCCTGGTGCCCACGCCATTCCCCGAGATGCTGGCGGGCGGCAAACCGGGCGTCATGAAAAAGGTGGACGATTTCACCGTTGCCTTCGAGTTCCCGGAACCGAACTTCATGTTCCCCTACATCCTGGCCGGCAGCACAGCCGTCGGCGCGGGCTTCTCGACCCGCGGCGCGTTCGGCACCTATGGCGGCGGCTACGCGCCCGCGCACTACCTCAAACAATTCCTGCCGAAATACTCCTCGGAGGATGAGGTCAACACCAAGGCCAAGGCGGCCGGTTTTGACGACTGGAAGGCGTACTTCAAGAACCGGTTCTCGTGGGCGCTGAACCCTGAACTGCCCGTGATGACGCCGTGGGTCACCACGAGCCCCATCAACACCCCCACCTGGGCGATGAAGCGCAATCCATACTACTGGGCCGTGGACACCGAAGGCAACCAGTTGCCCTACATTGATGAGATCAACATGACGCTGGCCGAAAACAGGCAGGTGCTCAATCTACGCGCCGTCGCCGGCGAATACGATATCCAGGAGCGGCATGTGGACCTGGGGAACCTGCCCGTGTTGCTGGAAAATCAGCAGAAGGGCAACTACACGGTGCACCTGGATCCGGCCTTCAACGGCTCGGATGTCACCATCCACATGGGCAACGCCTACACCGGCGACCCCGAGATCGCGAAGTGGATCCGGAACAAGGATTTCCGGCACGCGCTGTCGCTGGGCGTTGACCGGGCGCAGCTCAACGAGACCTTCTGGTTGGGCGTAGGCACCGAGGGCTCCACCGCACCGGCCGAATCCACCCTCTACAGCCCTGGGGCGGAATGGCGGACCAAGTGGTGTACTTACGACCCGGATCAAGCCAACAAGATCCTGGACAGCATCGGCCTGGACAAGAAAGACACCGAGGGCTTCCGGCTGCGCACCGACAACGGTCAACGCCTGCGGCTGGAAATGATCACCGTCGGCGCGCAGTTCCTCCCCTACACCCAGGCCGGTGAGATGATCACCCAGCACTGGAAGAAAATCGGCATTGATGTCGCGGTCAAGGAGATGGAGCGCAACCAGGCGTTCGGCACCACCGCCAACAGCGAGCATCAGATGATCACCTGGGCCAACGATGGCTCCGAGATGCTCTTCCTCTTCCCGCGCCATGCGCTGCCGGTGGACCCGGTCGAGTGCCACATGGGCATGGCGTTCGCCAAGTGGTACGCCTCAGGCGGCGAACAGGGCACGAAGCCGGATGATCCGGAGATGCTGCGGGCTTTCGAGATCATGAAACAGGCGCCCACGATGAAGGAAGCAGACCAGATCGAAGCCGGCAAACAGCTCTGGCGCATCATCTGCGAGCAGCAGTGGAGCATCGGCACGGTCGGCCAGTCACCCGCCTTCATGGGCGTGCGCGTGGTCAAGAATAACATGGGCAATGTCCCTGAACGGCAGGTGAATGCGCAGCACGCCCGCACGCCGGGCAGCTCGCTGCCACCGACCTTCTTCTTCAAGAGCTGAGAAACCTTGTTTGTGTGTCGGCGGGGTCTGCGA
>DAOUAT010000255.1:0-2547 GCA_034433275.1 Anaerolineae bacterium
CAGGAATTCAGCAATTCTTACTAGATCGTGACCGTGCCCGCAGCCGATTTACGCCTGGAGATCACCCCCTGGCTGGCGGACCAGGAGATGCAGGTGTCGTACACCTACTGGGAAGGCGCGGTGCGGGTGGCGGTGCGTCGGCCGGCCGGTGGCGGGCAACGGCTACGTGGATCTGACGGGGTACGCAGGGAGCATGCAAGGGGAGTTTTAGTACCTTGACAGTTAAATCCTTGCACAAAAGACAAGGACTTTAGGGCGCCCGTTCATGGGCCAGTTCCGGGATGATCACCATCTCGCGCAGCTTGAGAGCGAGCGTTGCGACCTGACAGCCAAAGTCGGTGAGATAGTAGCGATAGCGTTTGGCGACGCGCTTAATCAGGCCATGCACGCGCAGGCGTTTGAGCAGGCGCGTGATTTGCCCCACCGACTTATCCGCCAGATGGGCCCGCAAAGCCTGGTTGGAGAACCCGTGAATGACGAACTCACCACTCAATAGGAGGCGAAACAAGGCGGCATCTTCCTCGGTGAGGAGATTGAAGCCTTTGTGGCGGTGGTTGTCTTGCTGTTGGGTTTCCGCCAGGCGCTGGAGCTTGGCGACGCCGACTTCCGGTGTCTCGCTGGCCGAAATGAACTTCAGGTAACGGCGGTTGACGGCTTGCAAGGTTTCGGCCAGCGGCGGTAAGCTATAGATGGTGGCTTTCATGGGCGCATGGCGGGACGAGACGCTGCCATCCCGGTGCTGCACCTGACGATAGTGTGAGAAAAAGCCCACCCGGTTGATGGTCGTCTCGATGCGCAAGACGATGTTGAACTTGTCGTACAGCTTGATGGTCGCCGGCCCCATGTGGTGTTTGAGCCGGCGGCCCAGCCAGCGGCGGTTGAACCGGGTTCCCAGCTCATCCTGGAAGTTGCCGTGCAACTTGCGCCCCAAGAAGGTGGCGATATCGGCGGGTTTGACCGCCTGAATCAGGGCTTCCAGCAGTGGGGGGAACCGCGCTTGGAGGGTCGCCTGGTTACGGAAGACGATATCAGTGGCGTATTCGGCTTGCAGGATGCTCCACTGATAATATAGCTCCGGCGTGCCGAGCACCGGGCAGTACTCGGCGGCATAACCATCCAGCTTGGCGTGCCAAGCCTGGCTATCCAGTTCAGCCGCCAACTGGTTGGCGCGGTCAAAGTCGGCGATGCGCAAAAAGGCATTGTCAGCCTGCTCAAAGGCGATCCCGGCTTGCGTGAGCTGGCCCGCCAAGACGTTGTGCCCATTGCAGTAGAACTGCAAGCGGAAGGGCGCCCAGGTCGGCACGCGCAGGTAACACAAGCCGAGTTCGGGATCGATGAAGTAAAAGTAGTAGTGCAGACACTTGCTGGACACCGGCTTGACGTAGGTGCGGCCGCGGGCCTTGTCGTGCCACGGCTGATAGGCGGGACAGCGTTCCATGGCGCTAAAGATATGTACCAGACCGGGGTGCGCCCCGCGCGTTGCCACAATCTGGGCAATGCGGTCCTCCTTGCGCAACGCACCGGCCTTGGTGATGAACTCGATGGTCAACCCGTGGGCGGCCGCCAGCGCCTGCGCATTGGCTCGGATCGCATCCCGCAGCGGCTCGGCAAACTGCTTGCCATAGTCGAAAATACGGATGCCGTGGCGATACAGATACTGCGTCATCCCCGCCGCATAACATAGCGGCTGTAAGTTGCCACTAATGATGATGCGGTCGTAGCAATGCAAAACACCATAAATCTCGTTGGCGTATTTCTCATCGAGCGGAACAATGCCCATCTGACTACCTCACACGGTATATGGATGCTGACATTGTACATCAAATCATACAGTTGGTGACAGGCCAATCCCTTTTTGGTTCTGGCTTGTCCAGGTTAGGTAGTTATGGGAAAATTTATCAAATATCCACTAATCAGGTGGCTCCTGTCAGGATGCTGAGCTTCGGAAGTTGTAAACTGAGGCCATCACAAGAACGATGGAGGTCGTCCATGAAAACCAGGCTGCTCTTGTTCCTGATCCTGCTCCTATCCGCCGCCCTCCCGACCGCGGCCGAGGCGCCCATTATCATCCGCATTGACCGGACCGACGCGGCCGCTCACCCGCAGGCGGTCATCGAAGCCACCGTGCGCAACGAGTACGGCGGCCCCATCACCGGCCTGGCCGCGGCGAACTTCGACGTCAGCGAGGACCGCACGCTCAAGTCGCGGCCCATCGCCGCGGTCGAGCCGTTCACCAACCCCGACGTGCAGCTCTCGGTGGTGATGGCGCTGGATGTCAGCGGCAGCATGGCGGGCGCCAAGCTGCGCGACGCGCAGGAGGCCGCACGGCGCTTCCTTGACAGCCTGACCAACCGGGATGCCGTGGCGTTCATCGCCTTCTCGAACCGGATAGGCCTGGATCAGATCGATCCCGCACGCGAGATCCCCTTCGGCAAGAATCGGACCGAGGTCTACGGGATCATCGGGAATTTGCAGGCGGTCGGTTGGACGCCGCTCTACGACACCGCGTACAAGGCGGTCACCTGGGCCGCGGCCGCGCCCGCGGGC
>DAOUAT010000256.1:0-15739 GCA_034433275.1 Anaerolineae bacterium
GCGTTTTGCCGGACTGGCGCCAGGTCTACACGGACGCGACCGCCGTTGTCTTTGAGCGTGTGCCTGCAGACTAGGTTGGACAGCTATCTGTTGCCAGCGGAGGACAGATGATCCTGCCCGGATTTCAGCGATTTCTGAATGCGCGGCGGATGCGCTATCCCATCATCTTGGGCGCTGCGATGTGGCTTCCATGGCTGATCAGCGTCGCAGCAGGTCCCGGTGATATGGATTTAACCGGCCATCCAGTGGGGGCTGATTTCTTGCAGTTTTATGTTGCTGGATATGCACTGCGAACAAACCAAAGTGCGCGCCTCTACGAGTTACCTTTCCAGTGGCAACTGCAACAGCAATTAGCCGCTTCTAACAGCTCTAATCTTTACGGCTTTATCACCCCACCGCATCTGGCGTGGGTCTATGTGCCTTTCTCCTCTCTCCCCTTTGGCCTGGCCTTTGCGCTGTGGAGCGCGTTGGGACTCGTCTTTCTTTGGGCTTCGCTTCGGCTGCTCGGCGCTCGAAGCGAGCATCCCTTCTTCTGGTCTCTTACCTGGTATGTGGTATTCACTTCGATCAGCTATGGGCAAAACAGCCTACTTTCGCTTTTTCTGCTCTGTGGTACTTACTGGTTGTGGCGACGTGAGAAGTTTTTTGCTGCTGGTGTTGCGCTAAGTCTGTTAATGTACAAGCCGCAGCTTACCATCGGGATCATCGTTTTGTGGCTATTGGAACCGCGTCGCAACATACGTGCTCTTCTGGGGCTGGTGGTCGGGACCGGCGCGATGGTGCTGTTGTCCTTTGCGTTGCTTCCTGAGGCGTCCACTGCTTATGTGACGTTCGCGCGAACGGTCCTTCCTGAGCTGCCGCGTTGGCTCGATTTTCCGATCTGGAACCTGCATACGGTGCGCGGTTTTTGGCTTCTTCTGCTTCCCGGCGCAACGCGGGTAGCTGAGGTTCTTACGGTGATTATGGCAGGAATGGGGTTTGCAGTTTTTGTGGGCTTTTGGCGTCAGCATCGGGGTGATTCGCGGTTGCTCTACGCCAGTGCAATCTGCCTGACCTGGTGGCTCACACCGCACGCCATGATTTACGACCTTGTGATCCTGCTGATTCCTGCCTTCTTGCTGTGGCAGGAGGTTCCTCAGGCCCGCGGCGATTGGCGGGCCATCTTTGGCGTACTTTGGCTTGCCACTTTGCTGAGCGCTCCTGCAAGTTTCTTGCAACAGGCGGCCTTCCCGGTAACGGTTCAGATTACGGTTCCGGTCCTGGCCCTTTGCCTGTTCTGGATCTGGCGGCGCCTGTCAGAGCGGACGGCAGCAGGCGAGGTCACCCTTGGAGCCTCCGATGCCAGCGATACTTAATTCCAGACGACTTCGAGCCTATCCCCGGCTTTTCTTGCTGGCAACCTGGTCGATCGTGGTCGCCAACATCGTAATGCGACAAGGCTGGCTGGGCGGATTGGGACAGATAATTGGTATTGATTTCATCGTTCTATATGCCGCCGGGAAGCTCTATGTTGCCAATGTGACTCATCTCTACGACTTCGCCGCTCAGTTGGCACTGCAACAACAGCTGATATCGCCGACGGTCTTGCCTGGGTCCGGTCCGTACAGTAATCCTCCATATGTGGCGGCCGTCTATGCGCTCTTGACATGCTTCCCTCTGTCGGTGGCGTTTGTCATGTGGTCCGGGTTCACGATAGCGGTGACTGGGATTGCTTCGCATCTGGCTCATCGCTTCGTGATGCCGAAACGGCTACTCGATGCCGGTCTCACCCGTGGCGCGTTATTCACGATTCTTCTTTCTTCATTCGCCTTTGTCGAGGGTTTCCAGGCAGGCCAGAATCACGGACTGACGCTGCTCTTGGTGACCGCTATCTGTGCGGCCTCCTTCAGCGGCCGCTGGCTTCTGGCCGGGACGTTGGGCGGGCTGCTTATCTACAAGCCCCAGTTCGTGCTGGGCTTCCTGCTGATCTGGTTGATCTGGCGTCGTTGGAAGGCACTCACGGCTTTTGCGCTGGTGTCGGCGCTCTGGGTTGGCAGTGTTTTGGTTTCCAGAGGGCTCCAACCCTTTGCTGACTACCTTGGGTTCTCGGGCCAGATCCTCGCGCTCCCGTATATCCAGGGCTGGCCCGGCTACTTGCTGGTAACACCTTTTGGGTTGCTCGCCACCGCCTTGCCATCGTCTGCGTTTCCCGTGGCCTTGTGGGTTAGTCGCGGCCTGGGAGCCATCATGACGATGTTCCTTGCACTGTTCGCCTATCGAGTTCGCAAGAGACCCTCGGAGACGCAGCATCTGGCACTCGCGATGGCGCTTTTGTTTCCCTTGATCGCGACTCCCTATGTGCTGTTGCACGATCTGCTGCTTCTCGTCCCTGGGTTTCTCCTTCTGGCCTGGGATCGATTACAAGCGCAACGCATCCTCTATCTTGCAGTGGCTGCCTACGTCGGCACGTTGGTAGCCCCGGTGATCGGCGCGGCATTGCACCTGGCGCTTCCGTCCCTGATTCCGTTAGGGGTGTTGTGGCTCGTGTCTAGGCAAGCCCTTGTCGTGATGCGATCGGTGCATGAGTAACAGTGTCTTGATTCGCGGATGGGCGTTCGATCTGTCGAGGAGAATAGTAGCGGCATGGTACGTTCCCTTGTCCGCCTGCGCACCCTGCGACGGCTGCTGACGTGGGTTGGTTTGGCGGTTTGTCTGTTTGCTCTCTACCGGCTCACGCCGGTCCTGATGTCCGCGCGCGTCTTCCAGATCGATGACTACGTGGAATATTGGTCGGCCGGCCGACTCAACCTGGCAGGTTCAAACCCCTACGCACCGGATCTCATGGCAGCGCCTCAGCACGCGATTGGCCGGACAGAAGTTGTCATGATGTGGAATCCACCCATGACGTTGGCGCTGGTGATGCCCTTTGCGCCTTTGCCCTATCTGATCAGCCGGTTGGCGTGGCTGTTGAGCCAGGCCGCAGTCATCCTAGTGTCTACCGCGTGGCTGTGGGAGCTTTACGGGGGAGCACTGCGCAAGCGATGGCTGGCATGGCTCGTCGCGTTCCTCTTTTCGGCTACCCTGGGCGCGCTGCACAAAGGCCAGATCTCGCCCCTGATCCTGTTTGGCCTTGCGGGATTTTTGCGATATGAGCGGGCCGACAGGCATTGGACGGCCGGCGCGTTCGCCGCGTTGGCGTTTCTCAAGCCCCATCTACTCTATCTTTTCTGGATCGCTTGGTTTTTCTATTTCTTGCAGCGACGACGTTGGGCCGGTTTGGTGGGAGCCGTGGCTGCGATGCTGGCGGGAACCGCCGTGGTCATGGCCTTCAACCCGGCAGTGGTGGGCCAATACGTCCGGAGCGCGCTGCAAGACGCGCCGATCTGGTGGCACACGCCGACGTTGGGTGGCGCGTTGCGGGGGCTTTTCGGGCCGGAGCACCGCTGGCTGCAGTTTGCGCCGATGCTGTTGGGCTGCGGCTGGCTTGCGCTCCAGTGGCGCGGCTCCCGGCAGGGCTGGAGTTGGCCAGACCAACTGCCGCGCCTGGTGATCGTCTCCGTCATCACGGCTGCTTATGGCTGGACCTATGATCAGGTGGTGCTTTTGGTGATGTTGCTGCCGGCAGCTCACAGATTGGCTTTGCTGTGGCGGAATCCGATTGCCAGAGCACTGACTGCGATCGGCGTGGGGATCAATCTTGCCGACCTGGCGCTGCACGGGATGTGGACGGATGCGGCGTTTTGGTGGTTGGCTCCTTCGTGGTTAGCATGGTATCTGGGAGTTCGCCGTTGGGCCGCCGTCTCTGGCGCAGCTCTCAAACCCGATGATCTTGTGCGGACGGCCAATACAGAAGGAGCAGGACCTGATGGCACGCGATGAGCGTTGGCCGAAATCATTCTTACGGATTGATCATCTCTGGCCGCTTGTGGTGCTTTCCGGGGTTTTTGTCTTCGCCAGCACCCATCCCATCCGGCCACACGACTTTTGGTGGCACCTGAAAGCGGGACAGGAGATCATCGCCTCCGGCCACATCCCGGTCGTGGATACGTTTTCCTCCACCATGTCGGGCGCGCCTTACGATAACTATGCTTCCTATTGGTTGGTGGAGACCGGGTACTACCTGTTATACATCGCGGGCGGCCCGGCGCTGATCGTCTTCAGCCATGCGGTGTTGATCACGGCGGCCTATGGGCTACTTCTGTTGCTTTGCTGCCAGGTCTCAGGGAGCTGGCGGGTCGCCGCAGCCGCGGCCCTCTTTGCTGCGGCCCTGGGGATCAGCGATTGGAACGTCAGGCCGCAGGCCATCGCGTTTCCGGCCGGGACAGCGCTGCTGGCGGCGATCTATGCCTATCGCCGAAGGCCGCGCCACTGGCTCCTGGCAATCCCGCCGGTCGCGCTGCTGATCTGGGTCAACGGCCACGGCTCCTTTGTGATCGGCCTGCTGCTGCTTGCGATCTGGCTGGCCGATGAGGCGGCGGCTGTGCTGCGCCATCGTTTCATCAGGCACGAGGGATGGCAGCTCGCGCGCCTGGTCCCGCCCGCGCTGGCGTTCCTGGCGTCGTGCCTGGCCTTCCGGGCCAACCCGCGCGGGATCGGGATCGTCAGGTATGTGACGAGCCTGTCGGCCAACCCCGTGATCCGCGCCCTGGTGCCGGAGTGGGCGTCGCCGACCTTCGCCCAGTGGGACGGCGCGGTCTTCCTGGTGGCCTTCCTGCTGGTCGCCGTCCTGCTGGCGGTTTCCCCGCGGCGGCCCGGCCTCTTTCAACTGCTGACCTTCCTGGCGTTCGGTGCGCTCGCGCTCAGCAGCACGCGGGGCGTCATCTGGTTCGGGATCGCCCTGGCGCCGGTTGTCGCTGAGCACCTGGCCGCGATGTTCGTCCGTCCGGCAACAGCGCAGCTTCGGCTGCGGGAACGGGCCGTGCTGAACTCCCTTTTCGTGGTGATTTTAGCCGCGGGTGTTGTCTTCAGCCTGCCGTGGTTCAAGCATCTGCTGCCGCTGTCGCCGCTGAAGGCCGGGCTGATCTCGGCCGAGACGCCGGTGGCCGCGACGGAATACCTGTTGCGCGAACGACCCCCTGGTCCTATCTTTAACGAGTTGGGCTTCGGCAGCTATCTGATCTGGGCCGCGCAGCCGGAGTATCCGGTGTTCGTAGATACGCGATTGGAGCTTTATCCACTGGAGCTCTGGCGCGATTATCTTGATATCTCGGCTGGCCGAGAGGACTGGCAGCAGAAACTGGATCGTTATGGGATCAACGCCCTGATGGTTAGTCGCACAGAGCAACCAACGTTTATTGCCGCGGTTAACAGTTCGCGCGTCTGGTGTCTGCTCTACGAAGACGAAGTCGCGGCCATTTACGTGCGTGCGAACGCAGAACCGTGAGTCTGGCTGAATATCCGATAGGAGCGCTTCACTGCCCAGTACCACAGGCCCCATGCTGGCGCGTGCCACCATGCAGTAAGATCGGCCCAGAGCAATCCGGAACCGTACAAGATGATTCCGCCCGCAACCAGCCAGGGGAGAATTCGATTTCCTCGCAACGAGAAGAGGCTCGTTATTGCAGGAAACAGGGCGACCAGCAGCACGACTTGGTCGAAAGTCCACCCGTAAGAAGACGTCAGCGCCGAGACCAGCACCAGCGCGGGGAGATGTTCCTGCCAGCTCCACACAGCTTTGTTCCTGAGCCAGTACACTGTCAGCCACCCCAACCCGACTGACATGGGCAGGAACTGTAGCCAGTAGCGCTCGGCGCCGAAGATCACCCGCAGCAAGCCGCCGATGGTGGGTGGAAGATACCGGGCTGGTCCTCCGGCTTCGAACAACTGCACGTACTGCCCCACCACCGTTGGATTGAACGCCACTGCAATCATCGTGCCGATGAAGATCGCCAGGCTGGCCGCCACAAGCTCCTGTACACGACGGGTTGTTATGCTCCACGCCAACAGCGCCGGCCACAGCAGATACATCCATTGCGGTTTCAAGAACACCAACGCCAAGAATACGCCAGCTAGCCAGGGACGGTCTGCTTTCTCGTAGCGCAAGAAGCCCGCCAGTCCGAGCAAGATCAGGGGCGTAATCTGCCCAAATCCAAGTGCGGATACCGTAGGGGGAAACAGGAGCGCTAGTAACAGGGCCAGCCATCGTTTTGTCCAAGGAGCGTCATAGATGCTACAGAGCCACCACGTTGAGAGGCCAACCGCGGCGAGGTTGAGCAGAAACCACACCAAGCGCGCGGTTGTATGCGGCATAAGGGCCAATGGCATCATGACTGCGAGCGCGTGCGGTGGCAAGAACATCATCAGGGTATCGGAACGACCGAGTGATTGCTGTACCGTGCCCATCTGTACGGAGTCGTAAGGGTTAAAGCCGCGCACGTTCAAGTGCCCGGCGGCCCAATACTGAATAAAGTCATCGAGCCATAGAGCGGTCTCTGATAGCAGCCCTGGGATCATCCAGGCCAATGCAAGGGCAACAACGATTAATGCGAGCCAGGTGGCAGTTTTTCGCGCCATGGCAAGCGATCGGGTACGCATTTTTGCCCTCATAGACCTTGAACCGGTCTCTATGATGCCGTTTCGGCTATACTAATCTGATACTAATTGGCTCGGTTGCACGTTGCCCGGCCTGGTTAGAAGTGCAAGTCCATACAGGCCAGCCACGATAAGTAGTAGCGCCTGAATTCCAATGATGAATGTTACGGATTGTAGGAGCGCGCCCATCAGCGCGCCGGCCATGTTGGCCCCCAACGCTTCATCTTTGCGTCTCGCGTTGGCGAAAGACCGAATGAACACGATGCCGCTGAAGAGCACGGGCAGCGTGGTCAGGCTGCCGACGATCAGCGCCTTGGCAGCGTAAGGCAGGAAAGCGAACTGGGCGAGGTCAACAAAGTACAGGGCGAGGCAGGTGCCGATGAGACCGATGTATACGATGTTTAGCGACAAGCGCGGGAACCTGTGCGCCACCAGGTTTGCCAGTAAGGCCATCGCCAGTACACCAGACACGATGACAGCGTTGACTTGCCAGGTGTTGCCCAAGACCACTGAAGCCTTGCTGATGTTTTGCACTTCCAGCAATAGAAACGCAGCGCCCAGGAAGAAAAAGTGCCAGTGTGAAGACGCCCAACGCGCGGTTAAGCCGGCCGCGCCCCAACGCCGGTAACTTCGCACGAAGAGCGCGAGCAACAGCAACCCCAGGAGGTAGTAGAGGCCCGGTATCCGAGGGGTCTCAAGATAAACATAAGGCCAGTCATCAGTGGTGACTGCAGTGGTGTAACTGAAACTCTGGGGAAATGCTTGCTGCAACAAGTCAATCAAAGCATCTAATCTAGGATTCCCCGCGATCTGTCTGCGTGCTGCCGCCAGATCGCCTGCCACGAACAGCACGCCACCCCAACCATAGCCGGTAAACGGCACACGAAAGACGATCGGCGCTTCCCCGAAAGCGTCCCGCAGAACCCTGGCCATCCGGTCTGCAATGAATGGCTTTTCTGCTTCGAAGCTGAGAACCATAATCCCACCGGGCGCTAACAACGATTTGGCCCGCTTGATGCTTTCTCGAGTGTAGACATAATGGTCAAGCCGGGCATTTGTCATGGCTGTGGTCGTGTGCGAGTCCAGAAGCCCAAAGACTATCACGTCAAATTTCCTGTCAGTTGTCGCAAAGTAGGAGCGCGCATCGTCATTAATGACCGCGACGACAGGAGAGGCATATGGTTGTTCCGGATGGTAGGTGCGGCCCAACGCGATGATGGCCGGGTCAATCTCGACGGCAATCACCTGCTTGACCCCATGGCGTAGTCCGCCGGCGGCATCGTTGCCCGCCCCGGCTCCCACAATCAACAAAGTTTCTGGTTTGGGATGCAGCAAGAGAGGGATGTCGTACTGGCTTAAGTTGTACATCTCCGGGGGATACATATCTGGATCGTTTGTATCTGCTTTGGCCGGATCGAGCATAACCTGGTAGCCGGTGTTATTTACCGTAATCAGGTAGTCACCAACCTCTCTTTGGTCTCGATCGCTCCTGCTGACGACAAGCTTCTGGTAGGGTGACCAGATAACACGTAATGCACCAGGCGCCTGTCCTGCAAACCACGCGGCTATGACGATTCCGACCAGTAACGCCAGGTTCACCTTGAAGGCTGGTCCGGTGCGACGCAGAAAGAACAGTATCAGCGCAGCCAGGATCACGAACCAGGTAAATGGCGGTTGATAGAGGACGCTGAGAAGGACGAAGAGCCATGTCCCGATCATGCTGCCAGCGATATTCATAGAATAGGCCCAAATGGTCCTTGGGTGATCGTCCATTAACCGGCCTAGGATACGGCCAATTGGGATAAAGATGTCAATGATGAATACCATCAGCGCGTACGCAGCACTCAAGCCCAGACTGACGAAGAGAATACGCTGCCAGAAGTCAGGAACTGAAGCAGGATGCCAGACGATCAGGCCTCCTGAGGCGCTCAATAGCTCGCTGATTCTGCCAAGCACCGCTCGGGTCGCTGGAATAGCGAGGAGAAGGCACAACAAGGCGAGAGGAACCAGTGCAGCGCGCAGATTGATCGGCTGGCGCGAAGTGAAACAACCGAGGCCCAATCCCAAAAAACACACCACCAGGATCGTGTTCTGCAAATAAGCGAAGATCCGGACCTCTGTGCTGATCCAGCGAATCAACAGCATTTCCAAAAAGAGCCCCACTACGCTGATCAAGAAGATCGCCAATGTCGCATTTGAGGGTCCAAGGAAATCGTCCTGTCGTCGTTTTTCAGGCTCTTGAGTCATGCCTCTGCCCTTTAGATTCGAGATGATGAAGGATGTGATTTTACGTGCCGGTATCGCCGTTTCAGTCTTTCCATGTCCGGGTATTGATACAGCGCAATGCTCACCCTTGCGGTGGCCGGCGATAACGCCGCTGTAGCGCCTGCTCACTCGCGCCGCGCACCTCCACCTCATCCGTCTGCCCGATCCCGGTCAGCGCGGCCAGGTTGAGGTGGTCAATCTCCGCCAGCGCGAAGCCCATGAGCCTGGCGCACAAGGCGTCCACGGCTACCGGGTCCGCGCCCACGGCCAGCAGCCCATGGGGCGCGGCGCTCCCGAATAGCGGCCCGTCCCCCTCCATGCCCACGACGCCATCCACCACCGCCACCACCCGCGGTGCGCTGCGGTAGATGCCCAGGACGCTGGGCGCGATGCCGTTGACGTGAAGGATGTTCTTGGGCCAGCCGTAGCGCGCACCGGGGATCAGGCCGAAGAGGTTCTTCAGGCTGAGGGTGACGCCAGCCCAGTGGTGGGTCTTGAGCTTGGGAACCGAGACGATAAGGTCCGCCTGGCGTACGTGACGGGGCAGCCAGAGGTGACGCTCGCGGCGAAACCAGCCGTCGCGCGCGGGCGCCGGCCCCGGGTCGTCGTAGTTCAGGTCCACGAACGACAGCTTGCGCCGCGCCAGCACGGCCGCGATGCCGCTGGCTTCGACGATAGGGGCGGCCTCGCGGCGGAAACCGGAGCCATCCCCCACCGCGATCTCCCCCGCGCCCAGCTCGGCCAGCAGGTCTACCACGGCAGCCACCATCTCCGCCGCAGTGGTGACCGGATGGCCCTCGATGAAGTCAATCAGGTTGGGCTTGACCAGCACCCGCTTGCCTGCCACATCGGGCATCTCGGCCGAGCGCCACGCCTCACGCAGGGCATCCAGCGCGTCCGCGTACGAAGGGCAATGTGCCAACCCCACCACCGCGGGCGCGGCGAAGATGCGGGAGGCTTGCTCGCGGATCGTCCAGCGCAGCAGATTGCCCAATCCCATGGGTTGGCTGGCGCGCTCCAGCGCGACCAGGGCCGCGCCGATGCCGGTAAAGGCGGCGATGCGCAGGAACGCGCGGCGGCTCAGGCGCCGGGGGCGGCCGGGGGCCGGTTCCTGTTGCGCCATCACCATCCTCCCCGGCCGGCCAGCATGGCCATCGCCGTGTGGTAGGGGTTGTCGTTCCAGCCGCCGTCAGCTCCTTGCAGTGCGGCCAGGGTCGCTGCCGCGGCGGCGTCATCTTCGCCCACTGCCCGCAGGGCCAGCAGACCCCATGCCAGCGCCAACGCGCCCCGGTCGGCCGCCATCTCACGGCCCAGCGCGGCCAGGTCGGCTGGCTCAATGGCGTCAGGCGCGACACGTGACAGTGCAAGAATCGCAAGCGCCGTTGGGTGCGCCCGCGGGGGGAGAGCCGCACCCAGCATGAAGGGGTTGCCGAAGTTCCAGCCGCCATCGGTGCAGCGCCGGTCGGTCAGGTAGTGGGTGGCTTCGCCGATTCGCGCTGCGGCTTGCGCTGACGCTGTTTCGCCGGCCAGTGCCAGGAGCGCCAGCGCGGTTGGCTCTATCCAGCTTGCCTCGCCGGGCCGCCACGGCCAGCCGCGCAACCGGCTGTTGATGCTCAGCAGGCGCTCCCACTCCGCCTGCATCTCGTCGGTCTCGCTGGTCAGTGTCTCGACGGCCAGGAGCCAGGCGCGAGCGCATGCAGACGCCGCTTCATCCCTGCTGGATGTCCGCAAGGCGAGGATCCCCCATGCGGTCTGCCAGGCGCTTTCGGGATCGGCCGCGTTCAGGCCCCAACCGCCATCCCGGTGTTGCGCGGCGCGCAGCCAGGCCAGTCCTCGCTCGGCGGCCGTTTTCAGGGCCGGTTCCGTGCGCAGGGCCAGCACCGCGGCCGCGGTGGGTTCCACACAGGCCGGCTGGCCGATGGTGTAGGCCCATCCGCCGTCCCGATCCTGCGTGGCCAGCAGGAAGTCCAGTGCTCGCTTCTCAGCCACGCCAATTCCCACCCTTTGATGACTCAGTTCCCCTGGACATCTTCTCCGCGTTCATCCGCGCTCGTCTGCGTCCCCTCACCGGCCGCCTCACTCCGTGAACCCCCGCCAAACCCCCGCGAAGTCATACGGCTGCTGGCTGATGCCGCTGCACGTGGGCGAGACGTAGGCGCCGCCGTCCGGGCAGGCGCGGTCGCGCGCGGCCGATGTGCGCACGAGGTTTTCCCTCTCGTCAGCGTGGCAGTCGCCAGCCGGGTGGGCCGGCGCGGGTCGGGACAAAAGATGTTGCAGGCCCCAGTGTAGGCCACTTCCTGGAATTTCGCAAACCGGAATCTCCCTTACTTACCCATATCTGCTATGCCCCTATACTGCAACCGTCAGCAAGATTAGACAAACATCTAACAAACACTAAATAAAAAGCGGAGGACTGTACAATGTTCAAGAAGCTGTCTGTTGCGTTGATGTTGATCACGGTGCTGGTTTTCGGTTTCACCAGCTTCGCCTCGGCTGCGCCCATGGGCCAGACCATTGTTGAGATTGCCAGCGGCAATCCGAACTTCTCCACCCTGGTGGCCGCGGTCGCCAAGGCCGGCCTGGTGGATGCCCTGAACGGCAGGGGCCAGACCACCGTATTTGCGCCCACCAACATGGCTTTCGATAACCTGGCCAAGGCCCTCATTAGCCCGACCGCCACGGGCATGGACCTGGTGAATGCCCTGGATGCGGACACCCTGCGCGCGGTCGTGCTCTACCATGCGGCCCCCGGCGCTCGCTATTCCAGCGATGTGGTCAGCAGCGAGCGGATCCGCACCCTGAACAAGAGCTTCCTCTTCCCCTACCTGATGGGTGAGAATGCCTTCCTGAAGAACCCGAAGGGCGTTGCAGATGCGCAGATCATCGCGTTGGACATCCAGGCCTCCAACGGCGTCATCCATGTGATTGACCAGGTGTTGATCCCGTAACGTCAGAAAAACTTTTTAGAAACCAGGTTTCTCCGAGAAACCTGGTTTCTCTTTTCTCTGACAGCGCCCGGCCGGTGAGATCACCGGCCGGGCGTTCGTTATTGAGGGCAGTAACGTGGACGATCTGGTATCACGACCACCCCGAGAAATCTGGGTTCTTTTCTTTGATGGCGCCGCTTCGGTCAGTACGATTGCACCGTGAAGCCGAGCACTGACAACCGCTCGAAGGGGGCGCCGGAGGCATCCCGGCCGGTGAGCGCGATGGTGACGGTCCAGTCGCCGGCGCGGTCAGGGGTGAAGGTGGCGGCAAAGGCGCCGTCACCGACCTGCTCCAGCGGGACCTGGATTGGCTCGGCGGCGCCTTCCTCCAGGCGCACCAGCGCGATGGCCCGGACCGCTTGTGGTGGGGCCGGCGCCTGCAGCGCGGCGCGCAACGTCACCGGCTGCCGGGCCGCGACGATCGGCGGCGTCACCTCCGCCGTCATGCGCAGGTCGCTATCCACGGTGGCCATCACCGCAAACGGCCCACCGCCGGCCGGCGTCTGCGAGGCGGTCAGGCCGATCTCCCAGGCGCCGGCGCGGGGACCGATCACGCCGTACCCCAACGACAACGGGATGCCAGGATCTAACAGCCGCTCGAAGCTCACGTTGGGGTTGGTCTTGGGGGTCTCTTCGGTGAGGATCGCGCCCGCCACGGTCTTAATGCGCATGGTCACGGTGCTGCCGGGGGCGTAGAGCATGAAGCTGGCCGAGCGCGCCACGTCAATCGGGATGGTGACGCTCACGGTCTTGCCGGCTTCCAGGGTGCCGCCCTGCACCAGCGTGCTCTGCACCAGCAATTCGGCGTTGGGAAGCGGCTGCGTCTCGTCCTTCACGAGGATGGGGTAGTCGGCCGGGGAACGGGCCAACAGGCGCAAGATGCGTTCGAATGACGGCCGGCCGGTGTTCAGCTCGGAGTGCATGGCCTCAATGCGGTCGGCCATTACCGGGATGGCGTTCAGCACGCTGTCCACCGAGACCAGGCTGTCGCTGGGCACGGCGCTGCACCGGATCGCGCTCTCCCTCACGGCATTGCCGGCAAGGGCGAAGAACGGCACACCGCGGCGGTCGCGTACGGCCACATTATACACCTGCGATAGGTATTCGGGCGTGATCTGGCTGGTGGCTGGGGAGAAGATCCGCAGGGCCGCGCCGGGCCGGCCGCACGCCGTGCCCCCGTTCGGGGTGCCGGCGATGACGAACTGATTCACCTCGGGGACGCTGGGCAGGCCGTCGGCCGTGACCTCCGGCATCAGGTTCTGGATGTAGTAGCGCGAGATCAGCCCGCCCAGGCTGTGGCCGACCAGGTCAACCCGCTCGGCGCCTGTGTTGCGGCGCACCGCGTCCACGTACTCCGCCAGCACCTGCGCATTCTCCGCGATGCTGAAGGTGCGAGCCAACGGCTTCCGGGGATCGCCGGTGTTCATCCGGCGCGTGCCGAACTGCTCGTCATCCACCGCGTAGCCGGGCAGTTCCACCTGCTGCAGATACCCGCCGGGCTCGATCCAGCGGATCCAGGAGTTGTGGTCGGAGTTCAGGCCGTGTACCAGCACAACAGGCTTGGGCGCGACGGGCGCCTCCAGGGAAGCCGCCAGCGGTGGGTCGCCTGGGGCCTGGGCAGCCACCACCCGTGAGCGCACCCGCTTGCCCGCCTCCCAGGCCCACCCGTCGGCGCGCGCTGCGGCCGAGCAGGTAGTGGCGCCGGCCGGGATGGTGCAACGGGCCAGGGGCGCGTAGCCCGTCACCGCGAAGCTCACCTCGCGGTCGGCCGCCAGCGGCCCGGAGAGCAGCGCGGTCAGGCGCACAACGTTGCCATCCACCACCTGGCCCAGCGGCCTGCCGTCGGCGCCGGCCAGGCTCAGCGCCATGCCCGCGGGCGCCGGCGTGGGCTGTGGCCGCGGGGTCGGGGATGGCGGCAGGGGCGTGGCCGTGGGGATTGGGCCGCCCGACGTGCCGGCCGGATTGCAGGCTGCCAGCAGCAGCACAACGCCGATGCACAAGAGCCCGAGCTGTGTGGAGGCAGTTCTGCCGGATTGTTTCAACAGATGCATCGTTTCCTCTTTGTCAGACAGGATTGATGCGCAATCATAACACACGCATTACACAAGTGTCAATCAGCAACTGGACGGATACGCGTGCGTGATTGACGAGAGTCGTGTTTGAGAGTATGATAATCGCAGCACAGGTTGTTGCGTCTGTTGTCGGTGAGAGCATCCTGGTAACGGTAAAGCTGTTGGATGGATTATACGTAGAAGGGGGGCATGATGAGTATAGCATTGCACGAACCCACATTGGTCTGGCAGATCGAACAGCTTGCCGATCGAGTTGCCCGGCCGGCCGAGCAAGTGTTGGAGACGGCGGTGCGGCGTTACTTCGACGTGATGGAGCAGGAAGCGATCCATGACGAAACTGAGGCGTTCTGGGCCATGTATCGTCAGTTACGGGCGCAATACATCGGTCAGTATGTTGCCCTCTATCAAGGCCGCGTCGTTGACCACGATGTTGATGTGTCACGCCTGGACCAGCGGGTGCGCGAGCGGTTTGGCCTGCTGCCGGTATTAATCGCGCCGGTAGAGCCCGCGCCGCCCCGCGAAATGCAATGGCGCGGCGGGCGGATGGAGCCGATGACGTGAATGCGTTTCGCTGGGGAAGAAACAGTGCGCCCCCGATCAGGGGACGTCCACGCGCACGATGGTCGGGTTCGGCATCCCGGCCGCGCCGCTGTACGCGACGCTGCCCAGGTACTTCGTGCCGGCCGCCAGGCCGCTGAAGGTCAGGTTGATCGCACCCGTGGCGCCGAGGGTGGCGCTCGCCGGCGCGGTGACCGTCATGTTGCCCGCGTCAGCCGAGCCCAGCAGCCACGTGTGCAGCTTGAACGGGCTCGATCCAACCACGCCCCACCCCTGCACGACGACCGTATAGCCAGCAGCAGTCGGGCTGAGCAGGTTGACTTCCTCGGCCGAGGTGCCAGAGCCGCTGCTGCCCACCAGGGTCGTGCCGCGGAAGACGCACAGGTCAATGTCCGCGCCCGGGGTCACGTCTGCGTCGAACAGCGAGAAGCGGGCGTAGGTGGTGCCGGCCGCGATGGCCACCGGGATGAGCACCGCGTTGGGCGAGGTCAGCGAGCAGGTGCTGTCGGTCGGATCGTCGGCTACGGTGCCGGCGGTGAGCGCCGCCGCGACCAGGCCGCGCGCCGCGGCCGCGAAGGCGCCGTTATAACCGAAGGTCACGTTGTAGCTGATCGGATCTCCGGTCCCCGACACCGACGCCGGCGCGGCCAGCGCGACCGGGCGCACCACGATCGGGCTGCGCACGGTGTAACCGCCGCCGGTCCAGTACAACTGGCCGCCGGTATAGGCGTTCAGCGCCGCAGTGGTGCGGGTGAAGGCGACGGTGAAGGACTTGGTCTCGCCCGCAGCCAGGATCAGGGAGGCCGGTTCAACGACTACGTTGAAGCCAGCCATGCCGGTCACAGCGGCTGCCATCGTGAGCGGCTTGCCGCTCACGTTTGTCACCTTGCGGGTCACGGTCTGCACGCCGGCCAGGTCGCCGATGGCGATGGAGGCGACGTTCAGGTCGCTGGCGTCCTTGGGGTAACCCATGCTCCACAGGGCGTTGCAGGTGTTGGTCAGGCCCGACGGCTGGGTGTTGCAGATGAACGTGAGCCAGTCGTTCCAGCCGCTGTTGAACACCAGGCCCGGATCCACGGCCTTGTTCGGCTGCACATGGCCCGCGCCCTGGCGGAAAATCAGCACGGGGTTGGTGTTGGGCGCAGGCGTGCCGCCATCCAACACATCGTAGGCCGTGGTCATCAGCGCGGACTTGATCATCATGGGCGTCCAGTTGCGGTGCGCGGACTTCAGCACCGCGGCCAGGCCGGCCACGTGCGGGCTAGACATGGAGGTGCCGCTGTAGAGGTCGAACAGGCGGCCCGAGTTGCCGGGAGGCGCCACGCCGGCCAGGATGTCCTGCCCGGG
>DAOUAT010000257.1:0-19484 GCA_034433275.1 Anaerolineae bacterium
CTTTGATGGCGATCGCTTCGTGTGCGGTGAGGTTCTGCGCGTGATATAGAGGCGGGGCAGGTTTTGCGCCATCGGCCCGGACTCGCTGGTAACTGACGTGCGTGATGGGTGCAAGTCACGCCTTCAAACGAGGGAAACCTGCCCCAACGAGCCCAGACCATTCCTCCAACCTATCCGCCGTCATACCCCCGCCCGCCCACTGGTTGTAAAATGTCTGTCTGATGTCCAACACTATGTTTGCCCTGGAGGTATATTTTGTCCGATGCGATGCGCCCGCTGATCCTGCTCACCAACGATGATGGCGTTCGTTCCCCCGGCCTGCTGGCCGCGGCTGTGGCCGTGTGCGACCTGGGCGACCTGTTGCTGGTCGCGCCGGCCGAGCAGCAGACCGCGATGGGGCGCGCGACCCCGCCCTTGCCCGGCCGGCGCATCACGCGGGTCGAGGTCCCGGTGGGCTGCCAGGCGATGCCGGCCTATGCCATCGAGGGCACGCCTGCGCAGTCTGTGTCCTACGGCATCCTGGCGTTGGCCCCGGCCCTGTTCGGCCGCCGGCCTGACCTGGTGATTTCAGGCATCAACTACGGCGAGAACCTGGGCGCCACGGTGACAGCGTCAGGCACAGTGGGCGCGGCGCTGCAGGCCGCGGAGATGGGCGTGTGCGGGCTGGCCGTCTCGTTGGAGACCGACAAGGCGTACCACTACAACCATGGCCACGATGTGGATTGGTCGGCCGCCGCGCATTTTGCACGCTGGGCCACAGGTGTTGTGCTGGCCGCGCAACTCCCGTTCGACGTGGACGTAATTAAGCTGGATGTGCCGTGCGATGCCACACCCGCGACCCCCTGGCGGCTCACGCGGCAGTCCCGGCAGTCGTACTACCAGGTGCTGCCCCCGGCCGAGCCGGTCAGCGAGGGCGAGCTGCCCGTGCTGGATTATCGCGTCGCGGTGGATTGGGCCACGCTGGAGCCTGATTCCGACATCTGGGCGTTCGCGCGGGATCGCATGGTGGCGGTGACGCCGTTGAGCCAGGATTTGACGGCGCGGGCGGATTTTGTGGGGCTGGGGAAGTTGCTACGTGATGCGTGATGCGTGATGCGTCTTCGGTCCGGAATCGGGGCTTCAGCCGGTTGCTTTCACTTAGGCGTCAGTCGCCTGATCCTAAAGTAAGGCAGCGCACGGGCTCGTTATTACATGATGGCGTGGAGAATCAGCATGAAACGTTTGTTCGTGTCATTCTATCTCGCGGTACTGGCGCTGCTGCTCACTGCCTGCGGCGGGCCGGCGGCGCAACCGTTGGCGTTCAACCCCGCGCCGTGGCAGGATGGCGAGATCAGCGTCTACCGGGTGGCCGACGCCAATGGCACGGAACTAGGCACGGCGCAGTGGGCCTGGCAACGAACGACTGATGGCTGGTCGCAAACCTATGAAGTGCGCCTGGGCAGCCGGCTGGATCGCGGCGAGGTGCTGCTGACCGACGACCTGGCCATGCGCGCCGCGTGGCGCGAAGTCGGCGGCAACCGTTATGAGGCGCGCTACGCGGCCGACGGCATCACCATCGCGACCACGACGGGGGGCGCGACCACATCGAAGACGCTGAAGGCGGTTGCCGACGCGGTGGATAACGATGTCAGCTTGCAGATCCAGCGCGCGCTGCCATTGGCCGCGGGCTATGCCACGGGCTACACCGACGTGATCCCCACGACGGGGCGCTCTGTTCCGGTCAAGCTGACTGTGACCGCCGCGGAAACTATCACCGTGCCGGCGGGCCCCTTCCTCACGTGGCGGGTCGAGCTGAGCTTTGGCAGCGGCAAACACGATGCCTGGTACGGCCAGGCCGAGCCTTACCCGTTGGTGAAATATCGCAACCGGGCCTCGGGCGCGGTCTTCGAGCTGCTCTCCACGGAGGCCGGCGCGTCCGCGCCGGCCCCGGTCGGTAGGGGCGAGGTCCCCTCGCCCGAGGTCGCCTCGCCCGCGGCGCTCCCGCCGGTCAACGCACCGCTGCTGTTGGTCACGTTCCTGGCCCAGATGCCGCTGATGCTCCTGTTCCCCCTGCTGCTGGGCTGGTGGATCCGCCGCCGGTTCGGGATCGGGTGGGGCGTGTTCGGCATCGGCGCGCTGACGTTCATCGCGTCGCAGGTGGTACACCTGCCGCTGAACTACGCGCTGGGGTTGTTGGGCGGCGGCCGCGGGGTCGCGCTGTGGCCGTTGATCCCGTTGGCGCTGGTCGCCGGGCTGAGCGCGGGCGTCTGCGAGGAGGGCGCACGCTGGATCGTGCTGCGCACCCTCGCCCGGCGGACGCGCGGCTGGCGCGCGGGGTTGCAGTTCGGCGCGGGCCACGGCGCGGCCGAGGCGATCATCTTCGGCGCGCTGGTGCTGGTCAACGTGATCGCCATGATCGCGCTGCGCTCGCTGGACCCGGCGGTGCTGGGTCTGGCCGGCGCGGCCGCGGAGCAGATCCAGGCGGCCCAGGCGACCTATTGGAACACCGCGGCCTATTTGCCCATCCTGGCCGGCCTGGAGCGCGTCATGGCCATCACGCTGCACATCGCGCTGGCGACCCTGGGGATGCGCTCGGTGGCGCGGCGCCGACCGTTGTATCTGCTGGCCGCCATCGGCCTGCACACTGCGGTCAACGCCTGGGCCGTGTGGGCCGTGCAGACCGCCGGCATCTGGGCAACCTATGCCGGGCTGCTCGCCTTCGCCGTGCTCAGTCTCTGGCTGATCTGGCGCCTGCGCGAGGCGCCGCCGCCGGTCGAGCTTGCGCCCGCGCCGGCCCCAATCCCGACCGCGGCCGACCTGGCCCCGCGCGCGCTCTCGCCGGAAGAACTGGCGCGCCGCGCTGCGGCGTCGCAATACGAATAGACCGGAATGGAGGCTTCAGCCGGTCACTTGCACAATGAGAGAAACCGGCTAAAGCCTCGAATCCAGGAGTACGCAACACGCAACACGCAACACGCAACACGCAACACGCATCACGTGAGGCACCCATGATTCACACCGAAGCACTTTCCAAACATTTTCACACCGACGGCCGCGAGGTGCGGGCCATAGACGGGCTTGACCTGGACGTGCGCGAGGGCGAGGTGTTCGGCTTCCTCGGCCCCAACGGCGCAGGCAAGACCACCACCGTCCGCGTGCTGACCTGCCTGATCGGCCCGACGGGCGGCCGCGCGTGGATTAACGGCCTCCGCGTGGGCGAGGCCGACCGGCTGATCCGGGCCCAGGTGGGCATCCTGACCGAATCGCCCGGCCTGTACGAGCGGCTCAGCGCGCGCTTCAACCTGGAGCTGTTCGCCGAGCTGTACGGCGTGGCCGATCCCAAGGGCCAGGCCGAGAAGTACCTGCGTCTGTTGGACCTGTGGGATCGCCGCGACACCGAAGCCGGCACCTTCTCCAAAGGCATGAAGCAAAAGTTGGCTATCGCCCGCGCGCTGCTGCACGAGCCCAAGGTGGTGTTCCTGGACGAGCCGACGGCCGCGCTGGATCCCGAGGCCGCCAAGACGGTGCGCGAGTTCATCGAGACGCTGCGCGGGCAGGGCCGGACCATCTTCCTGTGTACGCACAACCTGGACGAGGCCGAGCGCCTGTGCGACCGCATCGGCGTGTTCAAGCAGCGGCTCATCGCAGTGGACACGCCCGATGCGCTGCGCCGCCAGCTCTTCGGCCGGCAGACCGTGGTGCACCTGGTTGGACAGGGTGAGTCGTTCGCGGCCGCGGTGCGCGGGCTGCCGTTCGTCACCCATGTCGCCGTGGTGCAGGATGAGGAGGCCGCGAAGCTGGTCATCAGCCTGGATGACCCGGCCGCGCGCAACCCCCTCATCGTCAACACCCTGGTGGGCGGTGGCGCGCAGATCCGGTTCGTCAACGAGCTCAAGCACTCGCTGGAAGACGTCTATCTGAGTCTGATCCGCAACGGCCAGGACGAAGCGGCAGCACCCGCGCCCACAGCGGAACGGCGAAAAGGGCGAAAGTGAGGGGCACAATGAACACAATCCGCACGATCATAATCAAAGAATGGCTGGACGTCAGGCGCAACAAGCTGGTGCTTTCCGTCGTCTTGTTTGTGCCACTGCTGATGGCGGCTATCCCTATCGGGATGATGATCCTCATGGGCCGCGTGCCCATCAGCCAGAGCGATTACGCGGAGCTGGGCCGCATGTTGGAGAACCCGATTTTTGCCGGGCTGGAGCCGGCCGAGGCGATGCAGTCGGTGCTGGCGTCGAACTACCTGGTGCTGTTCCTGATGATGCCGCTGATGGTGCCCGTCACCATCGCCGCGTACAGCATCGTCGGCGAGAAGATCACCCGCTCGCTGGAGCCGCTGCTGGCGACGCCGGTCACGACGACGCAACTGCTGCTGGGCAAGGGCCTCGCCGCCGCGCTGCCGGGCGTCGTGACCGCGTGGGTCAGCTACGGCATCTTTCTGATCTTCGCCCGCATCTTCTCGGTGAGCGACCGGGTGTTCAGCATCTTCATCAACCCCATGTGGCTGGTGGCCATGTTCGTCCTCGCGCCGCTGCTCACCGTGATGGCCGTCAACGTCGGCATCATCGTCAGCAGCCGCACGTCGGACCCGCGCGCGGCCGAGCAGCTGGGCTCGCTGGTCATCCTGCCGCTGATGGTGCTCTTCATCGGGCCGCTGGTGGGGTTCATCCAGCTGAACGCGGCCATGTTTTGGGTTGCATCGCTCATCGTGTTGGTGCTGGACATCGGCCTGGTGTACCTGGGCGTGAAACTGTTCCAGCGCGAGACGATTCTAACCCGGTGGAAGTGAAAGTGTAACATACTGGATTCGAGGCTTCAGCCGGTCTCTCCGTTTGAGCGCCAGACCGCCTGAAGGCTCGATTCCTGATATTCTCGTGTCAGGTGAGAGCACATGAGCCGAGGACTCCGCGTTTACCTATATACCACCGCCCTGCTGGCGCTGCTGCTGGCGCTGGCCGGCGGCATCCTGGCGATCTGGCAGTTCGTGACCGGCGAATCTCCCCTGGTGGGCGCGGCCATAGCCACGGCCGCGCTGGCCGTCTGGGGCGTTCACTGGTGGCGGATCGGCCGGGCCGCGCGGCCCCTCACCATGGCCGCGGCCGCGGAACGGAGCGCGGTGGCGCGCAAGGCCTACCTGGCCCTGGGCCAGCTCGGCGCCCTGGCCGCGAGCGTGCTCCAGGCGTTGTTGGCTGTGCGGCTCCTGCTGCTGCGCCTGGTGGGTGAAGCGGCGCCGGGCGCCGGTGCGCGCGCCGCGACCCTGGCGGCCGGCGCGATCCTCGCACTACTGCTCTGGGGCTTCTTCCGCTGGCGCGCGGTGCGCGACGGTGATTTCGGCCGCGAGCTGGGCCGTGGGGCCGCCTGGCGTCGGGCGTATCTCTATTTGGCGGGGTTGGCCGGCGGGGCGCTGGCGGCCGGCGGCGGCTGGCTGGCCCTCAACGCGATCATCACCCGGCTGTGGCAGCCCCTGGCCGAAGGGCTGGCCTGGCGCGTGCCCCTGGCGAACGGCCTGGCCGCGCTGCTGGTCGGTGGGCCGTTGGCGCTCTTCGCCTGGGATCGCGCGGATCGCCAGGCCGCGGCCGCACCGGCCGCGGAGGTTAACGCCCTGAGCCGCGTGCTGCTCCGTCAGGCCGGCGTCTTGTTGGGCACGCTGGGCGTCCTGGTCAGCGCCTTCTACCTGGTCGGCCAGGTCGTGCTGTGGCTGATCGGGCAGGAAGGGCAGCTGGTGCGCAGTGCGTGGCTGGCGCGCATCATCACCGGCCCGCACATGCTGGCGCTGCTGCCTGTGGCCCTGGTCGCCTGGCTGACCAGCGCCGGGGGGCTCCGCCGTGACGCGGCCCTGGCCGGGGAAAGCACGCGTTCGGCCGCGCTGCGCCGGCTGGTGCGCTATGCCGTGGCCGGCCTGACGCTGGCGGCCCTGGGGCTCGGGCTGTCCGAGGTCGCGCGGCTGATCCTGCAGGTGTTCCTGGATCGGCAGGCGGCCGCGCTCGCCTTTGCCGCGGGCGGCTGGGGGCGGTTCGCAGGAGCGACTGCACTGGTGGTGGTGGCTGCGCCGGCCTGGTGGGGCCATTGGTGGTCGCAGCAGGCGCGCGCGCGCGCCGCGTTTCCGGCCGGTTACGCCGAGCGGACTTCGGCCATCCGGCGGGTGTATCTGATCACGATAGTTCTCGCATCCGCGATCATTGTCGTGGCAACGCTGGGCTTCGCCGCGTTCCTGGCGCTGAACTGGGCCGCGGCCAGCACGGCCAGCGCGGTGCGCGCGGCGATCGCGGGCGCGGGCGCGGCGGCGGCCGTTGCTCTGGTTTGGTTTATCGCCCATGCCTTTGTCTGGCGGGGGGATGCGCGCTGGCTGGCGTCTGACCGTGCGACCGCTTCCGCGCACGCTGCAGCGGAAGCGCCGCCGCTCCCGCCGGCCGAGGAGGAAGCTGTACACATCGTGCCGCCGGTCAGCTTGCCCGAGCCGAAACGCTATCTGCGCGACGCGCTGCCCGCCATCGCGCCAGGCCTCGCAGCACAGTCCGAGCGCGGCCCCGCGCGGCCGTTGGCCGTGATTGACGGCGTGGATGGCGCGATCGGTGCGGCGCTGCTGGCCGCGCTGCGTCAGGCGCTGCCCGGTGTGCCGTTGTGGCCCATCGGCCTGAACGCGGCCGCGCAGGTGGCCATGCTGACCGCCCTGGGTGAGGGGACGCCGCCTGCGGTCCCGCCCGATGCAGTGAACCGGGTGGCGGCCATCCTCGGCCCGGCCGATATGTTGGCGCCCGGCGGCCTCGACGGCGAAGTGCCCGCCGAGCTGGCGGCCGCGTTGGCCGCGGCCCCCGCGCGGCTGTTGCTGCTGCCCCCGCGCTCACCCCACCTGCGGTGGGTCGCCGCGCCCGATTGGCCGCTGGCCCGGTGGATTGAAAACGCGGTGACTGAAGCGGCGAATGTCCTGCAGGAGCGCGGACAGGCTGGATGATCAGCGTATCGGTGATTGGAGTGATCCCTCAGAACTGGAAAGACCGCGCGGCCCACCTGAAGGCCGAGACGTACGCGCTCTACCTGGCCTATCGCGACCCGCGCGTGCCGTGGGTCGCCAAGGCGCTGGCCGCGGTCGTCGTCGGCTACGCGTTCAGCCCGATTGACCTGATCCCCGACTTCATCCCGGTGCTGGGCTATCTGGATGACCTGGTGCTGATCCCGCTGGGCGTGGCGCTGGTCCTGCGGCTGATCCCCCCGGAGGTGATGACCGAGTGCCGGGCCCGCGCCCAGGACGCGCTGGCCGCGGGCAAGCCGGTGAGCCGAGCCGCGGCGGTTATCATCGTTGCGCTCTGGTTGTTGGCGCTGGCGCTCGTCGTGCTGCTGGTCGTACGGGCGCGAACGTAAAAGGTTTTGGCGCCCGGGAACGCAAGCTTTTCACCAACTACCTGTTCGCGGTGTATAATACCCCTGAATCTCATCCAGGAGTCACTGCCCATGCGCACCCTGGTCGCACGCCAGAACGGCCGGTTTCTCCTCGATCTGCCGCACGACACCATTTCTGCGGCCCTGGAAGACCCGCGCGCCATGATCTGGCTGGACATCACCGATCCCACGGCCGAGGATCAAGAGCTGTTGCGCCAGCAATTCAGCTTCCACCCCCTGGCCATCGAGGACGCGGTCCGCGCCCACGAGCGGCCCAAAGTGGACGCCTACGGCGTGCCCGGTGACGAAGATGGCGATGGCCTGCCGGATGCACCGGCCGATCCGGCCGTGAGCCCGGTCAGCAGCCCTGAGGAGCAAGTCGCGCCGCCTGATGCGCCGGCCGGGCCGGTTGAGTGGGCGCCGTCCGCCGATGCTGACCAGGGCGAGGATGAACTGGGTGAAACGGTGCTGCTCCCGTTGGACACCCTGCCACCTGCACCGCTCGAAGATGACGAGGACGGCTGGGGACACAACAGTTATTACTTCGTAGTCTTTCACACCGCGGTCTACAACCAGGAAGAAGACCATATCGAAACCCACCCCATCGGCCTGTTCATCGGTCCTAACTACCTGGTGACGGTTCACAGCAGCACGATCCGTCACGTGAGCGACACCCTCGCCCGCTGGCGCGCGCCGCGCAGCCCCTTGGGCCATCACATCGGGGCGCTGGTGCATGCGTTGCTGGACGCCATGGTGGACGACTACTTCCCGTTGATGGACCAGGTGGCCGACCGGGTGGAGGAGTTGGAAGACACGATCTTCACCCATTTCGACGAGCGTTCCATCGAAACCATGTTTCGCCTCAAGAAGGACCTGCTGGCCATGCGCCGGATCGTCGCGCCGGAGCGCGATGTGCTCAACGTACTGCTGCGCCGCCAACTGCCCATCTTTGCACCGGAAGACGTGGCCTATCTCCAGGATGTCTACGACCACATCGTGCGCGTCACCGACAACATAGACACCTATCGCGACCTGCTGTCCACCGCGCTGGATTCGTACCTGTCGCTGCAAGGCAACAAGTTGAACCAGATCATGAAGACCCTCACCGTCGCCTCGATCATCCTGATGACCGCCGCGCTGATCACGGGGTTTTACGGCCAGAACTTCAGGTTCTTTCCTGATCTCGACTGGCGCTTGGGGTCCTTCTGGTCGCTGATCTTGATGGCGTTAACGACTGTCGCGTTGGTGATCTATTTTCGGCGCAAACGATGGCTGTGAAGGGCGCTCTGGGAAACGAGGGAACTCAGGGAAACACGGGAACGGCAGCACGGACAATTCGCAGTCCGCAATCCGCACTCTAAAATACGGAGCCACCCATGAACCACATCATCCACACCGCCCACCTCACCAAATCCTACGGCAAGACGCGTGGGGTGGTTGACCTCGACCTGGCTGTGCAACCCGGGGAGGTGTTCGGCTACCTGGGTCCCAACGGCGCCGGCAAGACGACCACCATCCGCACCCTGCTGGACTTCATCCGGCCCACCGCGGGTTCGGCGGCCGTCTTCGGGCTGGATTCTCGCCGCGACAGCCTGGCCATCCGCCGCCGCGCCGGCTACCTACCGGGCGAGCTGAACCTGTACGAGGGGATGACCGGCCGCGAGTTCCTGCGCTACATGGCGAACCTGCGCGGGGGCGTGGCGTGGCGGGAGGCCGAAGCGCTGGCCGAGCGCCTGGGCGCGGCCCTGAGCCAGCCGATCCGCACCCTGTCACACGGCAACAAGCAGAAGCTGGGCCTGGTGCAGGCGTTCATGCACCAGCCGGAGCTCTTGATCCTCGACGAGCCGACCCAGGGCCTGGACCCGCTGGTGCAGCAGGAATTCTACCGCATGATCGCGGAAGCGCGGGCCGCCGGTCGCACGGTTTTCCTCTCGTCCCATGTGCTGCCCGAAGTCGAGAAGACCTGTGACCGGGTGGGCATCATCCGTGAAGGGCGCCTGGTCGCGGTGGAAGAAGTGGCTGCTCTGAAAGCCAAGGCGCTGCGGCGGTTGGAGATCCGCTTCGCGGTCCCTGTGTCACCGGCCGCGTTCGCGGAAGTGCCCGGCGTGCACGATCTGCACGTGGAGAACAGCAGCCTCCGCTGCACCGTCACCGGCTCGCTGGATGCGGTCATCAAGGCCGCGGCCGGCTTCGAGGTGATTGACCTGATCAGCCAGGAGCCGAGCCTGGAAGAGATCTTCCTGGCGTATTACGCGTGAGGGGGGACCTTATGCTCCGCAACATCTTCCTGAAGACCTTCTACGAGCACCGCCGCGGGCTGCTGTGGTGGGCGGTCGGCCTGCTCGGTTACGCGGCCATGATCGTCGGCTTCTACCCGGCCATGGATCAGATGCCGGACCTCAACCAGATGCTGGAGATGGCGCCCAAGGAGCTGATGGCCGCGTTCGTGGGTGAGCTCACCGACCTGACCTCGCCCGCGGGCTATCTGAACAGCCAGATTTTCTTCTTCCTGGGGCCACTGCTGCTGATCATCTTCGCGGTGGGGCTGGGCAGCGCCGCGCTGGCCGGTGAGGAGGAGCGCGGCACGTTGGACTTGTTGCTGGCGAACCCGGTCTCGCGGGCGCGCGTCGTCGCCGAGAAGCTGGCCGCGCTGATCGCGCTGACGCTGGGGTTGGCCGCGGCGTTGTGGCTGGGGCTGGCCGTGGGCGCGCCCCTGGTTAAGCTGGAGATCGCTGCAGGCCGGCTGGCCGAGGCGACGTTGGGCACCGTGCTGCTGGCGCTGGTGTTCGGTGTGCTGGCGCTGGCGCTGGGCGCCGCAGCCGGCAACCGCGGGCTCAGCCTGGGCGTGGCCAGCGCGCTGGCGGTCGTCACCTACCTGCTCAACGCCCTGGCCGCAGTCGTCAAAGGGCTGAAGCCGTACCGCGTCCTATCGCCGTTCTACTACGCCACTGGCGCCGACCCGTTGACCAACGGCCTGAACTGGAATCACATGGCTGTGCTCGCCGCGCTGATTGCGGTGTTCGCGGCCGCCGCGTGGGTTTCGTTTCAGCGGCGGGATCTGGCGGTGTGACGTTGATGAGCGCCAGCCTTGTCAAACGGTCAGCCAGCGGACCTGGTAGCCTGACAGCTCAACCGCTAGTGTCTCCCCGTTTGCCTGGAACACCGCGCCCTCAATAAGGTCGAAACACGCGCCTCCGGCGTGCCACAGCTCCCCGAACCCGCTCCCGAGATACGCTGTCTGCGGCTGGACAGAGACGTTCACCAGACACAACACCGGCCGGCCGGACTCCGGCGGTGTGCGCAGCACCGCGAAGACCGCCGGTCCCAGGTCGAGCACTTGCTGCCCGCCTGCGGGGTGGAACGCGGGCTCACCCCGTCGCAGCCGCAACATGCGGCGATAGCCGGCGAAGACGCGGCCCATGTGCCCGGCAGGGTCGGCCAGGGTTGCCTCCAGCGCCGCGCGATCGAACTTGTGACGGTTGAGCGAACGCGCGCGGCCCGTTTCGGCAAAACACAGGTGGCAGTTGCGGGAGCCGAGGAGGCTGTGGACGTAGATGCCCGGCACGCCGGCCAACGAGAGCAGGATGGCCTGGGAAGCCAGGAAGCGCGGCACGTCAACGGCAGGGTCAGGCTGGGCCGGGTCGTTGAGGAAGTCGTAGAGGGTGATGTTCAGCTCGTACACGCTGGGGGCGCCGTCGGGGTTCGCTTTGTGGGATACCTGGCCGCCGTGGGCCAGCGTCCGATCCACCAGCCCGTGCGCCTGGGCCTCGTCCAGGATGCCGCGCGCCGGCAGCACGCCGATGCCATCGTGCGAGGCGATGAAGTTGAAGAAGGTCGCAGCCAGCGACGGCGGCTTGAGCCCTGCGGCCCAGCGGGACAGGATCGTCGCATCCCCGGTTTGCAGCGCGTGCAGGGTCAGCGGCGCCAGCGAGAAGTTGTAGACCATCTGCGCTTCGTCCGTCCTTCGACTCCGCTGCGCTTCGCTCAGGATGATGCCGGTCTCGGCCAAAGGTTCACCGAAGTAGTTGATGTTGTCCGCGTGGGGCACGTTGGTTTCGGTGATCAGCAGCACCTCCGGCGCGACCGCGTCCAGCACGGCGCGCCACAGCTTCACCACCGCGTGGGTGCGGGGCAGGTGGATGCACGGCGTGCCGATCTCCTTCCACAGGTAGGCGATGGCATCCAACCGGATGATCTCGGCGCCGTGGGCGACGTAGTGCAGCAGCACATCGGTCATTTCCAGCAGCACCTGCGGGTTGGCGTAATTCAGGTCAATCTGGTCGGCGCTGAAGGTGGTCCACACATGACGCACGCCATGGGCCGTTTCCACCGGCGTCAGCAGCGGTAGCGTCCGCGGCCGCACCACGGGGGACAGGTCGGTCGCGGGGTCGGCCTCGATGAAGAAGTCCGTATAAGGCGCTTCGCCCCGCCGGTAGGCCTGGAACCACGCGCTGTGCTGCGAGATGTGGTTGGCGACGAAGTCGAACATGAGGCGATACCGTGCGCCGAGAGCGGCTACATCGTCCCAATCGCCTAACGCCGGGTCAATCCGCCGGTAGTCAACCACCGAGAAACCGTCATCCGAAGAATACGGGAAGCACGGCAGGATGTGTACGCCGTTGAGCACATCGCGCAGATGGTCGTCCAGGAACGCGGCCAGCGTGCGCAGGGGCGGCTCGCCTGGCGTCTGGAACTGGTCGCCGTAAGTGATAAGGATCGCGTCGCGCTCGGTCAAGTGGCCGGCGGCCGGCACAGAAACCAGGTTTCTCGCAGAAACCTGGTTTCTGTGATCCCTCTGCCGGAAAAATGCATCCATCCGCTCGGCCAATGCCGGCCAGACCTGGGCCGCGATCTCCGCACCGTAAAGGAAGGACAACAGGTGGTTGATGCGAGTTTGCGGATCAGTCATCTGTGGGTTCACCGTTCAGCACATCAATCAACAGCGCAGCGGTCCAGGAAAACGCCTCTGCACCGTAGCCCGCGCCGGTCTCAGGGTCGAAGTACTCGCGGAAGCCGCCCACCTGGGGCAGGTCAATGATGGCGCCGCGCAGCCGCTTGGCCAGGTCATCGTAGCCGTAGGCCGTCAGGCCGTGCATCAGCAGCCAGTTCATCTGGATCCACGTCGGGCCCCGCCAGTAGCGTCGCGGCGAGTAGCCGGGCGCGTTCCGGTCGTAGCTGGACGCCGGATAGCCGGTCGCAGCGTCCGGGCCGAAGCCGAAGGCCGGGCTGCCGAGATACGCTGTCATCTGCCGGGCGCGGCCGGCGTCGGGGATGCCTGCGTAGAGCGGCGCGAAGCCCGCCAGCGCCGGCACGGGCATGGCCAGGCCGGCTGCCAGGTCGTAGTCCACGTAGAAGCCGCGGGCCTCATCCCACAGTTTCGTGTTAATCGCGGCCGCGGTGGCCGCTGCGCGCGCGTTGAACGGGGCAGCATCCGCGCCGATCAGCCGCGCCAACTCCGCCATATCCTGCTCGGCCTGGCAGAGCAGCGTGTTGAACAGCACGTCTTGCACCACGAACGGGCAGCCGTCCGCGTAGATGCGCCCTTCATCGTAGGCGCGCTGGCGGAAGAAATCCACCAGGAAGATGTAGCAGTCGTAATCGGAATCCAGCGGCCGCTGGGCCGGGTCCACCGCGCGGGTGTCGGCCCGGCGATAGGGCGGGATCTGTTCGGGCCGCAGCGCCATGCGCGCCAGCACCGGGTCCCACAGCGGCGAGTTGTCCTGACCCGACTCCCAGGGGTGAGAGATGTAGGCCAGCCCTTCGCCTCTTGGGTCGCGTTCGCGGTACAGCCAATCATGCCAGGCGCGCAGTCGGGGGAACATCTCGGCCGCGTAGGCCAGCGCCCGATCGCGATCGGCCGCATGGCGGACGATGTGGCGCACGGCGGTGGCGTGGATCGGCGGCTGCACGATGCCGGAGCTGTAGCGGCCGGCCGGCGCGTGCGGGCTGCGCTCGATCTGCCAGAACGCAGGGCCGGGGAAGTAGGGCGCGGCCGGGTCTGCGTTGTGGAAGACGATGTGCGGCACGCGGCCGTCGGCCCACTGCGTGGCGAAGAGAGACCGGAGCTCCTGTTCGGCGCGGGCCTGATCGTAACGTGCGTAGCCCACCGCGATGAACGCCGAGTCCCACGACCACTGGTGCGGGTACTGGCGCAGCGCGGGCACGGTGAAGCCAGCCTTCCAGTTGGCGTCCAGCACGGCGCGGGCCTGAGCCAGCAGGTTTGCACGGTGGGCGGATGTGATGGTCATTAACCTTAACTCCTGCAAATCATGGATTTCGTACGGGCCTGTGTCAGGCGAGCATCCCTTCGACTCCGCTCCGCTGCGCTCAGGGCAGGCTCTGAGCACAGTCGAAGGACGCGGCCTTGCGCAAGACCGCTTCGCACCCTTCGACTCCGCTCCGCTGCGCTCAGGGTGCTCCGCTATGGGGTGCTCATCCCCTTGCCTCACGATAGCAAGCGCGCCAGCAGCGGTGTCACCGCCTCGTAGGCATAGTGCTGGCGGGCCAAGTCATAGTTCCACTCCACCATGCGCCGCCGGCGCACCGGATCCATGACAGCCTCGATCACCGCCTCCACGGTCTCCCCGGTGATGGCCGCCAGGTTGGCGGGATCATCTTGGGCATCAATTTCCACCAGGTCGAAGCCCAGTGGCGCGATGTCAGCGGCGTACACCGGGTAGCGGTTGACCAGGGCGGGCAGGCGGAAGTATAACGTCTCCAGCAGCGCGTTGCCAAAACCCTCGATCAGGCTGGGATAGGTCACGAAATCGGCATGGACGTAGGCATCCCACAGGGCGTAGGGGCGGGGTGTCCACGCCCCTACCGTCGCAAACCGGTCGGCCGCGTAGATCAACGGCACGCCGTCCCTGGCTGCCAGTGCCTGCAGCTTGTGCAGGTAGGCCAGCCCCTCGTCGCCGGCCGCGTGGCTGATGACCAGTACCGGCTCCTTGCCCAGCAGTCGCGCCCGGACGGCGGGTTCCCGCAGTCGGCGCACCAGCTCGATGGCGAGCTCGATGCCTTTGCGGGCGATGACGCGCGTGGGCTGCAGGATCAGCAGGTGATCATCGGTCAGGCCCAGGCCCGCTCGCAGGCCCGCGTTGGCCGCGGTCATGGCGGGCGCGGCCGTGGCGAAGTCGAAGATATTGGGCAACAGCGTCGCCTCGATCCCTTTGCGCGCCCGCAGGGCCTGCTGCGCCAGTGAGTTGATGGCCAGGTGGCGCACCGAGGGCAGGGCGGGCGGGAAGCAGCGCGCCAGGATGTCGGGGATGCAGTTGACGGTGAAGCGCTCCCGCTCCCAGGCCAGGTCGTGGTTGTGCGCCAACGTGGGGATGTCGGTCTCGGCGATGAAGTCGGTCAGCGCCACGGCCAACGGCACGTGCATAGGGATCGCCAGCGCGTTCTGGACGAACAACACATCCACGCGCTGCTCGGCCACGAACCGGGCGATGGCCGCATGTAACTGCCCCGCCATCACCGCAATGCGCTCGTGTAGGGGCGGGGTCTCCCCGCCCGGGGTCTCCCCGCCCCCTGTCGTATTCACACCGAAACAGTGATCGTGGATCCACACGGCCTCCGGGTGCGTGAAGTGCATCTCCGGCACGAGGAGGCCGGGCGCGAAGCTGGCGTCCAGCTCGCCCGCGCAGTAGCAGCAAGTGTGCCCCAGGCGGCGCAGGATGGTCGCCAGCTTGGCGATCTCCAGCGACACGCCGTCGCTGCCCGCGATGCGGGTGGAAATGAAGCCGATGTTCATTTGGGATACAACGCCCTCTTCGTGTCCGGGTCAATCCAGCGGATGTTATCGGCCGGGAAGCGCAGCCAGACGTCCGCATCGGCGCGGGTCTCGAAGCTGGGGTGGGTCGAGACCTTGATCCGGTGCGCGCCGAACGCGACGGTCAGCAGGTTTTGCGAGCCCAGCGGCTCCACCACCAGCACGCTGGCCTTGAACGCGTCCTCGGCCGGGCTGGCCAGCGTCTCCATGTTCTCCGCACGGATGCCCAGGAGGATGGGCTTGCCATCATAGCCGGCCAGAATGGGGGCCATCCCCGGCTTGGGGGCCACGCTGTGGTCGCCGATCTGCACCACGGTGCTCCCGTTCCGCCGCTGCACCTGGCCTTGCAGGAAATTCATGGGCGGCGTGCCGATGAAGCCACCGATGAACTGGTTGGCCGGGTAGTCGTAGATGGTGGTTGGCTGGTCCACCTGTTCGATGATGCCATCGCGCATGACCGCGATGCGATCCCCCATGCTCATCGCCTCGATCTGGTCGTGGGTGACGTAGATGGTGGTGGCGCCGAGCTCGGCCAACAGCCGTTTGAGCTCGGCCCGCATCTCCAGCCGCAGCAGCGCGTCCAGGTTGCTCAGCGGCTCATCCATCAGCAGCACCTGCGACTGCATGGCGATGGCCCGCGCCACGGCCACGCGCTGGCGTTGGCCGCCGCTCATCTTGGAGGGATAGCGGTCGAGCATTTGCTCGATGTGCAGGAGTTCGGCCGCCCGGCGCACACGAGTCTCGACCTCCGATTTGTTCAGCTTCTGCATCTTCAGGCCGAAGGCGATGTTGTCGAAGACGTTCATGTGCGGGAAGATGGCGTAGCTCTGGAATACCATGGAGATGCGCCGCTCGCGCGGGGGCAGGTAAGTCACCTCCCGGCCGCCGATGCTGATCCGCCCCTCGTCGGCCATGCCCAGCCCGGCGATAGCCCGCAGCAAAGTAGTCTTGCCGCAGCCGCTGGGGCCGAGCAGCACCATGAACTCGTGGTCGGCCACGGTGAGCGACACGTCATTCACCGCCAGGAAGCTGCCGAACCGCTTGGTCACGTTTTCGATCTTGATCTCAGACATACGGCACTCCTTGCCACGAATTCAACGAATTTCACGAACGGATAGGAGAATTCGTCCAAGTCGTGCAATTCGTGGCAGAAAGCTACTTGCTGATCTGTCCCCACATGTTGAACAGATACTTGCGGATCATAAAAATGAACACCACCGAGGGCAGCAGCATAAAGAAGCCGCCGGCAAACTTATAGGGCTCGCCCGACTGCCGCAGCGAGACCAGCACCTGCGCGGGCAGGGTGCGGTTTTGCACCGTCAGCACGGTGGCCGCGAACACTTCGTTCCACGACATCACGAAGGTGAAGATGGCCGCGGCCGCGATGCCGGGCAGCACCAGCGGCAGCACCACACGCCGGAATGCCTGCAACGGGGTGCAGCCGAATACCTGGGCCGCCTCCTCCAACTCGTAGGGTATGCTGGCGAACACGCTGCCGATCACCAACACGGTGGTGGGTAGGGTCAGCGCAGTGTGCATCAGCGCCAGGCTGTACACCTGGTCGAAAATGCCCAGGCTGATGAAGGTCACGGCCAGCGGGATGGAGAGGATTACCACCGGGAAGGCGCGCACCGCCAGGATGGAGAGGCGGAACGCGTCGCGGCCCCGGAAGATGTAACGGGAGATGGCATAGCCGGCCGGCGCGGCGATCAGGGTCGAGAGCACCAGGGTGACCACGGCGACTACGACACTGTTGATCAGGCCGGGCACGATGCCGCGCGACGCCAGGAAGAAGCGCATGGTCTCGAACGAGAAGGGGATGAACGGCAACACGCTCTTGGGATAGCTGCGCACGACTTCGGGCGTGGTCAGCGCCATGGAGGCGATGAGCCAGATCGGGATCAGCACCCAGAGGCACAGCAGGATGCCCACCGCGTAGGTGAAGGCGCGGCCCAGCAGTATGCGGCGTTTGGCCCGGGCGCGCACCCGCGCCATTTCGGCAGAGATCAGGGGCGGGGCGGAAGCATTGGCGGTTGTCATTGGCCGGCCTCCTCTTGCGTGCGCACCATGCGCAGATAGATCACTGCGCTGACCATGGAGATCAGCAGGATGAACCCGGGATAGGCCGCGGCCACGTTCATGTTGCGCAGCGTGTAATACTGGCGATAGGTCTCGTTAGCCAGCACCGTGACCACATCGCCGCCTGAGAGCGCGATCACCACGGCGAACACCTGCAGGGCCAGGATGGTGCGCAGGATCAGCGCGACTTGCAGGCTGGGCTTGAGCAGCGGCAGGATCACGTGGCGCACGCGCTGCCATAGCGTCGCGCCGAACACCTCGGCCGCCTCCAGCACCTCCTGCGAGATCGCCTGCAGGCCCGAAACCACGATCACCATGACGATGGCCGTGGCCCGCCACACTTCGGCCAGCCAGATCGCGATGATGATCCAGTGCCGGGTGTCCGCGGTGAGATAGGTTTGCGCGCTGCTGATCAGACCCAGCCCTTGCAGGATGCTGTTCAGGTAGCCGCTTTGCGTGAAGACCGAGTACCAGACGATGCCCACGGCCAGATCGGACGCGGCCAGGGGGATCGCGAAGATGGCCAGAAAGATGGTGTTGAACTTCAGCCGGGCCTGGATCACCAGCGCCATGATGATGGCCAGCACGAACTGCACCGGGATGATAATGACCATCAGTAACAGGGTGGTGCCCAGCGCGGGCCGAAAGAAGCGATCGTTGAGCATCCGTTCGATGTAGGCGGTGGTGAACTGGCCGGTGTCGCCGGTGTCAATCCGGCCGTTGAGGCCATCCCCGTAGACTTGCAACGCCCGCGATGGCGCCCAGCCGGTGATCATCTCCTCGTCGTGCTGGCCCTCGATCCGGAACCAGACCTCGAGGGTGGCGCGTTCCTCGAAGCGCACCACGGCCCCGCCGGCCAGCTTGCCGGCTACTGCACTGCGCTCGTTAGGTTCCACGTACAGGGTGGTGAGTGGGTCGGCCGTCGCGCCCAGCTTGGGCCGGATGGTTCCTTCAACCGGCGCGCCCTGGTCATCGGTGGCGCGCACGCGGACGCGGCTTTCCGGCGCCCAGCCCTCGACTTGCACCCCATCCGGGTCAGCGCCCAGCACGCGGAACCAGGTTTCGGTGAGAGCGGTCCTGCCGGTCAGTTCCTTGGTCTCGGCGATGATGCCCCGGCGCTCCAGCAGGGTGACCTGCGTGCCTTGCCGCAGCGCGCCGGCCGAGGCGCTGCGGCTCGATGCTTCCTCGCGCAGCGTCAGCAGCGCGCCCTCATCCCACACCGCCAGACGGACGGCGCGCACCATGGGCCAGGCGAAGAAGATGGCCAGATAGAGCAGCGTGGGCAGGATCAGCACATACGGCGCTAATTGGCGCTTCGGCCGCCGCGTCTTGGCCGGGACGGCAGGTTGAGTGGTCATGGCCCTGCTCCTTATTTGCTCTCGGCGGGTCTGAGACCCGTCGAGAGCAAAACAGTTCGCGTGGTTGGCTAGCGTGGCGCCACCTGGCAGGGGCCATCGGATGGCGGATCGGGCGCCCAGCAGGCCGCGCCGGTCTCGTTCATCAGCTTCTGCAGGTTGGCAGCCTCTTCGGCCAGAACCTTGCCGGCCGCCTCACCGTTGATTACCACACGGTCGAAGGCATTGCGGAAGATCTGGTTGATTTCGCCGCCGCGCGCGCCCAGGCCCACCGGCAACAGCGCGGGCAGGGCGTTGGGTGCGTTGGCCTGCGCGGTCACCGCGCCCAGCTCGATGGCCACGCCTTTGGGCAGTCGGGCTGTCTTAACGCCGCCCACCACCGGGAAGAAGCCCAGCTCGCGCAAGATTTGCTCTTGCACGCCGGGGCGGGTCAGGTAGTCAATCAGGGCCGCTGCGTTCTTCGGGTTCGGCGCGGTCTTGGGGATGCCCAGACCTACGACGACAGGCATGAAGCCCAACCCCTTGGGGCCCGCTGGCGCCGGGAACGCCACGAAGTCGTCCGGTTTCTCGTTGAACGCGTTCAGCAGGCGGGCCGTGTGGTCGAAGGCGACTAATACCTCACCGGCCAACAGCGGCTCCTGCATGAAGCGGTAGTTGATGGACTGCGGGTTGACGTAGGGCCACAGGTCGTTCTTCAGCCAGGTGAGCATCTCCTCGGCAGCCTGGCTCTGGAACTGGGAGACCATGCCGCCGGTGAACGCGGGCCACATGTAGCCTTGCAGGAAGCGGTGGAACAGGCCCGCGTGTGGCAGGCCGCACTGCGCCTTGCCCGTCCCGTCGTAGATCGCCTTGCACCATGCGCCGAGCTGCTGCCAGGTCAGCGCGTTGATGTCAGCGCCGGCCGGCAGGTATTGCAGCGC
>DAOUAT010000258.1:0-4215 GCA_034433275.1 Anaerolineae bacterium
CGTTGATCTCGATGCTGGCGTCCGCGTGGATGGCGTCGTCGCCGGTGGCGATGGCGTACGTGCCGTCGTGGATGATGATATCTTTGTTGGAATGGATCGCATCGTCGGCCGAGTCAATGGTGAAGGTGCCGGCGTCAATGACGACGCGCACCAATCCTTTGATGCCTTTGGCTGAGACGTCTGCGGCGATGCGGCCGTTGCTGCCGCCGCCCGTGGTCAACGTGATGTCGCCGCCCGAGATCAGCACATCGGTCTGGGCGGTGATGCCATCCCCGCCCGCGGTGACGTTGATGACGCCGCCCGCGATGGAGACGTAACCTTTGGTCGCGTCCTCTTCGTTGTCCGCCTTCAGGCCGTCGCCGCCCGCATTTATCGTGATGTCGCCGCTCTGCACGACCACGGAATCCTTGCCCCGGATGCCGTCGTCGGCCGCGGTCACGGCCAGTGTGCCGCCCGCGATGACCAATCCGTCTTTGCTGGCGATGCCATCGTTGTAGTTGCCGGTGACGTTCAGTGCGCCGCTGCCCTCTATGGTCAGGTTGGCCTTGCTGAAAATCGCGGCGTTGGGTTCGTCCGTGCCTGCCTCCAGGGCGTAAGCATCGCCGTCGGTTACGGTGTTCGTCGTGCCCTCGGCGAGGACCAGGACGACCTGTTCCGCGTTCGCGACGTAGATCGGCGCGCTGGTTTCGTTGTGAAGGGCGACGCCGGCCAGGATCAGCGCCACCGGCGCTTCGTCTTTCGTGTCCACGCTCACCTGGCCGTCAGTCAGGCCCCCCCTTAAGCTGTACGTGCCAGCGCGCGTGATCGTCACGGTGCGGCCGTTAACTGCAGCGCCGGCTCCCGATACCGTGATGGTATCGCCGCCCAGGACGATCTCGGTCGCTTGGGCGCTGTCCAAGGCCGTGTGGATGACTTCGACCGCCCCCTTGCTGCTGGCTGCCGCGGCCGCCGTTGTGGAGCTTGCGCCGATGGCGCTCTCTGTTCCCGGCAGGGTCGCACTCGTTGTTGTTGCCGCTATCGTGACTGCGCTGCTCGCCCCGCCTGTGGCCGATGTTATGATTGCTGCGGCCGGCGCCTGGCTGCCGCCGCACGCGGCCAGCAGGGACAGCGTCAGAAGGCCAGATAACCACCATGGTGCTTTCCTTTTGTCCATCTTCATCTCCCAAAGATCAGTTGCGTCGTGATGTGACGGGTTGCGCACCCATCTGACCACAACTATCGCACAGGGGTCTGAGATGGCACTGAGGGAAAACTGAAGGGATGCTGAGAGAAGGGGCAAGGGCATTCAAATACGATAGGTGCAGAGGGGCGAACGAGATTAAGCCAGGGGGCTGCCGCGCAGCCCCCTGGCGTGACGTGCTCAGCGCAACATCGCGATCAGCACCTCGAACGGCGCCAGCCGTAGCCTGTCCAGCGTGACCTCTGTGTCCTCGCGGCCGTGCGATGAAAAGATGATCCGACCGGTCGCCTTGCCAGGCGCGTCCAAGCTGACCACGCGCGGTCGCGCCGAGTAGTTGAGCGCCACCAGCGCCGTCTGTTCCGGCGTCTGGCGCAGGAAGGCCAGGGTGCTGCGTGACCGCTCGGCCAGGGGGCGGTATTCGCCGGCGATCAGGGCAGGCGTGGCGCGGCGGGCCGCGATCAGCCGGCGGTAGTAGCTGAGTATGGAGGCAGGGTCGCCGGCCTGGTCGGCGGCGTTGACCCCGGCCGCGTAGTTCGCGTTCACCGGCAGCCACGGCTCGACGCCGACCGGGCAGAAGCCAGCGTTGGCCGCGTTCGCCCACTGCACAGGGGTGCGGTTCTTGTCGCGGCTCATCTTCCCTGCGCGGGCCGCGGCTTCGGCCGGGTCAGCGCCCAACGCTTCCACCTCGGCCTGATAGTACCACGTCGCCATGGTGTCGCGCAGCCTGGTTGGGTCGGTGATGATCAGATCCGTCATGCCGATCTCGTCGCCGTTGTAGAGGAACGGTGTGCCGCGCAGGGTCAGCGTCAGCGCCGCGTTGAGCCGCGCCAGCTCGGCCGCGTGGCCCCCGTCGCCGCCGAACGCGGTCAACATGCGGGAGGAGTCGTGGTTGCCCAGGGTGTTGCAGCCCCAACCGCGCACAGGCAGCGCATCCAGCCGGGCCAGCCGCACCCGCTGGTTCCGCCGCACATGGGCCGGGGTGATGCGGTCGGCGCGCATCAGCGGGAAGTTGAACACCAGGTGCAGCTCGTCGGCGCCGTTCCCCATGTACGCGATGTCGTCGTCCTCGCCCACCAACATGCGGTCGCCGGGGTATTCGTCCAGGATGGTGCGCAACTCCTTCATCAGGTCGTGCAGGCCGGGGCCGCCCCACTGGTGCTTGAACATCTCGTCGAAGTACCTGTGGGCCTGCGCGCGCACTTCGGGCGAGGCCGCGGTCTCGGTGAAGTGGCGCAGCTCGGCCAGGTTCATCGGCACGGTGTGCGGGGTCAGCGCCGGGTCCTCGTAAATCGTGCTCAGCGCGTCCAACCGGAAGCCGTCTACGCCCATGTCGAGCCAGAAGCGGGCCGCGTCCCACATGGCCCCCTTGACCGCAGGATTGCGCCAGTTCAGGTCGGGCTGCTGCTTCATGAAGTAGTGATAGTAATACTGACCCCGCTCAGGTGCATAGGTCCACGCGCTGCCGTCGAAGCACGACTGCCAGTTGTTGGGCGGCGCGTCGTACCAGATGTACCAATCGGCCTTGGGGTTGTCGCGGCTGGACTTGGATTCAAGGAACCAAGCGTGCTGGTCGCTGGTGTGGTTCAGCACCAGGTCCAGGATGACCCGGATGCCGCGGCTGTGCGCGCCGTCCAGGAAGGCTCGGAAGTCGGCCAGGGTCCCGTACTCCGGGGCGACGGCGCAGTAGTCGCTGACGTCGTAGCCACAGTCCCAGTTGGGCGAGGGGAAGTGCGGCGAGAGCCAGACCGCGTCCACGCCCAGGTCAGCCAGATAATCCAGCTTGCTGATGATGCCCGGAAAGTCGCCGATGCCGTCGCCGTTGCCGTCGGCAAACGAGCGCGGGTAGATCTGGTAGAACAGGGCGGTCTGCCACCACTTCAGGTCGGACATGGATTGCTCCTCCAGTTGGACGGCCTCTTCATGGCCGTCGTAATAGCGCACGATGGCGGTCACGCCGTCGTGCGCGATGGTCACTTCACGGACGCCGGAGAAGGTGTAGTCGTCCCACATCCCGGTGTCCCGGCTCAGGTCGGCCGTCATTTCCCCGTGGCGGGTCAGCACGACCTGGTTGGTGTGGGTGTCCACCACCCGGAAGGTGGTGGTCTGCGCCAACGCGTAAAGGCCGCCGTGCGGCGGCCCTTGTTCGATGGTGATGGCGAAGCGATGGGTGCGCCTTTCAGTCACGGTATGACTCCTTGTGTGCTCACCAGATATCACCTTCCCGCCACGGAGCCACCAACATACCGTACAAGTCCAGGGGCGGGGTATTGGGCAGGCGCAGGATCATCACGTCTTCATCGGGTGTCGGGATCACGCTGCCAGCGGTGAGGACCGCCAGCGGCCCGCGCCATGCCTCCCAGCCGAGGCGGGCGTAAAAAGCCGCTTCGGATGGTGACAGCGCGGCGAGATCGTAGTCTGTGACCGCCGCAGCCAGCGCGCGCAGGATGCTCGACGCACATCTGCGCCCCTGGTAGCGCGGCTCGGTTGCGACCGCTTCGACATAGGCGCAGCGCAGCGGCGCGCCGTTGCAGGTCAGCGTGCGCGGGATCCAGAGCGCGTGGCTGACAAGCTCATCGCCCAGGTAGCCCAGGACGTGGGTCGCACCGGTGAACGCGGCCATGATGTCAGCGAAGTCCTCTTCGTAGGCGCGTGTGCAGAGCGCGATGATGTCCTGACGCAGGGCCGCGGATAGGGCAGTCCCTGGCACGATCGTGATGTGCAAGGGTTCAGCGCGAGAAGTCTGAGACACCGGTCCTCTCAATCCTGCCTGATGAAGATACTGTAGCCCTCTATCTGAAACGCCAACGACCAGGTGTAAGCTGCGGCTGCGCTAAGTCAACGTTGTACGCGGCGAGCCCGACCGGCGCAGCCGTCAGCTTGACGCAGTGTTAGCTTGACGCAGTGTTAGCGCCGGTTGGCGGCACGCCCGCTACTGGCAGCGCCAGGGCGGACGCTGGACGTTCAGTGACGGGCACAGCATGTTGGTCAAGCACGCCGACACGCCTATCGTCCGTCATGTGAAAATCCAGGGCGAC
>DAOUAT010000259.1:0-3960 GCA_034433275.1 Anaerolineae bacterium
GAGCTACAACACCAGCACCGGCGCCGTGAGCGCGCAGCGGTACACACCCTACGGCGCGCCGCGCGGGCCGGCCAGCACGTTACCAACCGACTACCGCCCTTCGACTGCGCTCAGGATGCACTTCACCGGCCAGCGCAGCGAGGAGGCGGGGCTGGGGTCGTTGTATGATTACAACGCGCGTTTCTACTCACCTGCGTTGGGCCGCTTCCTGCAGGCGGACACGCTCGTGCCGAGTCCGGGCAATCCGCAGAGCTTGAATCGGTACGCGTATGTGCTGAACAATCCGCTGCGGTATACGGATCCGACGGGGCATGCGCCAGCCGCTCCCAATTGTGCGGGCATCCCTGATTGCGGCGTGGATGGCTGGTATGGCTACCAGGAGTATGCGGTCCGGAAACATCTCCAGACGGAGCGAGATCGGCACGCCAAACAGCTGAGTGAAGCGGTGCTTGGACTTGCATCGGTCATCTTCGAGCCAGCCGATTATGCCACGACGCTCGGTGGCTGCCTGGGCGGCGACTGTAGCGTGCCTGGTTTGGTTGGGATGGTGATCCCGGGCGTGTCAGGCGCGGTCGGGAAACAGGTTGCGAAACATGCAGATGAGATCATTGGAGCAACTAACGAGGTTGCTCAGAAGAGAATCGTGATTGGTGAAGGTATGGAAGCGGTCAAGACGGCAGCTCGTGAACATGACGCAAAGTGGTATCAGGCATGGAGCAAGAATTTCAAAAAGGAAAACTTCGATTTAGCCGAATCATTGCGACGAAATGAACGATGGATCAGGGATAAAGTCAAACAGGGTTACGAAATCCTCGACATCGGGCTAGATCCAAGTCGTGCAACGCGTAGTTCATTCTATGCCCTGGAAAAGCGTATTCTCGAAAAGCTAGGATATCCCGTCATTCCGATAGAAAGGCCATAGCTGTGAATCAGAGCTCATTCTATGCAACCTGTAGGAGCGCCTTCGCTCAGATAGCGTCACGTTTCAGGTTTGAGATCACCAAGAGGAAAACCTCCTTAGGTATTTCTGGGTGCGATTTGCTAAACGACACTACAGCCATTCGGATAACTTATGAACATAGGGAATACCGTATCTTTGTACAGATTTGCCAACTCGTCAACCATAGTATTGTCCTGAATCCCGGCGAAATCCGTCCCGAATCGCAGCTTCACTGCTTTGACATTGAAGATCTATTAGCACTACGCAAGCCAGGATATCAGGTCCAATCGCTTGACCTTTCAAATTGGTCAAGCTATGACCCGCAGACAGCGATAGCCAGCTATGCGCGCGACTTGGAGACATTTGGAGCGGACATTCTAATGGGCGACTTCACCGTATTGGAGGAGCTTGCTATACTTGTAAAAGAACGCGCGAGACAGGCAGCACATCTTAAGTGGGGCGAGCGAGCCAAAGAGTTTGGCTGGAACTGAATTCCAATCTTTAAGTACGGCAACAACGTACACCGGCCAGACGCGCGGCGCCGGCACGGGGCTGAGGTACTACGGGGCAAGATTCTACGACCCGCGCTGGGCCGCTTCCTCAGCCCGGACACCCTCGTGCCGAGTCCGGGCAATCCGCAGAGTTGGGGCACAGCGTGGGCTTATCTCCCAACCTGCTTATGGAGGACTTGGCGGGCCCTGGTGGGTGTGCTAGAATTAGGCCAGATAAAAACGTAATGGTTTACGCAATCTTAGTCGGCGGCCTTTCCGTGGTGTTAAGCGAGGGAATAGCATGATTGATGTCACGATGCAACTGTCCGATCAATTGGCCGGCCGGATTCTGCCGGCACGACGTTGGTTGCCCGCGGTGCTGGAGCTAAGTCTGGCACGGTTCAAGACACCTGCAACGGAGACATCTGTCGAGATCGTTGACTTCTTGTTGCGGAACCCCAGCGTGGAAGAAGTCTCTGCCTACCATGTGTCAGATCGTGCGCAGCGCCGGTTACAACGGCTGCTGGCCCTCAATGCGGCCAGCCTGCTCGGCGAAGCGGAACAGGCGGAGTTGGCGGAATTGGAGCGCCTCGAACACATCCTGATCATGCTCAAGGCGCAAGTTGCAGAGCAGGCCCGGCGGGAAAACTGATGACCGCCGTCATCTCACCCGCCCTGCGGCGCCGAGTTGCACAACAGGCTCGCCATCGTTGTGAATACTGCTTGCTACCTGAGGCGGTCGCGCTGCACCGCCATGAGCCTGATCACATCATCCCCGTGCAACATGGCGGCGAGACACACCCCTCCAACCTTGCCCTGGCCTGCTTGCGGTGCAACCGTTACAAGGGGCCGAACGTTGGCTCTTTTGATCCGCTGACAAATCAGTTAGTGCCACTTAATCATCCGCGTTTGCCGGTGTGGGAACAGCACTTTCGCCTCGTCGGCGCCGAGATTGTGCCCCTGACGCCAGAGGGTCGTGTCACGGTGCGCCTGCTGCGCCTCAACGATCCTGACCGCGTAGCCGAACGCCAACGATTGATTGCGGCGGGGATGTTGTGATGACTGCGGGCAACCCTGTTGGATGACCAATTTTTGACTTTGCTCAGAGCTTGCCCTGCGGTACGCAGGGATAGGCTTTCGGCTCGACCAGCGTGAGCTACAACCCGAGCACCGGCGCCGTGCGCGCGCAGCGCTACACGCCCTACGGCGCGCCGCGCGGGCTGGCCAGCACGTTACCAACCGACTACCGCCCTTCGACTGCGCTCAGGGTGAACTTCATCGGCCAGCACAGCGAGGAGGCGGGGCTGGGGTCGTTGTATGATCACAATGCGCGCCACTAGCGCGCAGTCTCCCCGTGGGGGATTCACCCGTTTTGGGCCGGTTCCTCAGCCCGGACACCCTCGTGCCGAGTCCGGGGGAAACGTCACAGCAACTCCGCCACCTCGACCAAACTCCGCACCACCGGATACCCATCCGGCTGCGCCGTGCCGGCCCGGTCGAGGAGGACGCCGGTGATCCCTACGGCCTGCGCGCCGCGCACGTCGGCGCCCAGGCTGTCGCCCACGTGGAGCGTGCGGCCCGGTTCGCTGCCGCCTTGCGCCAGGGCCGCGTGGAAGATGCGGGGGTTCGGTTTATTGGCGCCCACCCGGGCCGAGGTGATGATGAAATCGAAATACGGGCCGAAGCCCAGGCGCTCGCACAGGTCGGGCAGGCGCCAGCCCCAGTTGGAGAGGATGCCCAGCCGCGGTGCGGCGCGGCGCAGCGCCGCCAACGCCTCGAACGTTTCGGGGTACACCGTGTAGGTCGCTGGGTCGTTGAAGAGCTCGTCGGCACGCGCGTTCGCCTGGCGGATCAGCGCCGGGTCGGTCACGCCGAGATAGCCCAGGGTCCGCCGGTCAATCTCCAGCGACCACGCCCGGTCAGCCTCCAGGCTGGGTTCCCAGACCCGGCCGGCGTCTTCCGGCAGCCAGGCTTCCCAAAAGTGCGCCTGTGCGGCCCGCACGTCAGCGAGGGTCGTTGCAATCCCGGCCCCGGTGAGCATCTCGGCCAGGCGCGCATCGTAGCCGCTGCGGATGGACACCAGCGTGAAGCCCATGTCCAGCGTCACCAGGTCATAACGGCCATTTTGAGGTGAGATCACCATGTCACTTCCTACATCTATCAACGAGCCGGTTCTCGTCCAGGCCCGCTTCCTGCCCGATGGCCGGGTGCAGCCCACTGCGTTCATCTGGCGAAATCGCACCCGTTACATCGCCGACTGGGGCCGCCAGTGGGACGAGGCCGCCGCCGGCGTCACCTGGCGCTGCTTCCTGGTGCGCACCCCCACGCAGGAGACCTTCGATCTGCGCTGCCTGCTGGCCGAAGGGCGGTGGGTGCTGGCGCGGGCGTGGCTGCAAGAGAGCGTTTGAACGTGCTACGTGATGACGTGCTACGTGACGACGTGCTACGTGATGACGTGATCATGTGAGGCGATCACCCGCATCACGCATCACGCATCACGCACCACGTAGCACGGATCACGTAATCTTC
>DAOUAT010000260.1:0-6375 GCA_034433275.1 Anaerolineae bacterium
CCCCAAGGACCTTCAGAACGGGATGCCCGTCTGCTGCAAGACCGCGCGCACGCTGCTCAGCGGCCCGTACTGCTCCAAGGGATCCAGCAACGCGTAGAACATGACCGCCGGCCTGGTCAATGGCCCCGCCAGGCTGGTCAACGCCTTGAGGATCAACTTGTCCGCCTGAACGCCCGGCGCGCCATGCAGCGCCCAAAAAACGCGTGCCCACCACATACCCAACCGGTAGGTTGTGCCGTGGGGATCTGATGGTGCGGCCGCTGCGCTCACTGATCCGGCCGCCAGGTTTCGCAAGTTACCCCAGTCCGCATAGGCATACTCGGCCCAGGTTGCGCCCCCGCTCAACGAACAACCGAAGTAGAATGCCACGCCCTCGTCCAACTGGCGCGTCAGTAACTCCTTGACGTCATTATGGTTGTGATACTCGAACACAAGGCTGTTCAGAAACCGCGTGATCCCGTGACAGAACTCATGCGCCAGCACATCACCATCCAGGCCGGGCTCATAGACGGCCGGGACAACCGGTGCGCTACTGCTCGGCACGCCGCGGCCGAAGTGGATGGTATTGGCGACAAAATCATAGGCGCCCGTCGCCACTGCTTCATCGAGGCTGACCACGACGCCCAAGGTGGGGTCACGGACGCCAGGTGGTGGCATCGTGATGGCCGCATCCAGCACCAGGCTCGCTAATAACGAACCAAAACCGGTCTGCGCCTGGCGGGCCTGATAGAAGGCGGTTGCGGTCAACAGCCGGCGGGTGGCCATTTCCTCCGGTTCTCCGACCACTGCTTCCTCAGGATCTGCCATCCGCGCGCCCGCCAGGGTCACGTAGTCCGCATGCTCGATATCCGGGTTGCCAGCGCCGAAGTCCAGCGTGACCAGATCGGGAGCAGCGGCCGTTGCATCAGCCGGAGTGCGAAAGACCCAGGCATCCACTTGATCCCCGATCCGAGTCGGTTCGACCGCCAACACCTCATAAGTCTCGGCATCCACGAACAGCAACCAGCGCCGGCCCTGGGCATCCACGCCCACAGTGCGCCAGATCGGGCGGTAGACCCCACGACCAGGTAAACGTAGGGCCGCGGCATCCGTGAGCAGGATCTCCATCATGTCCTGTTCTGTGACCGGTGGTTGGCGGGGCACCAGGGGCAAGATCCAGCGGTCGGCCCGCCAGCCGCGCTCGGCAGATTCCTGCCTCAAATCCCGCGGCGGCTCGAAAGTGCGAGGGCGCAGTTCCTCGGGCAGGGCACCCAACTTTACCGTGAGCTCTGGCCCTTGCTGCCAACTCACCTGTTCCAGGTATTTTGGCCAGGACTCATCCCAGGTGAAAGCGTCCAGCTCTGCGCGGCGCGCTGAGTGCAACGTGTTGGCAATGAAGGCCAGATGACGCCCGGAGTAGGTCAGGTTTATGGCTGCGCCATAGACGGGCACGCCTGCGCTGTTGGTCTGGCGCCATGCGATGTGCGTCGTGCCGCCTGACCAGCGATAGATGCACGCCGGCTGTGCCACCGTCTCATCCATGTTCCCTGCCACCAGCGGTTCCTGAGCCATGAGGAACGCGGCCGATGCTTCCAGAAGATCACCGGAGGCGCGATCGGCCAGGTCGCCGTATAAGAAGGCGGGCAAGCCCGTCTCAATATCCAGCCCGATGCGCGGGCCGCGTCGCGCATCATAAAAGGTGGCGAGGGCCTGCCTGGCACGTACAGGGTCAACCGGTGGGAAGGGCAACTCATCTGGCTTGATTTGTGGCGGCAGGGGAGCCGGCTCAAGGTCAGGCGACAGGCTTACCTGAACGTCCTCAAGCTCGGATGGCTTATCTTCGGCGCCGCCCGCAAAGTAATATGGTATCAGACTGGTGGATAGAAGCTGCACACGACCTCCCAAGGGCCTGGTTTGCTGTCCACTGGCCGCGTTAGCTAACGCGGCGGTTGATACAAACCCTTATCGCTGGCTTGCAGCCAGGTGAAACTGCCGTCGGGCAGCGGCACCGGTATCAAATCGAAGATCCCCTGGGCCAAAAACGGCGCGCCACTGGTGCTGGGATCGCAGGACAGCACGTGTACACCTCCCGTCGTCGCCACCCAGAATCGATCCGGGAGGGACGGATCACTGTGTACGGCGGTGATGTTCTCTGCGACATACGTCTGCACGGTCAACAAGCCGTTACTGGGATCATAACAGGCTGCCTGGGCCGGGCGGTCAACACCCAGGGCCAGGAATAGCCGGCCGTCGCTCCCGACAGCCAAGAAAAACGCTGACGGCACGCCGATCAGCTTCTGCCAGGTGAACGGAAAAGCACCCTCTCCCCGATAGACGCCATCGGGGCCGCCGACGTAGACTTCTCCCTTCGAGGCAAAACGCACTATCCGAAAACCACTGTCCGGCAGTTCGCCTTCACCGCTTAAGCGACGCCAGGTCTGGCCCAGATCATCACTGCCGTACAACCCTGCTGTGCTTTCAGCCACCAGGACGTACTGACCGTGGGCGTCGATCGCGGCGAAAAGGGTATCCGTCGGAACGACACCCGCTCCAATTTGCGTCCAACTGCCGCCTGCGTCCTCCGTCACGAACACGCCGGCATCAGCCACCAGCGCGAAAACCCGATCCGGCGCGTCGGGCGCCACAGCCAGATCGTAGATCGCATGTACATTGGAGGCAGGATCAGATTTTCTTGCAGGATCACCCGTCGGCAACCCTGCCCGCAGGCCAAAAGCCCACCGGCCGTCCGGTTCACGCCGAGCTAGCCCGTAGTCGAAGGTGCCGGCATACACCCGGCCGTCAACCACGTCAAGGGTGCTGAATCCCACGGCCGGCGTGTCGGGCACGCGCGTCCACCTGGCGGGAAACGGCGGCCATCCCTGCCACAACGCCAACACGAAATAGGCCATCACAGCAAGGGCCAGCCCGGCGCCGATGAATGAGGGCCAATTCTCGCGCCACTTGCTTTTCAGGTATTGCTGCGCCAAAGCGGGTAACGTGTGGAGGTGATAGGCCAGCGGACGGGGCGTGCGCCATTCGGTCAGGAGATTGTAGACAGCGACCTGGCGCGCAGCCGAAGCCCGGCGCAACGGACGCCAATCGTCCAGGAACGGCCGCGTTGCCCTGGCGCTCAAAACCCGCAGCGCCGTGGTCCAGGCGTGCTTGTCTTCATCCTGCGCGACGACCGCGAACAACGCCTGAACCGTTTCATGATCAGGAAACAGCTGCAAGCAGGCAGCCGCTTCGGCGCGGCGTCCCGGATCGTCATGCCGCAAGCCGGCCAGGGCCAGTGCGCGTGCCCTGCCAGGCGCACGTGCAGCCAGGGCAGTTATCGCGGCTTCTCGCACCTCGGCCACGTCATCTTGAATGAACCGATCGGCCAGGGCGGACACAATTTCGTCATCGCAATCGGCTTGAAGATGCTGCGCCGCACGCACCCGCAGCTCGCTATCGGTATCCATCAGACCTTCAAGGAGCACCTGGCACGCCAGGTCGGCCGGGACGCGCGCCAACCACTGGTCAAGTCCGAAACCGGTCTCGAATGCACTTCGCACCAACAACTCGGCCGCAGCGCGGTCAATCACCAGGCTGTCAACATGGGCGCCGATGACCTCAAGTGCGCGTGGGTGCAGCCGCGTGCCGTGCAACTTGAAGCTCAACAACTCCCGCACCAGCAGCTCTTGGGCGGCCTTACGACCGCGGCCCTCGGGGCTCACCTCGATCTGCGTCGCCAGGTAATCGTGCGCCAACTCATAAGCGACCTTCTCACCGGCCGAGCCACTCTCCTGGATCCGCAGCAGGCGGCTCTCCAGCAGTCGCTCCAGTACAGCATCCGCCGTCTCCGGCGGCACATGACGCAGGCTTAACTCAGCAGCGAGTTCGTCCCGTGTGCGCAACACGCGGCGCACATCGGAACTGACCAACGCCTCCAACATCAACTGCGCGGCCACGCGCTGTTCGGGGGGCAAATCGCGGCGTAACACGCGCTCGAGATGTCCCTGGAGAATGCCCCGCGCCCCGCCCAAGCTGTCGTACAGGCTACGCGTGATGACCGCCGCACCGGGTGGACGCTCGGCATACAGTGCCTGGCACACCAACTGGGCCTGAGGCGGCGCAACGCCATCCTTATCCAGGTCGTCCAGCAGCAGGCGCATGAGATCTGGCTCGTAAGTCACGCCAAAGCGGGCAGCCGGCTGGGCGACCACGGCCTCAGCCTCAGCCCGCGTGAGCCGCTCCAGGCGCCAGTTGTTCTCGAAAGGGTTGCGGATGCCCGGCTCGAAGTTGGCCAGGTTGCTGAACGCTTCACTGCGCAACGCCAGGAGCCAGCGGACGTTCAGCAGCGGATCCGCAACGCAGTCAACCAGTTCAGCCACGAAGGCTGTCCGCTCGTCCCGCTCAAGTTCAGTGAAGAACTCCTCAAATTGATCGAGCAGGACGTATAGCTGCGCTTCGGGTTCGAGGAGTCCGGTTACGCGCAGCAGAAATTCGCGCAACGACATGGCTGCCAGATCGGGCGCGTCCCGCAGCTCAGGGAGCAGCGCGCGCTTCAAGGCCAGGGCGGGATTGCTGTTGTAAGGCCGGAGGTGGATCGGCAAATGGCCATCGGCGATCAGCCGCGGCGTGATGCCCGCCTGCAGCAGTGAGGTCTTGCCCGCGCCCGATTCAGCGTGGAGGATGGTCAACGGCCCGCGCTGCAAGCGGTCAAGCAGCTCGCTGATCGCGCGCTCGCGGCCGAAGAAGAGATGGGCATCGCCTAGTTGATACGCCAGCAGCCCTTTGTACGGCTGTGCAGAACCATAAGCCCCGCGGCTGTCGGCTAACTGGCGCAAGCGTTCCGCATAACGGCCGACCCCTTGCGCCAGCAACCGGCCTGCGGCCGTCCGATCGTGAGCTGCGGTATCGGCGGCCATCCGCCCCAGCGCATCCATCCGCTCGACCACAACTCGACGCTGGGGATCCACCTCCCACAACAGGCCGTGTTCGGCGCGCATGAACAGGACAGGAATGGCCCATTCTCCCAGGCGCACCTCAGGTGCAGCACTCATAGTCTTGCGAGCATCTGTCACCGCCGCATCCAGCGGATCACCGGCTGCCAGCGCGCGGTACACCTGGCGCGAGAAGCACAACGCCCCAGCATCGGATATGCTGTGCTGCATCGCGATGACGGCAGGGATGCCGGCCTGGATCAGGTTGGGCGCCAACCCCATGAACGAGCGCACCGTGTCATCCGTTGCCGATTCGCACACGTTCAGCACGACAGCGGCAACCATCTGTTCGCGCACTGCGCGCGCCAACCTGGTAGCGTCAACGTACTCTGCCTGGCCCTGCGCGCCTGCCAGGGCCAAGAGGCCGCCCACACCCGATGAAAAAGCCCCATGTCCGACAAAGTGTAACACCCGATAACCACGCTTAAGCGCACGACTCAGATCATCGAGGCACGCCCCACCTTCCAGCAGATTGACCGCTTCGTGCTGCACTATCCTCATCTTAATTGCCTGGCGTTCACGATCCGGCCCGGAGAAAAGGACATCAAGAACCGCCTTGCCCTGCTGACACAGTTCGGCGACAGCCCCGGTCAGGTTCGCCACCTCCTCGGCTGCCGCGATCGGCGCCAAACCACTTGGACTGGCAACCACCATCAAGATCGGGATCGGCGTCAGGCTTGTCACTGAATCTGCCGGCAGCATCAGGCTATGATAGCGCACCAGGCTGAAACGCGGGTTCAAGGCAAAGTACTCGTGCGCGCTCTCATCATAAGCGCACTCCCACGGCAAAGCTGATAACTCAGGGGGCAGGATATTAAGGCGCAGGCGCAACGAAAACCCCTCGCTCTGGGCCATGCCGAGGCTGCGCTGGTACAGATCACGCACCGCGCCGGGGGACAGAAGAAAATCGGCGAGCAGTTGCCCGGCGCGGCGTAGGCACCCCTCGTCGCAGCGCGGCTCATTGGAAAACAGTGTCAAGAGAGAGGGGTCTTGCGGGGGGCGAGGCGCCCGCGCAGGTCTTGCTGTTTCGCCGGCAGGGGACGAGGACACCGAAATCGCACAGCCGTCGGGTTCGGCCGCCTCAAGGCGTAGATCGAAGTTGCGGAAGCGAGGTCTCTGGCGCATAGTCCCTCCTGCCATGACGTCGGCCGCTTATGAGTGCAAGGTTATGGGTTACTTGGACTGCTCATGGTCACACGCGGTTTTGCACATTCTTGGCACAAGTGTAATACCGGGTGAACGTATTGTCAATACCCCAAAAATTACAAACTTTACTTGGCGTCACGCCCGGCCAGGCGGCGCGCCACCACAGCCGCCGCAGTGCGGCCCACAGGCCGCGCCAACGGGCCGCGCCAACGGATTCGGGCATCGGTTCGGCCGCAGCAAATAGCGCGCGCTCGTAGGCGACCGC
>DAOUAT010000261.1:0-3260 GCA_034433275.1 Anaerolineae bacterium
CTCAATTCCCTACGTTCCTCCCAGTTCCCTGAGTTCCCCCCAGTTCCCTCAATTCCCTGAGTTCCCCGTCACCCAAATGCCAACGCCACCCGCACGATCCGCCGGGACGCCGATTCCAGCCCCAGCTCGGCCAACAGCTCGTCGGGCCGGCCGGTGGCTCCGGGCTCGGCGCGCATGACCACCCCGAACGCGTGGCCCAGATCGCACGGCCCCAGGTAAGTTAGCGCCTGCACCAGCGGCCGCAGGTCATAGCGGCCCATCTCCTTGCCCTTGCGCCGCGCGCGCCACGCCTCCGGCCGGGCCAGGAACGCGTCCAGTCGCGCAGCAAAGACGTCCGCTGGTTCATCGGCCTCGACCTCGACGCGATACGTGGCCCCGCACACCTGCGATTGCAGGGATGGGGCCTCACGGGGCATCGGCTCGGCGTGGTAAGGCCGGATGCCGGGCGGCAGCGCAGCAGTCAGGCGGGCCAGGAACTCGGCCGGCGCCAGCGCCTCGTTCAGGAAGACATCCGCCAGCTCCGCCTGCCCGGTGAACCCGACCGGCAGCGCGGCCGCGAACTGGAGTCGCGGCTGCGGGTTGAAGCCCTGGGTATAGGCCAGCGGCAGCCGCGCCCGGCGGATCGCCCGCTCCCAGGCGCGGTGCATGTCGAGATGGCCGACGTATTTCACCGTGTCGTCGGTGGCAAAGGTGACGCGCATCCGTTGGGTGTAGGTTTCATTCATGGTTTGACAAGGCGGTGTGCATCGTAGTATGCTCGCAGCATGAAAGACAAGATTCCGGACACCTTTTCACGAGCTGAACGAGATGCTCGCGACCTGGCAATCATCAATCAACATGCGGAAAGACTAAACGCGGAAGCGCTTGATGCGCTGGCGTATCAGTGCCTCGAAGTCCTTCCTTTTGACCTGAATTGGCAACATCCTGAAAAAGCCCCGCCGATTGTGAGTGTAGTGCAACGCGATTTACCGGCTGAAGCCTCGACTCCAGAATCAGTAAAGCACAAATCTCACGCAAAGGCGCTAAGCCGCTAAGATAAAAGCCTTTTGCGTTCTTGGCGTCTTTGCATGAGCCAGAATCGTGATCTACTGCCAATGGATGCTACTTCGCCCGCTGCGCCCCACGCGTACCGCTGGTTGCGGCCAGCTCCGGGCTCATCTCCTGGTTGAAGTACAACGGCACGGGCCGCACACTGACCGGCTGGCGCACCTTCCCCTGGCCCAATGGCGGGCAGCCCCAGGCGTCATCGGGGGCGCCGCGGCGATCTTCCTTGAACTGCCCCAGGATGCCGCACGAATAGCAGTGCTCCCGGCAATCGTCAATCACCGCGCCCTGCAGCGCGTGGCGATACTCGTCGGCCAGGAAGCGCTTGCTCACGCCCGCGCTGATGTGATCCCACGGCAGCACCTCGTCCAGATCTCGCGGCCGGCGGGCGTACCAGTCGGGGTCCAGCCCATTCTCTGCAAATGCCTGCCGCCAGGCTGCGAAGTTGAACTGGTCCCCCCACCCGTCGAAGCGCGCGCCCAGCTCCCAGGCGCGCTGGATCACATCGGCCAGGCGGCGGTCACCCCGGCTGAGCACGGCCTCGACCAGGGTCTCCTGCGGGTTGTTCCAACTGAACTCCAGCCCCGGTGCGCGCAACTGCCGCTCCAGCAGGCCGATGTGCTCCCGGATGGTCGCCTCGTCGGCCAGGGGCGCCCACTGGAAGGGGGTGTGCGGCTTGGGCACCAGGGTGCTGACCCCGATGCGCACGCTCGATTTCTTGCCGAGCTCCTGGAAGCCGATGCGCCGCACCTGGTGCGCCAGGTCTGCGATGGCTTGCACATCCTCCGCCGTCTGGGTGGGGTGGCCGATCATGAAATACATCTTGATGGTGGTCCACCCGCGGCTGTAGACCTCGCGCGCCACGTCCAGCATGGCCTGGGTGGCGATGGGCTTGTTGATCACGTCGCGCAGGCGGTCGGTGGCCGCCTCGGGCGCGAAGGTGAAGCCGGAGCGCCGGCGGCCCTTTTCGAGCTGCCCCATCAATTCGAGGCTGAACGACTCGATGCGCAGGCTGGGCAGGCCGACCGAGAGCTTGTCGTCGCCGTGGCGCGTCACCACTTCCTTCACCAGCTCGGCGATCTGGCTGTAGTCGGAGGAGCTGAGAGACAGGAAGCTGATCTCCTCGAAGCCGGTGTCCCGCACCACAGCATCCACCGCGTCCAACACCTCCCCCAGCGGCCGTTCGCGCACCGGCCGGAAGATCATGCCCGCCTGGCAGAAGCGGCAGCCGCGCGTACACCCGCGCTGGATCTCGATGGCCGCGCGGTTGTGGACGATGTCCAGGAAGGGGACGATGAATTTGGTCGGCGGCGGGGGGAGGGTGGGGACGATGCGTTTGGTGACAGGATTGCGAATGGCGAATGGCGAATTGCGAATTTCCGGACGAACCGTACAGGCAGAAACCGTCCCATCCTCATGGTAGCTCACGTCGTAGAGCGCCGGCACATACACGCCCTCGATCTGGGCCAGGCGCAGGAGGGCATCGCGGCGGCTGAGGCCGGCGCGGCGCGCATCGGTCCAGGCGCGCGTGATCTCGAGGATCGCCTCCTCCCCTTCGCCGATGAAGAACGCGTCGAAGAACGCGTGCATTGGCTCCGGGTTCAGGCAGGCCGATCCGCCGGCCAGGATCAACGGCCAATCCCCCTCCCCCGTTGCGTCGGGGGAGGGGTTAGGGGTGGGGGCCATGCGCTCGGCCGCGCGCAGCGGAATGCCGGCCAGATCGAGCGCTGTCAACACGTTGGTGTAGAGCTGCTCATAGGGCAGGCTGAAGCCGAGCACGTCGAAAGCGGTCAGCGGCTGCCGGCTCTCCAGCGCGTACAGGGGGAGGTCGGCCGCCTGCATCGCGGCCAGCATATCCACCCAGGGTGCGTAAGCGCGCTCGGCCAGCATGTCGGGCTGCCGGTTGACGATGTCGTAGAGGATCGCCAGTCCCAGGTTGGACATGCCCAGGTCGTACACATCGGGGAAGACCAACGCCAGGCGGTAGGGGGTCGCGCCCCAATCCTTGACGACGCTGTTATACTCGCCGCCGGTGTAGCGCGCCGGCTTCTGCACCGCGGGCAGCACACGATCCAGTTTGCGGGAGATGGTTTGTGGGGTCGCAGACATGAACACTCTCCGGTTGCTCGCCCGGTCGGGCAAGGCGGGGGTCGAACCCGCTGACAGATTTGGCATGGTGGGATTGTACCACGAGGGGCGGTCGCAGACAATTTGAC
>DAOUAT010000262.1:0-3324 GCA_034433275.1 Anaerolineae bacterium
TCGGTGCCTTCGACGGTGAGGTCAATGGGGTTCTTGAGCGCGGCGTGGGGCGGGAGGAAGGCGGCGAGTTTGGCGCGAATCTCCGGCCCCGGTTCGGCCACGTTCAGCCCGACCGCTTCGGCGCGGTCGGCGGCCAGGATGCTGGGGCCGCCAGAGTTGGTGACGATGGCGACCCGGCGGCCGCGAACGCCCTGCCGCAGACCGACGAACCCGCGGCACAGGTCGAACAGCTCCTCGGCCGAGTCCACCCGGATGGCGCCGCACTGACGGAACGCGGCGTCATAGACCGCATCGCTGCCGGCCAGCGAGCCGGTGTGCGACAGGGTGGCGCGCTGGCCCGATTCCCCGCGGCCGGCCTTAATCACGATGACCGGCTTGCGCGCCGCGCACCTGGCGGTCGCGGCCATGAAACGCCGGCCATCGCTGACCGTCTCGATGTAGACGCCGACCACCTCGGTCGCGTCGTCGTCCGTCAGATAGTCGAGCAGGTCAACCTCGTTGACGTCCGCCCGGTTGCCGTAGGAGACGAACTTGGCGATGCCCAGGCCATCGCGCGCGGCCCAGCCGAGCACCACGCCCGCCAGCGCGCCGCTCTGCGAGATCAGGCTGACGCGGCCGGGGGGCGGGAGGGTCTCCATCGTGGGGCACAGCTGGTGCGCCGTGTTGATGATGCCCGCGCAGTTTGGCCCCACCAGGCGGATGCCGTGCCGCGCGGCGATCGCTTTGATCTCCGCCTCGCCGGCCCGGTTGCCCATCTCGGAGAAGCCCGAGGAGATGACCACCGCGGCCCGGACGCCGGCCGCGCCGCATTCCTCCAGCACGCCGGCCACCGTGGCCGCGGGCGCGGAGATCACCGCCAGGTCAACCGGGGCGGGAATCGCCCCGATGCTGGCGTACCCCGGCACGCCCAGCGCGCCCTGCGCCTTCGGGTTGACCACGAACGCGTCCGAGTAGCCGCCGCGCAGCATCTGCCGTAGCAGTTCATAGCCGACCTTGCCCTCGCCAACCGAGCCGACGAGGGCGACGGCGCGGGGATAGAAGAGATGGTGTAAGGTCATGATCAATCCATGTTCTGGAATCGAGGCTTCAGCCGGTCACTCGCGCAACCGGACCAGACCGCCTGAAGGCTCCATTCCGGAGTTATGACCAATCTGGAGTCGAGCCTTCAGCCGGTCACTCGCTCGAAACGATCGTTTGGATCGGTAAAGTCAATCACGGGATACTGCCGAAACACGTCCGCCAACCACTCTTCACCCTTGTGCTTCAAATAGAACCGATAACTCGAGTACGGCCACTCTTCCATCAGCTTGACATAGCCATGCTTTATCGGGTTGTGATGGATGTAGTTGAAACGCGTCCAATAGTCAGCCTCAGTTCGGATACAGGTGTCCCAGTAGTTGTGCCACACCTGGCGGCCGCGCGTTCCGTCCAATCCGTTGAGTTCAAAGGACGTCCGCCCATGCCAACGTCCAATGAAGCGGCTCAACGTGGTGCCAGTCTGGCTCTTGACCAAGACGTGGTTGTGGTTGTCCAGGATGACCCACGCTCCCAGTTGAAGTTTGAACTCGGTCACTAATGCTTTGAGCTGGTCACGCACCAGTTCCTTGTGGCTCGCCGGCCGCAGCAGGTATCGCCCATCGTACACCTGGCTGGTGATCAGGTGCCAGGTGTCGTCAAGGTAGATGTGCGGCGGGTGGTGGGTTGTGGGCTGCATGGGAGCTCATCCGTCATGGGAGCGACCGGCTAAAGCCTCGATTCCGGAGAGTTGCCGCCAAATTCAAGCCCCGCTGCAAGCGCCACCATGTTCCGCTCCACGCCTCGCTTCCAGCGACCGCGCACCACGGCCTCCACCTCGGCGGGCGGGAGCAGCGCGCCCAGCGGGGTGCGGGCCAACGCCACGCCCAGGGTGAAGATGTTGTCCGCCACGGGCGCGCCTTCGTAGAGGGGGAGCGCGGCGGGCGGGATGGCGATGAAATGCTCGGGGTCGCTCAGCGCGGCGCGGGTGGCCGCGGCGACCTCGTCCAGCTTCGGATACGGCGCCTTGCCCAGCATCACCGCGGTCGGCGCCCAGACGTGCGCGTAGAGCACGAAGTCGCCTTCCGGCTTGACGTAGCGCACCGCCTTGAGCGCCTCGGACACCTCGGTGGCGACGACCAGGTCGGCGCCCCGCTCTGGGATGGCCGGGCCGGGGGCCGCGCGGCCGAGCCGGAGCTGCGCCTTGACGAAGCCCCCGCGCTGCGCCATGCCCTTGGTGGGGTAGAAGTTCACCGGTATCCCCAGCCGGAACGCGGTCGCCGAGATGATCTCGCCGATGGTCAGCACCCCCTGCCCGCCGACGCCGACGAAATAAATGTCGAATGTGGAATGTGGAATGTGGAATGTTGCGTGCTGCGTACTGCGTACTGCGTATTGCGTATCGGTTGCCGTCATTGCTCCGCTGCTCCTTGCGCTGGCGTATTGACCGTTGCTCCGCGTCCCCTTGTCTCCGTGTCCCCGTGTCCCCTGGTCTCCGTGTCTCCCGGTCCCCGTGTCACCGTGTCGCTAACTCAGGCAGCAGCCGCTTGAACTCAATCGCGTCCCGCTTACACACCACCGCGCACAGGCCGCAGCCGTAGCACTGGTCGGGGTCAATGGCGATCGAATCGTCGGTGAGGGTGATCGCCAGGCAGCCGGTGACGGTGATGCAGAGCTTGCACTGGTTGCAGTTCTCGTCAATGACCCGGATCGTGCCGGCTTCTTCGCCGCGGCGCTTGGCCGGGATGGCGCACTCCTGGCGGGCCAGCAAGACCTTGACGCCGGGCAGCTTGAGCGCGTCGCCCAGCACCTTCGCCATGTCATCCATCTCGAACGGATCCACGATCCAGAATTGATCCACCCCCAGCGCGGGCACGATTCTGGCGATGTCGAGCCGGGCATCCCCCGCGCCCTGGAACTGCTCGCAGGTGCCGGGGTTGATCTGCATCCCGGTCATGCTGGTCCAGCCGTTATCCATGATGATCACGGTGATGGGGGTCTGGTGCTGCACCGCGTTGACCAGCGCGGGCAGGCCGGCGTGGTAGAAGGTCGAGTCGCCGATGGTGGCGATGACGGGCGTCTGCACGCCGGCGTGGACGAAGCCCATGGCCATGCCGATGCTGGCGCCCATCGAAAGCTCGTTCCACACGGTGTTGAAGGGTGGGTTCATGCCCAGGATGGTGCAGCCGATGTCGCCGGTGACCATCACGTCGTCCTTCTTGAACCCGGCCCGGCGCACGGCCTGGTTGATCGCCATGAAGGTGCCGCGGTGCGGGCAGCCCGCGCAGACGGTGATGGGGCGGGCGGCCG
>DAOUAT010000263.1:0-3862 GCA_034433275.1 Anaerolineae bacterium
GCTGATTCGCCATTCGCCATTCGCCATTCGCCATTCGCCATTCGCCATTCGCCATTCGCTGATTCGCCTTTCGCTGATTCGCTGATTCGCCGATTGCCTGCTATACTATGTCCCTGAAATCACGAATGCGGCCCGGCCGGGGCCGCGGAGCTGACCCATGGAACTGAAAGACTACATCCGCCCGCTGCGCAAGTGGTGGTGGCTGATCATGGCGGCGACCCTGATCGCCACCGCGTCCAGCTTTCTGGCCACCCTGCGCCAGCCGGCGATCTATCGCACCACTGCCACCGTGATGATCGGCAGCGCCATCGAGAACCCCAACCCCAACGGCAATGAGTTCTGGCTGACCCAGCAACTGGCCAACACCTACGCCGACATCGTGAAGCGGGACACCGTGCGGACCGGCGCCATGGCCCAACTGGGCCTGGCGTGGCTGCCCGAATACACCGCGCGTGTGGTGCCCAACACCCAACTGGTGGAGCTGACCGTCACCGACACCAGCCCCCAGCGGGCCAAGGCGGTGGCGGACGCGCTCGCGCACCAACTGGTCCTGCTGAGTCCCACCGCGCCCGGCCGCGAGGATCAGCAGCGCCAGGCTTTCATCAGCGCGCAGCTCAACGACCTGGAGGCCAAGATCCAGGAGACCCAGGACGAGATCGGCCGCAAGCAGAGCGAGCTGGCCAACATGTTCAGCGCGCGGCAGATCGCCGACACCCAGACGCAGATCGCCGGCCTGCAAAACAAGCTGGCCACCCTGCAGGCCAACTACGCCGCGCTGCTGGCCAACACCCAGAAGGGTGCGCTGAACAGCATCAGCGTGATCGAGCCCGCGGCCGTGCCGGCCCGGCCGGTTGGGCCGAACAAGGGCGCCACCATCCTGCTGGCCGCGGCCATCGGCTTCCTGCTGGCGGCCGGCGCGGGCTACCTGCTGGACTACCTGGATGACACCCTGAAGAACCCCGACGACGTGGAAAAGGTGGCCGGCCTCACCACCCTGGGCGCGGTGCCCCGCATTGAGAGCATAGGCCCCGGCAACGAGTTGGCCGCGCTCATGGCGGGCCAGTCGGCCGGCCGCGAGGCGTATCGCGTGCTGCGCACCAACCTCCAGTTCGCGGCCGTAGACCGGCCCCTGCGCGTCCTGATGGTCACCAGCCCCAGCCCCACCGAGGGCAAGTCGTTGACCGTCGCCAACCTGGCCGTCGCGCTGGCCCAGGCCGACAAGCGGATCATCCTGGTGGACACCGACCTGCACAAGCCGCGGCTGCACCGGGTGTTCGGGCTGCGCAACAACGTCGGCATCACCACCGCGCTATTGGAGGAGCACCCCGTGGCCGACGGCCTGCTGCAGCCCACGGCCGTGCCCGGGCTGTCGGTGCTCACCTCGGGGCCGCTGCCGCCCAACCCGGCCGAGCTGCTGGGCTCCGCGCGCATGCGTGAGCTGCTGGCTCATTTGTCGGCCCAGGCCGACGTTGTGCTACTGGACTCGCCCCCCCCCGTGGCGCTGTCGGACGCGGCCATCCTGAGCACCCAGTGCGACGGCGTGCTGCTGGTCTTCGACGCGGGATCCACCCGCCGCGAGGTCGCGCGGCGCGCGGTCGAGGCGCTGCGCCGGGTCAACGCGCGGGTCGTCGGCGCCGTGTTGAACCGTATGCCGCTGCAAGGGGACGGCTACTACTATTACTACTACTACAACTACGGCTACTACTACACCAGCGACGGCGAGGGCGGCGACCACAAGTCGTCGGGCAACGGCCGGTGGGGGCGGAACGGCCGCAGCCGCCGGCACGCGCCCCAACCCCAGCCCCAGCCGGCCGCGGCCGAAGGCGCCTCCGCTGCCGGGTGACGAACTAGCCCGACAATGGGACGCGGACTAAGCAGACGACGCAGACTACGCGGATAAAAGCTGTTCCTGTCCGCGTAGTCCGCGATATCCGTGTCGTCCGCGTTCCCGTTCTCGTCCCTGCTTGTGTCACCCGTGACATGGGCACTGCGCTGAGATTGACTTTGGAAGCATCCTGAGCGGAACAGAGCACCGCCAGCGGACTGCTGCTGGCGGTGCGGAGTGTAGTCGAAGGATGCGGCCTTGGCTGAAGACCGCTGCGCATCCTTCGACTACGCCGGGGCCCTACCCGGCTCCGCTCAGGATGCTCCGCTGCGTTTTCATCGGCCGTGGCGCCGCGCGCGGCATGTCCATCTGCCTTGAAAATCCGGACGCCAGGGCTTGCCCCGGGACGCCACCAGCTATACGCAGCAAGCTGCGACGTCCGGGCGAGGGGTTAGTTAGATCGTGACTTCCATGTTTGAACCCTTCGCCCTGCGCGGCGCGTCCCTGCCGGAGGCGTGGCTGCGCTGGCTGGCGCGCGTCCTGGCGGGCGGGCCAGCGGGGACGCCCCCTGCTGGCGACTGGCGCGCGGCCCTGTCAGCGGTCGAGGCTCACAGCCTGGCCCCACTGCTCTATGCCACGCTCAAGCACACCGCTGCCGCCAACAACCTCCCAGCCGACATGTTCCCCGCGCTCGCGGCCGCGTTCCAGGCCAGCGCGGCCCGCAGCCTGCGCATGGAAATGGCGCTGGAACGGATCACCGCGGCCCTGGCCGGCCGCGACGTGCCGTGCCTGCTGCTGAAGGGCGCGGCGTTGGGTCGCACGGTCTACGCCAGCCCGGCCGAGCGCCCCGTCAGCGACTTCGACCTGCTGGCGCCGCGGGCCAGCCTGGCCGCGGCGCAACGCGCGCTGGCGGGCCTGGGTTACGCGCGGCTGAGCCCGCCCGCGGATGGCCGGCTGGGCCGATGGCTTTACCGCTACAAAGCCGAGTCGGTCGCCATGGGCCGCGCGGCCGGCAACCAGGGGCTGCTGGTGGAGGTCCATTGGACCCTGACCGAGCTGCCGTATTACATCGAGGCCATTGACATCGCCGAGGCCTGGCGCGCTGCGGGGCCGGCGCCCGGCCTCCCCGGCGCGGGCATCCCTGATCCCGCGACCTTGCTGATCCACGGGTGCGCGCACCTGGCGCTGCACCACAGCCGCGACCTGCGCCTGATCTGGCTGGTGGATCTCCACCGCCTGGTGACGGGGGCCGCGCTCGACTGGCAGCGCGTGCTCCACCTGGCAGAGACGTGGCGCCTGGGGCTGGCCGTGGCCGCTGGCCTGGACGCGGCCGGCCGCTGGCTGGGCACGGCCGTGCCCGGGGACGTGCGCGCGGCGCTGGCCCATCTCGCCGCCGATCCGGCCGGCCGCGCCATGTGGGGGCTAGGGGATGAGCTGCTGGCCGGCCGCTGGTGGCGCCGCGCCGCGGCCACCTGGGCCGCGTTCGACGGCCGGCAGCGCATCCGCTACGCGGCCTGGCTGGCGTTACGCGCCGCGTATCGGCCCGTAGAATGGATTCGCCGCTGACGATGACCAGAGCATCACCCATCCGCACCACCACCACGTGGCTCCCCCTGCTGCAAGAGGCGCTGGCGCGGGAGGGACGCTTCCGCTTCCCGCTGCGCGGGACCTCCATGCGCCCCACCCTGCCGGCCGCGAGCGAGATCGAGATCGCGCCGCTCCCCGCGCGCGTGCCGCTGGGCAGCCTGGTGGTGTTCGCCAGCGGCGACGCGCTGGTCGCGCACCGCCTGGTGCGCCGCCATGTAGCGCAATCCGCTGGATTGCGCCCCACAACGTGGATCGCGCACGGCGACGGCCGGCTGGCCCCTGACCGGCCGCTGCGGCCGGAGCAAGTGTTGGGGGTCGTGGCCGCGGCCTACGCCGGCGACCGGCGCATCTGGCCCGGCCCGGCCGAGTCGCTGCTCCGCTGGCTCTGGGTGGCCCGGCACCACGCGCTGCGGCCCGCGCGGTGGGCCTGGCGCGGCCTGCGGCTGCTGG
>DAOUAT010000264.1:0-2168 GCA_034433275.1 Anaerolineae bacterium
GATCTTCACCAAACCGGGTCCACCGGGATCGTCTGCTCATCGGGCGATCTACCTGGCCTCTGCTGTCTGGCCTACCGGAGCCGGCAGGCCGGCCGTCGCGTTCGTTGCACCAGACGTGTTCACGTACAAGACGTCTGGATTCCTGACATAGTTCTGCTTCAGCGCTTCACTGCGGACATGCCCAGGCGAGTTCCACTGGGCCAACTGGATTTTGAGCGTGAGATTCTGGGTTTCCAGTTGTGTTGTCTTTGCCTCAAGTGACAGCGTTCGCTCGTTCAGGCGCGCCAATTCATTCGTCTGCAGAAGGTACAAGCAGCCGACCAGGCACAACACCAGCAATAACAGCGCATAGCGGAGCAGCGCGGAAATAGGCCCATCCAGCAGTTCTCGGCGCACAGGCGCCCAGAGAGAGGTGTTCGCCGCTCTGTTTAGCATGATGTTCCTCCGAGATTGAAAACCGGTCTGTGCTGCTCCTCCGGCAATGATGGGGCACAGTCCGATTTTCCGAACATTCATCAAGCACTGGGTTCGCCCAAGCGTTCTGCCACGCGCAACTTGGCACTGCGGCTGCGCGGGTTCTGTTGGGCCTCCGCTTCGGCTGGCTGGCGCGGTTTACGCGTCACGGCCCGCAATGTCGCCCGATGTCCACAGCGACAGGCCGCCTCGCCCAAGATTCGCCGCGCCTGCGGATCCAGTTCACAAATGCAGTCACGCGTTTCGCGCTGGATGAACTGCTTCACGATGCGATCTTCCAGCGAATGAAACGTAATGATGGCGCAACGGCCACCCGGCGCCAGCAACCGCACCACTTGCGGCAAGACAGCTTCGAGCGCGCCCAATTCATCGTTCACGGCGATTCGCAGCGCCTGGAAGATGCGGGTGGCCGGATGGATACGCTGCCCGTGCCGGCCGCCAAGCGCCCTGGCGATCACATCCACTAGCGCGGCCGTGTTGGTCAGTGGCCTGGCCTCAACGATCGCCCGCGCCACCCGACGGGAGCGCGGCTCCTCACCGTAACGATAGATCGCGTCGGCCAGCGCGTCCTGCGGCCATTCGTTCACGATCTCCCATGCCGAGACGGGCGCGGCCGGGTCCATGCGCATGTCTAACGGCCCATCGGCCTGAAAGCTGAAGCCTCGCGCCCCGTCTTCCAGTTGAAAAGATGAGATGCCCAGGTCCAATAGCACGGCCTGCACCTGGCTGAACCCGGCCGCCTCAGCGATCAGCGCCAGATCACGAAAGCTGCCGTGGCGCAGCACCGCCCGTGCGCCGAAAGGCGCCAGCCGTCGTTCCGCCCGAGCGATCGCTGCCGGGTCAGCGTCAAGGCCCAACAGCCTGCCGCTTGGGGCTGTTGCTAATAACAGCGCTTCGCTATGGCCTGCGCCGCCCAGGGTGCCGTCAATGCAGTTGGCGCCCGGCGCCAGGGCCAGTTCGGCCAGGGTTTCACGCAGCAAAACGGGTATGTGTACCATCGGGCAGGCTCAGATCGGTAAACCCAGTTCGATGATCTTGTTGTAATCGTCCTGGTTCGAGCGGAAGTCAGCCACCCACTGTTCGTAGATCTGCTGCCACAGTTCCGGGTTCCAGACCTCGATCCGCTCGCGGTTGCCCACGATCACGACTTCGTTGGCCAGCTTGGCGTGTTTGCGCAACACAATCGGGATGATGAGACGTCCTTGGCGATCTACTTCATACTCGTTGGCCGCCGCCAGAAAACGATCGGCCTGGCGAAAGCCAGCGGTGTTGCCCGAGGCGCGCACCCGCTGCTCGATTTCCTCAAAGCGTGCCTTGGGGTAGATGTTCACCTGACCATCGCCGCCGCGGCTCATCATCACCACATCGCCAAGCTCTTCGCGAAGCTTGGCTGGGATGAGGATGCGTCCTTTGTCGTCCAGGTTGTACTCGTATTCCCCGCGGAACATATTGACTAATCTTTCTTGATCGTGTACAATAATACTATCATGTTGTAATGATATGGATGGCAGTTCGGCGTGGTGTGGGACAGGGTGTGCAGTGTAGGAGCTTTCTTCCCGTTCTTACCCTGATTCTCCACAAAAACACACGAATTTCCACGTGTCGCCATTGTATATGAGTTGCGTCGAATTTACAAGGGCTTTCAAGGGTCAATATCCCAAAATATCGCTATTTTTAAGGATAGGCGGGCGCGA
>DAOUAT010000265.1:0-16993 GCA_034433275.1 Anaerolineae bacterium
GGCGCTGCTGCTGGTCACCTTGATCTGGGGGGCCACCTTCGTCATGGTCAAGGACGCGGTCAGCGCGTTCCCGGTGTTCAGCTTCATGGCACTGCGGTTCGCGCTGGCGACGGTCGCGCTGCTACCCCTCACGTTGTGGCGGCGCCGGCAGTTGGCGGCCGCCAGCCCCGCAGGCCCGTTCGCCGGCAACTATCTGGTGAAGTGGACCCGACTCCGGCGGCTTGGCGCGCCCGCGCTGCTGATCGGCTGCGCGCTGTTCGCAGGCTACGCGTTTCAAACCGCCGGCCTGCTGTTGACCACGCCGGCCAAGACCGGGTTCATCACCGGCCTGTCGGTCGTCATCGTGCCGCTGGCCGCGGCGCTGTTATTACGCCAGGCGCCGAGCCGCAATGCCTGGGTCGGCGTCGCGCTCGCCACGTTCGGGCTGGGGTTGCTGTCGCTTACCCGTGACCTGCGCATCGCGCCGGGCGACTTACTGGTGCTGGGCTGTGCGTTCTCCTTTGCTGCGCACATCCTGCTCACCGGCCACTTCGCGCCGCGGCACGACCCGCTGCTGCTGACCCTCGGCCAGGTGCTCGCCGTGGCGCTGCTCAGCGGGGCCGCCGCGCTGCTGTTCGACGCACCCGCGGCCGGCCTGCTCGCGCTCATCGGCCGGCTGGATGGCCGCGTCCTCTTCGCGGCCGCGTTCACCGGGCTGCTCGCCACCGCGGCCGCGTTTGGCATCCAGACCGTGGCCCAGCGCTTCACCACGGCCACCCACACCGCGCTGATCTTCGCCGCCGAGCCGGTCTTCGCCGGGCTGTTCAGTTACCTGCTGATCGGAGAAGTGCTGGGACCGCGTCAGTTGGTCGGCTGCGCACTGATCCTGGGGGGGATGATCGTCGGGGAGATGAGACGTCCCGCGACGATGCAGCGGTCTGACCCGTGATGCGTGGTGCGTCAGCAGGCGGGGTGCTGGCCGCCGCCGCCACACTGGAGACCAGCGCAACGTCATCCACGAACAAGTTGCTGTTGGCAGAGCCATCGGTTTCAACGCGGATCTGCAAGGCAACCGATTGCCCCACAAAAGCGCTCAGGTTGACGACGTATTTGACCCAACCGTAGGTGTTCCTGGCCAGGCAGAGATCATATCGGCTCACGACGATGCCGTTGACGACCACCCCTGCGAAATCGTAACCACACTGGTCATCAGATCCTATCCAATGCCAATAAGCCAGGTAAGGCCGGCTGACAGGGATGATCACCTGCTGTTGAAGGTAAGAGATCTCGAAAGTATCTCCACCGAGCCAGGCTGCCCAGGAACCATTACGTGGCGTTGCGTTTCCCTGGAACTCGGTCGTGATCAGATCCCAGTTGTGACTCGAGTACTGTGTCCAGCCCAGACTGCCCGCCTCAAAATCGCCGTTGACGATCGGGTTGGATACTGCGGTGGGCGTAGGCGTTAGTGTCGGCGTGGGAGTGGCAGTAGCCACCGGATGGCCCTTGAGCACAAGCGGCAGTCGTGCGAAGGCCGTCGGTGTGAAAGGCCGTGGGGTGGGCGTCTGCGTCGGTGTAGGTGTCTGGGTAGGCGTTAACGTTTGCGTGGGCGTCGCCGTCTGAGTCGGGGTGCGCGTCACTGTAGCCGTCGCAGTGGGAGTCCGCGTGGGTCCCGAGATCGAGGCCACCGCAGCGCCGGCATTCACAATGCCGCGGCCGCAAATAGCAGTGGTGCAGGTGCTGCCTGTTGGGAAGCCGGTCGCGGTGTTTTGCAGGATGTTCAGCACCTGCGCCGGGCTCAGCGATGGGTTGATCGAGTACAGCAACGATGCGATGCCGGCCACATGTGGCGCCGCCATACTGGTGCCCTGGTAGTAAGCGTAGGTATCGGCAACGGGCCCTTGCGTGCCGGTATTCAGAGTGGAGAGAATTCCATTGGAGGTTATGACATCGGTCTCACCACCGGGGGCGCTGATCTCCACGGTTGTGCCATAGTTGCTGTAGGACGCCCGCCAACCGTTGCGATTGGTTGCCGCGACAGTGATGACATTGCTGCAGTTGGCCGGGCGATAGCCGCTGGCATCAGCGTTGTCGTTCCCGGCGCTGATGATGACCGTGACGCCGGCCGCCACGATGGCATTAATGGCCCCCTGGTAGGTCGCATCACACGCGCCCGGGCCGCCCAAGCTCATGTTGATCACCTTAGCAGGGTTCGAGTTGGCAGGCACACCTGACACAGCGAGGCCAGCAGCCCAACGCATCCCATCGGCGATGTCTGAGATATACCCCCCGCACCTGCCTAAGACACGCACTGGCAGGATCCTGGCGTTCCAATTGATGCCGGCCACGCCCAGGCCATTATTGGTGGCCGCCCCGATGGTGCCGGCCACGTGCGTGCCGTGCCAGGAGCTGGGTTCAGCGGGCGTGCCGTCATAACAATCATTGGCTGTCCAGGGATCCGCGATAAAGTCATATCCCGGTACGGTCCGGCCGCTCAAGTCGGCGTGGTTGGTGATGCCGGTGTCCAGCACCGCGACAACGACACCGGCCGAACCGGTGGTGATATCCCACGCGGCCGGCGCGTTGATGCCGTAGCGGCCGGTAACGGGCGCGGCGTAGTGCCATTGCTCGGTGTAGCGCGGATCATTGGGCGGCGCAGTGGTGTGCGTCATGATGGCGTCCGGCTCGGCATACGCAACTTCAGACAAGGCGCTCAAACGGTCCGTGATGGCCTGCACTTCGCCCAAGGGCATCCGGACCGGCAGGCGCAGGACATGCGCATCGTCCGACATCTCACGGGCATAGGCCAGCGGCGCGCCTGCGGCGGCGCTCAACCGGGCCATCTGCACTGAAGATGCCGGGGCCACGACGCTTTGTGGCCCTGCCGCCGTCCGATACTTGATGATGATCTGGTCGGTCGGCGATGAAGAGGCCGATATGATTTGGTTGGCGCGTTCCTGCTGGGCAGCGGCCGCAACCTCAGAAGACGACGCCGGAGATGCCAATGACAGGCGCAAGGGCACGATTAGGAGAACAAGTAACAGCAGAACGCCAAAGGTCAAGACCAAATCTCGATTTTTCATATCACGTCTCATGCACCACATCTCCCGTATCCAACCAAATCGTCACCGGCCCATCGTTCACCAGCGCCACCTGCATGAGCGCCTGGAAGCGGCCGGTTTCAACGCGCAGGCCCGCGCCGCGGAGCCCCGCCACGAAATAATCCACCAGCGGCTCTGCCACTTCGGGCCGCGCGGCCTGGAGGAAGTCGGGCCGCCGGCCTTTGCGCGCGTCGCCGTAGAGGGTGAACTGGCTGACCACGAGGACCTCGCCGCCGACGTCGGCCAACGCCAGGTTCATCTTGCCCCCCACGTCGTCGAAGACCCGCAGCCCGGCGATCTTGCGCGCCAGCCAATCGGCCTCGGCACGGCCGTCAGCGTGGGTAACGCCGACCAGCACCAGGAACCCGCGGCCGATCTGGCCGACGACCTGACCGTCAACGGTGACAGAGGCCTGGGAGACGCGTTGAATGACCGCACGCATGAGAACTCCGATGGCGAATTGCGGATTGCCATCCACCGGGAGTGCGCACAAATCCGCAATCGAAAATTCGCAATCCGCAATCCCTACAACCCCGCCGCCCGCGCCGTCTCGCAGAGCACTTGCGCGGAGCGTTGGAACGCGGCCCGTTCCTCGTCGTTCAGGGCCGGCATCAGCACGCCTTCGACGCCGCCGTGATCCACGATGGACGGCAGGCTCAGGCAAATCTCGCCGGCGCCGCACTGACCGGTCATCAGCGTGGACACGGTGAGGATGGTGTTCTGGTCGCGCAGCATGGCCTCGATGATGTGGCAGATGGCCAGGCCAATGGCGTAGTACGTCGCGCCCTTGCGCTCGATGATCTCGTAAGCCGCATGGCGCACCTCGTCAGCGATCGCTCCTGGATGTACTGATCGAAGGAGCGCCCGCGCTGCGCGCAGAAGTCGGCAATGGGCATGCCGGCGACCATCGCGCGGCTCCACACCACCACCTCGCTGTCGCCGTGCTCGCCGATGACGTAACCGTGGACGCTGCGTGGGTCCACCGCCAGCCGTTGGCCGATCAACGCGCGCAGCCGGGCGGTGTCCAGCACCGTGCCCGACCCGACGACGCGGCCGGCCGGGAAACCCGAAAACTTCAGCGCGGCGTAGGTCAGGATGTCCACCGGGTTCGCCACCACCAGCAGGATCGCGTCGGGCGCGGCCGCGGCGATCTGCGGGATCATGCCGCGGAAGATCTCGGTGTTCTTCCTGACCAGGTCCAGCCGCGTCTCGCCCGGCTTCTGCGCCGCGCCGGCTGTGATCACCACGATCTGGCAGCCCGCGCAATCCGCGTAAGAACCGTGCCGCACCGCCACCGGCCGCACGAAAGGCGCGCCCTGCGCCAGGTCCATCGCCTCGCCCTCGGCCTTGCGCTCGTTCACGTCCACCAGCACGATCTCGCTGGCCAGGCCGCTGATCATCAACGCATAGGCCGCGCTGGCGCCCACTGCACCCGCCCCGCCCACGATCGCGATCTTGATGGGAGTTCTTGGTTGAGTCATGGAATCACCTCATGGGATTACATATTGCGTATTGCCTCTACATCCTACATTGTACATCTCACACCACCGACTCCGGCCCTTCCACCCAGCTCGCGCCGTTCGGGCCGACCTCGCGCTTCCAGATCGGTGAGATTTGCTTGATGCGATCAATAATGTAGTGGCACGCGTCGAACGTATTGGCCCGGTGCGCGGCCGCGACCGCGATCGCGATGGAGATGTCGCCCACCTCCTGCCGGCCGATCCGGTGAACCACCGCGACCGCGCTGATGTCGGGCCAGCGCGCCTGGGCTTCGGCCGCGATCTGCGCGAAGGACGCCTCGGCCATCTCGGGGTACGCCTCGTATTCCAGATAATCGGTGTGCGCCTCGTCGGCCTGGCCCGGCCGCGTGACCCCGCGCACCGTGCCCGCGAACACGGTGATGCCCCCGCGTTCGGGCGCGGCCACCCGCCGGGCCACGTCGTCCAGCGAGATCGGGCGGTCGGTGATTTCGTAGGGGCGGGCCTCCGCGCCCGCCCCCGGGGGGGCGACCACGGAGGGATCGCCCCTACCTGACCCACCGCTGACCGGCGGGATCAGCCCGACCTCGTCGCCGTCGGCCAGGACGCGCGTGGGCAGCGCGTAGGCCCGGTTCACGGCCACGGTGAAACGCTTGCCACCGAGTTTGGCGTTCGGCCACTCGTCCGCCAGGCGCGCCAGCAGACCGGCGACGTCCGTACCTTCCGGCAGCGTCACAGTGAACGCGGCCGCGCCCATCGCCTCACGCAAGCCGGCGAACGCACGGACGCGGATTGTTATCTCTTCAGTCACGATGACACCTCCGATCACGCTTCGCCGGGAACATTGACTTGACTGGCATGCTCACGCGCCAGACCGTCTGCGTTCGAGCGTGGGAACCGGATACTGCGCGATGGCCTCATCAGCAGTCACAATAACCAAGTCGTGGTGAAGGGCCTGGCAGATCAACATTCGATCAAATGGATCTCGGTGCAGGGAGGGGAGTGTGGCGAGCCGCATGACACTGGGCTCATCAAGGGCTAGACTGGCGATCTCGTGCTGCTGTCGCTGTAGAGGGAGGTAATCTTCAGGCGCCTGCGGTAATGGGAGCTTGCCAAGCTGATACTTGACTATAGCCTCCCACAAGGAAACAACGCTGAGGTAGACCTCATTTTCGGAGTTTTGGATGGCGTCACGCACATTAGCAGACAGGCGCGCATCTCCGCTGATGAACCACAGAAAGACCTGCGTATCGAGCAGCAGTTTCATGAACCTTCGAACTCGCGCAAAATATACTCTGGCAAAGGCGCATCAAAGTCATCCGGCACACGAAATGCGCCGCACGCCAGGCCAAATGGACGTTGCGCGTCCCTGGTCAATGACTCTGCCACTTCTTCGGAAAACAGAATCACGCGGACGCCAGCCTTGAATTGGCTACGATACTCTGGCGGGATCTCGATGACTCCGCCCTTGACGGTGGTTTGAAATTCTACTCCGTGCATATACGCCTCGCCAACAACCGCTCTATCAATCCGGTGAAGACATCATAGCACGAAAACCGCAGTAACTCAAGCAACAAGAGACGGACATCATGGCTCAATACGCATCACGCACCACCTATCACGCCTCTCGCAACCACTCCCCACTCTTTCCCCCGCGCTTCGCGATCAGCCGGATGCCCTCGATCACCATGCCCCGCTCGGCCGCCTTCGCCATGTCGTAGATGGTCAGTGCGGCCACGCTGACGGCGGTCAACGCCTCCATCTCGACGCCGGTCTGGCCCTGGCAGCGCACGGTGGCGGTGATCTCCACCGCGGACGCATCTTCATCGAAGGTGAAGCCCACCGCCACGTGGGTCAGCAGCAGCGGATGGCACATGGGGAGCAGCTCATGGGTGCGCTTGGCGGCCATGATGCCGGCCACGCGCGCCGTGCCTAGGACGTCGCCCTTGGGCAGGTTCCCCTCCCGCAGCCGGCGCAGCGTCTCAGGTCGCATGCAGACGCGGCCCGCGGCGACCGCTTCCCGCTCTGTCTCAGCCTTGGCGCCCACGTCCACCATGCGCGCCTGGCCCTGGTCATCCAGGTGGGTCAAGCCAGACATCAATCACTCCCAGTCCCGTTCTCATCGAAGTGCCGGTGCAGGTGCACCGCCAGGGCCAGGATCTCGGTCAACACGACCGCATCGTCGAGGGCGGCCGGTGCGGCAGCGTCATCCGCGTCCATCAGGACGTTCAACAGACCGCGAAACGAACGCTGCTCAGGCAATTTCTGGAGCAAGGACGCGCGCAGGGCGCGGGCGCTCTCCACAATCGCCAACGCTTCCGGCCAACTCAGAGCACCGGCCATGAACCACTTGTACAGCCCGCACTCATAGGCCCGACAGGTGGCCGGCCGGGCCGCATACGCCGTGCAGTTTCCCGCCTGGTGCAGCGGACAGGGCTGGCGAAATCCGGTCTTGCCCCGGAAATCAACCAGGCTCACCCCCAGGCCGGCCATGCGGCCGCCCTCGTCTGGCTGCGTGATCGTGTGGGTGTGCAACATGCCATCGCAGCAGAAGCCGCACGCCAGGCACAGCGCCATCCCATCGGGTGTCATAACGCCCCGCTCACTTGACGTCAACTGATACGTGATTGCACAACACACCCAGGATACAAAGACAGCGGAGACGTACATCCCCGCTGTCGCGCCGCTCAGGCCGCCATCTCTTGCACGAACTCGCCCCACGCGATCGGCTGACCGTCGCTGCGCAACAGCAGCGGCGGCGAGTCGTGCGTGATGCACGCCGCGTTCACCACGCACTTCACCACCTCGGGGTGCGATGGGACCTCGTACATCACGTCCAGCAGCACGCGCTCGATGATGGTGCGCAGGCCGCGCGCACCGGTCTTCAGCTTCATCGCCTCACGCGCGGCCACGCGCAGCGACTCGGCCGTAAAGACCAGCTCGACGCCATCCAGCTCGAACAGCCGCACGAACTGCCGCACGATGGCGTTCTTGGGCTCGGTGAGCACGGCCACCAGCGCATCCTCGTCCAGCGGGTCCACGCTGACGGTGACCGGCAGCCGGCCCACGAACTCCGGGATCATGCCGTACTTCAACAAGTCATCGGAGATCACCTGCTGGAGCAAGAGCGCAGACTGGGCTTCCTTGGTCGCGGCCGCCGCGCCCGTGGTGTTGAAGCCGACGCGACCCTTCAGGCCGATCCGCTGGCCCACCACGTCCTCCAGTCCGGAGAACGCGCCGCCGCAGATGAACAGGATGTTGCGGGTGTCCAGCTTGACGTACTGCTGATCCGGGTGCTTGCGGCCGCCCTGGGGCGGCACGTTGGCGATGGCGCCCTCGATGATCTTCAGCAAGCCCTGCTGCACGCCCTCGCCGGACACATCGCGCGTGATGGACGGGTTGTCGCCGCTCTTGCGCGCGATCTTGTCAATCTCATCCACGTATACGATGCCGACGGCCGCGCGCTCGGCGTTCCAGTCGGCCGCCTGCAGCAGTTGCACCAGGATGTTTTCCACGTCCTCGCCCACGTAGCCGGCCTCGGTGAGACCGGTGGCGTCGGCGATGGTGAACGGCACATCCAGGATGCGCGCCAGGGTGCGCGCCAACAGCGTCTTGCCGCAGCCCGTGGGGCCGATCAGCAGGATGTTGCTCTTTTCCAACTCAACATCGTCGTGCGCCTTGCCGCTCTCGATGCGTTTGTAGTGGTTGTAAACCGCCACCGAGAGCACCTTCTTGGCGCGGGTCTGGCCCACTACGTACTCATCGAGCCGCGCCAAAATGTCGCGCGGGGGGAGCAGCCTGGGCGCCGACGCGGCCGCCGGGCCGCTAGCAGCCACAGCCGCCGCTGCGCCGTCTTCGATCAGCACCTCCTGGCACAGGCCCACGCACTCGTCGCAGATGTTCACGCCTTCCGGCCCCGAGATCAGGCGTCGCACCTGGCCCTGTTCGCGGGAGCAGAAGGAACAACGCTGAACATTCGCCGTGACTTTACTTGCCACTGCCCTTGCCCTCTTTGACGACCGGGTGCAGGACTTCATCCAGCAGGCCATACGCTTTGGCCTGATCCGCGGTCATGTAGCGGTCGCGGTCGGTGTCCTCTGCAATGCGCTCGACCGGCTGGCCGGTGTGCCGCGCCAGGATGGCGTTAAGTTCCTCCCGCAGGCGCAGGATCTCCTTGGCCTGGATCTCGATCTCGGTGGCCTGGCCCTGCGCGCCGCCCAACGGCTGGTGCATATGGATGGTGGCGTGCGGCAGCGCATACCGCTTGCCCTTGGCGCCGGCCGTCAGCAGCACGGTGCCGAAAGAGGCTGTGACGCCTACGGCGATGGTGCTGATGGGGGCCCGGATGAGTTGCATCGTGTCGTAGATGGCCATGCCGGCGTACACCTGGCCGCCGGGCGAATTGATGTAGAGCTGGATGTCCTTTTCAGGGTCTTCCCGATCCAGGAACAACAACTGCGCCACGATGACGTTGGCCACCTGGTCGTTGATGGGCGTGCCCAGGAAAACGATACGCTCCTTGAGCAACAGCGAATAGATGTCAAAAGCCCGCTCGCCGCGGCTCGAGGTCTCGATGACCATCGGGATCAGCGACTGAGGCGTGAGGATGCGTGGGTCCATGTCAATGCTCCTTCGTAACGCGGAATTGATTCCGCATCTGACTCGCTATCAAAACGAGTGATAACACGTACTGCACACTGCGTATCACTCGTTACTTTTACCCGGTATGCGTTTGTGCTGCAGCAGTCTGGCTTACTTTGCGCTGGCGCAACCAACCTGAAAGAGGGACGCAGACGAGCGCGGATGAACGCGGATAACCCGTTTTCATTCCCGCGCCGGAGCCCGTTCCGCCGCAGGTTACGCCCCGGCTTCGTCCGCAGCGGGTTGCGCAGCGGCCTCAACCGCCTCGACAGCGGGGGGCGCTACATCTACAGCCAGCGCAGCAGCTTCAACCGTGTCTTCCGCGACGGTGGACGCTTCGACAGCTGCGGATGCTGCTTCAGCTGCGGCCGGCGCTGCGGCTCCGACCGCAGCTTCTGCGACGGCGGCCGCGACCTTGCCCGTCACGATGTCGCGCAGGCGGGCCAGGGTCTTGGTGGTTTCCAGGTCGTGCTCGATCATGTGCAGCCCGGACTCGGAGCCGAAGACCTGGCGGAGCGAGTCGGCGTGCGCCTCGTCCCGCGCTTCACCGACCAGGCGCGCCAGCTCAGCTTGTTGCTCTTCGGCCGTCACGGTGATGCCTTCTCGCCGGGACAACTCAGCCAACGCCAGTTGGCCCTTAAGGCGGCGCTCGGCCGCGGGGCGCAACTCGGCGCGATAGCCGTCCAGGGTCTTGCCCTGCAGCCGAAGCGAATCGTTCATGGAGTAGCCGATGTTGGACAGGCGCATCTCCATATCGCGCACCATATCATCCACCATATCAACTACGGCCGAGGGCGGATAGGCCAACGTCGCGCGTTCGATCAACGCGTCCACCGCCTGGTCGGTCAGCTTCGCTTCGGCCTCGGCCGTGCGCGCCGCGGTGAGCTCAGCCAGCTTCCGGGCGCGGTAATCGGCCACGTCACTGTAGTCGCCAAGCCCCTGCACGAACTCGTCGGTGACCTCAGGCAGCACCTTGGACTTCACGGCCTTCACCGTCGCCTGAAAGCTGGCAACCTGGCCCTTGTAACGGGATGCCGAATCCTCCGGATAGGCGATCTCGAACGCTTTCTCCTCGCCGGCCGACAGCCCGACGAACGCCTCGTCGAAGCCGGGCAGCCAGCCGCTCTCGCTGCGCAGGGTCAACTCCCAATCCTGATTGTCCATGATGGTGTTCTCACCCACAACGCCCTTGATATCCACCAACACCGTGTCACCGAACGCAGCAGGCCGCTCAACGGTCTCCAGCGTCGTGCGCGCGGCACGCGCCTGCTCAAGCACCATGTCTACATCCGCCTCGCCCACTTCGACGGCCGGCGCCTCAACCCGCAGGTCGCTGTAGTCGCCCAGCTCGGCGGTCGGCCGCAGCGGCACCACCAGCTTGAAGGTCACGGGGTCAAACGTGACATCTTCCAAACCCGCCTGGCCATAGGGGGCAAACTCGTTAGAGTCGAGCACCTCTTTATAGACCTCTTGCCCCAGGTCATCCAGGATCTCGCTCAGCAGACCTTGTTTGCCGAACGTGCGCAGCAAGGTGGCGTACGGCGCCTTGCCGGGCCGGAAGCCGGGGATACGCGCCTTCTTGCTGACCACGCGGGCCGCCCGCTGCAGCGCCTGCTCGGTGCGTTCGGGGCCAAGCTGGATGGCCAGGTCGAGTTGGTGGTCGTCGCGGGGCGACTTGGTGATGATCAACGCTTCTGCCAAGGGAATCCTCCATAAACACAAGTAACGAGTAACAAGCGGCGGACGCAAACGGCCATCCGGTCTCACTCGTTACTCGTTAGAATTAAGCTAACGGTTGCCATTATACACACACTAGCCAAAACAGCGAAATCTCGGCCCACTACGTCCGGCCAAACTGCCGCGCCAGGTCGGACGCGCTCAGGTAGATCATGGTGGGCCGGCCGTGCGGGCAGGTGCGGGGAGACCGACACGCCTCCAGCCGCCGCACCAACTCCTGCATCTCGGCCAGGCTCATGGGCGCGTTGCCTTTAACGGCCGCCCGTTTGCAGATCAGCGTCACCAGCCGCGCCTCATGGGTGGCTTCCACCAGGTCATCGCGCCGCGCCAGACCGTCAATGATCTCCGTGACAGCCGCCAGGGGGTCGTCACGCCCCAGGATGGTGGGAAGGCTGCGCACCAGGTACGTGGCGCCGCCGAACGGCTCGATGGCCAGGCCCAGGTCATTCAGCGTCTCCAGCTCCTCCGCGACCACCGCGGCCTGCTCCGGGCTCAGGTCCAACACTAGCGGCTCCAACAGTGGCTGGATCGCCAGCCGGTTGGCCGCGTGCTCGGCCAGCATCTGCTCGTAGAGCACCCGCTCGTGCGCCGCGTGCTGATCGATCAGATACAGGCCGTCGGGCCCTTCGGCCACGATGTAGGTGGCAGCGAGCTGGCCGACGACGCGGAGGAGGGGGAGGAGGGCTGATGTTCGATGTTCGATGTTCGATGTTCGATGTTCGGTGTCTACGGTTTGTCGTTCGCTGTTGGATGGTGGCTGGCCCGACGAGGGAGAACCTGCCGCATCCAGGGTGGCTGATGGAAAGAGGTGGTTCTGACCCGCGCCCAGCAGCGCGTCGCGGCGCTCGGCCCAGCCTTCGCCGCCCAACACCTGCGGGCCGGAGAGCGCGGCCGGTCCCGGGCCAAAGCCCACCTGCGGGATCGGCGCGTGATCGGCGACGGCCCGCCGCACGACCTTCTGCACTGCGCTGAACACCGCGCCCGGCTCGCGAAAGCGCACCTCAGCCTTGGTCGGGTGAACGTTCACGTCCACATCGGCCGGGTCCAGTTCGATGAACACCACTGCGACCGGGAACCGGCCGACCGGCAGCATGGTGTGATACGCCTGGATCACCGCATAGGCCACCGAGGTATCCTGGAACCAGCGGCGGTTGACGAACAGCGTGATGTAGCCGCGGTTCCCGCGGTGCAGGCCGGGCGCGCTGGTGTAGCCGGAACAGCGAATAGGCGAATGAGCGAATGGCGAATGGCGATCATCCGATTCGTGATTCGCTGATTCGCTGATTTGAAGCATCTCCCGCGCCATCTCCAGCCCGTAGACCTTCACCAGCACATCATACAGCTTGCCGCTGCCGGACGACTGAAAGAGCAGTTTGCCGTCGGTGACCAGGCTGAAGCGGCGTTCGGGATAGGCCAGGGCGTAGCGGGTGACCACCTGTTGGATGTGCGCGGTCTCGGTGGCGGGCTGCTTCAGGAACTTGAGCCGAGCCGGCACGTTGGCGAACAGGTGCTCCACAGTGACGCTGGCGCCCGGCGGCGTGCCCGCGGGCTCGCGCGCGACCTCGCGGCCCTCGACGACGCGCAGCAGCGTGCCTGCGCTCTCCTCCCGCGTGCGGGTGAGCAGAGTCACGTGCGCCACGGCTGCGATGCTGGCCAGCGCCTCGCCACGAAACCCCAACGTGGTGATGCGGTCCAGGTCCGCGGCCGTGGCGATCTTGCTGGTGGCGTGGCGCTGAAACGCCAGGCCCACCTCGGCGGCCGGGATGCCGCAGCCATCGTCCTGCACGCGGATCAACCGGCGGCCGCCCTCACGGATTTCCACTCGGATAGCGGTCGCGCCCGCGTCCAGGCTGTTCTCCATCAGCTCTTTGACCGCGGACGCGGGCCGCTCTACCACTTCGCCGGCGGCGATCTGGTTGGCGACTTCAGGGGGCAAAATATGAATGGGCATGGCACAATTGTACTACAATGACGGGGGTTTGGAAAAATGGTAACCTGGTGACTTGGTGACTTGGTGTATCGCACACCAACCTACCATCCATTTGATAGGTTTTGCACAAAAAGCACACAACTATTGACATCCATGACGCATTGCGTTATACTGAAACACAGTCAGTTACTGACCGGCAGTCAGGTTCCCCAATCCCAGTGACGAGAGATGTGCGTAGGAGCGTGACGTGGCGACACAGGAACGTCGTGAGCAAGACCGGGCTCGCCGCAAGCAGGACATCCTGCTGGCCGCACGAGCCGTCTTTGCCCAGGATGGCTTCCGCCGCGCCACGGTTGATCAGATCGCCCAGCGCGTCGAGGTCGCCAAGGGCACCATTTACCTCTATTTCGAAACCAAGGAAGCAATCCTGGCCGAGTTGGTGTTGCACGCACTCAGCGACCTTTCAGCCCAGCTCGCAACCGCCAACAATGGCCCCTCGCTGTTGCACCCCGACGAAAAGCTGCGCGCCATGGCCGATGCGTACCTGGCCTTTGCCCAGCGCGCGCCTGACTACTTCCGGCTGCTCACCGCGTTTGACCACAGCGACTTTATCCGTGGTCTGTCGCCGGAGTTGCTGGAACAGATCCAGGCCGAGAGCGATCACGCGCTCGACCTGGTGGCCCAGGCCATCGCCGATGGCATGGCGCTGGGCCTGTTTGCGCCCGGTGACGCCCGGCAGTTTGCCGGCGCGCTCTGGGCCGCGCTGAATGGCGCCCTGGCGCTGATGGCGCACCCCGTGCGCCGCGCGCTGGTCGCCACCGATACCGCCAGCCTGTATCACCTCACTTTGGCCTTGTATCTCAAGGGGCTCGCCTGCCCCACCCTCAGTGAAAGGAGCATTCCATGAAAGAAGTCGTCATTTGCACCCCGCTGCGGACGGCCAACGGCAGCTTCGGGGGCGCGTTCAAGACCGTGCCGGCCTACGATCTGGCCAAGATCGTCATGCAGCGCGTCATCGCCGACTCGGGCATTGACCCCGGGCTGTTGGATGATGTGATCTTCGGCAACATCGGCCAGCCATCGGAGGCGGCCAACATCACGCGGGTCGCCGCGATCTACGCGGGTATCCCGCAGCACGTGCCGGCCTACACGGTGCAGCGCAACTGCGCCTCGGCCCTGCAGGCCATCACCGGCGCCTTCGCCGCCATCCAGGCCGAAGACGGCGACCTGTTCCTGGTGGGCGGCACCGAAAACATGAGCCAGATCCCCTACGTCGTCAAGGGTGCGCGGTGGGGCCTGAAGCTGCGCCATGCCGAGTTCACCGACGGCCTATGGGAAGGGCTCACCGACCCCACCTGCAACCTGATCATGGGCAGTACAGCCGAAAACCTGGCCGAGCTGTACAACCTCACCCGTGAGGAGCAAGATGCCTACGCCGTGCAGAGCCACAAAAAGGCGTTCATGGCCACCCGCATGGGCAAGTTCAAGGACGAGGTGGTGCCCGTGGAGGTGGTGAAGAAAGCGGCCGGCCAGGAAGTGGCTAAGGAGACCATCCTCCAGGACGAGAGCATCAACCCCGGCCTGACGGTGCAGAAGGCGGCGCTCTACCCCACGGTGTTCAAAAAAGGCGGCAGCGTCACCCCGGCCAACGCCTGCCCCATGAACGACGGCGCGGCCGCCATGCTGGTGACCACGGCCGAGCGGACCGAGAAGTTGGGCCTGAAGCCGGTGGCGCGCATCCTGGGCTACGGCTACACCGGCGTTGACCCGGCCTACATGGGCATCGGCCCGGCCACGGCGCTCCCGAAGGCGCTGGCCCGCGCCGGCCTGAAGTACAGCCAGCTCGACCTGGTGGAGCTGAATGAAGCCTTTGCGGTCCAGGCGCTGGCGGTGGGCAAGAAGATGGTCGCCGACGGCCACGGCTGGGACTGGGACAAGACCAACGTCAACGGCGGCGCCATCGCGCTGGGCCACCCGGTGGGCCAATCGGGCGCGCGCATCGTGGTGACGCTGCTGCACGAGCTAAAGCGGCGCAACGCTCGCTACGGCGCGGCCACCCTCTGCGTGGGCGGCGGCCAGGGCGGGGCGCTGGTGGTGGAAAGATTGTAGATTTTGAATGTTGGATTGCGGATTGAGGGCACATGAGGCAATTCACAATCCGCAATTGTTAATCCGCAATGTGACAAGGGAGGATCACATGTACATATTCAAGGCTGCCGTCGTCGGCGCGGGGACCATGGGCGGGGGGCTGGCCCAGGTGATCAGCTTCAGCGGGTTGCCGGTCGTCCTGAAGGATGTTGACCAGAAGATGCTCGACCGGGGCATGGAGGCCGTCCGGCACATCTATCAGAGCCGGGTGGACAAGGGCAAGATGAGCGTCGGCGAGATGGAGAGCAAGATCGCCCTGATCGAGCCGACCCTGACCTATGACAGCTTCGGGGATGTGGACATCATCATCGAGGCCGTGCCGGAAAAGATGAAGATCAAGAAAGCGGTCTTAGCCGAGCTCGAGGCAGTGCTGCCCGAGACCGCGATCATCGCCAGCAACACCTCGGCCCTGTCCATCAGCGAGATGGCCTCGGCCACCAACCGGCCCAGCAAGGTCATCGGGATGCACTTCTTCAACCCGGCCCACGTGATGAAACTGGTGGAGATCATCCCGGGCCTGGAGACGACGCAGGAAACCATTGACGACGTGGTGATGTTCACTGAGTCGCTGCGCAAGCTGCCCGTGGTGGTGCAGGAATGCCCCGGCTTCCTGGTCAACCGCCTGCTGATGCCCTACCTGAACGAGGCGACTTACTGCCTGCAGGAAGGCACGGCCACCGCCACCGAGATTGACGAAACGCTGGTGGGGTTCGGCATGCCCATGGGCCCGTTCACCCTGATGGACATGCTGGGCATTGACGTGTGCCAGTACGTCGGCGATTACCTCTACAGCGAATATGGCCCGCGCATGGAGCCGGCCAAGTTCTTCTACAAGCTGGTGGAGGCCGGCCGCCTGGGCGAAAAGAACGGCAAGGGCTTCTACGGCTACGGCGACGAGACCGATGAGCCGGTGAAGGAGCTCCTGGCCCAGTTCGGCGCGACGCCCGGCAGCAAGTTCACGGTGGAACGCACCATGTATCCACTGTTCAACGAAGCGGTGCTGGCGCTGCAAGAACACATCGCGTCCGTCAACGACATTGACATGTCCATGATCGCCGGCACCGGCATGACCTACCACGGCGACCGCAAGGGCCCGCTGGCCATCATGGATGAGATCGGGCTGGATGTGGTGCTGGCCGGGCTGGAGGAGATGTTCGCACAATACGGCGAGCGCTTCCGCCCTGCCCGCTTGCTGCGCACCAAGGTTCGCGCTGGCCACCTGGGCGTCAAGGTGAAGCGCGGCTTCCATGAGTATGCATGAGACCATTGCGGATTGCGGATTGTGAATTGCAGATTAATCCGCGGCACAAATTCGCAATCGTAAATCCGAAATCTAGCAAGGAGCATCCCCATGTCCGAATACACCAACGTCAAAATCACCCTGGAAGACCGCGTCGCGGTGCTGACCATTGACCATCCGCCCGCGAACGCGTTCAACCGCGCCACCTTGTCCGACCTGGACGCCGCGATGGACGAGTTGATCGCCAATGACCTGGTCGAAGTGATCGTCATCACCGGCGCGGGCCAGTTCGCGTTCGTTGCGGGCGCCGACATCAATGAGATCGGCGCGGTCAAGACTGGCGAGGAGGCCAAGGAGTTCATCCTCAAGGGCCAGGCGGTGTTCAACAAGATCGAAGCCTGCCCCAAGCCCGTCATCGCGGCCATCAACGCGGTGGCGCTGGGCGGCGGACTGGAGCTGGCCATGGCCTGCCACATCCGCATCATGAGCGACCGCGCCCGCATCGGCCAGCCCGAGAGCAACCTGGGCATCATCCCCGGCTGGGGCGGCACGCAGCGGCTACCGCGGCTGGTCGGCGCGGCCAAGGCCATCGAATTGATCCTCACCGGCGACATGATGAACGCGCAGGAAGCGTTCCGCCTGGGCCTGGCCAACAAGGTCGTGCCCGCGGGCCAGGTGCTGTTCGAGGCCATGGGCCTGGCGAAGAAGCTGGCCGCCAAGAGCAAGCTGACCAACGAAGCCA
>DAOUAT010000266.1:0-10158 GCA_034433275.1 Anaerolineae bacterium
TCGCTGCGTTCCCGGCTTTGTCCACCGCCTGGACGACCAGCGTGTGCTCGCCCAAGCCCAGCGCGTACAGGTCAATGACCTGGCCGTTCATGACCGGCACGCCATCCAGTGCAGCGGTCACTGCCTTCAGGCCAGCAGCGCCGACGTCAACGGCGCTGAAGTCCAGCGTCAGCGTGTGGGTCGGCGGATCGTAGATGGCCCCGTCCATGGGCGCGTTGATGGTGATGACCGGCGCGTCCAGGTCGTAGATGAACTGCAGCCGGCCCTCGATCGCAGGCGAGATCGGCCCGGTCTGCGCCTTGATGTAGTCAATCACGGCGTCGCGGACGTAGTACTGCGTGTCCGCCACGATCTGGTTGAGCGGCCAGAGGGTCGCGCCGCGGTTGTTGAAGTTGCAGGAGCCAGCGGCCAGGTAGTTGACCGTGGAGACCCGATAGTATTTCGTGGCGTCGGTAAAATCTACCTCATGGCCGTCGAACGTCAGCGACACGACATAGCTCTTGGTCGGATCGTACGCCGCGGGGTAGAGGTCGTTGTAGGTGATCTGGCCGCCTGCGTTGATGTCAATCATGCAGGTGGTGTAGTAGGAGTAGCCGCCGTAGCCGGTCACATACTTGTAGTAGTAGTAGTTGCGGTACGCGCGCTCCAGCACCGCCTTGATCTGCGGGCCGTTCATCTCCATCACGACCAACGAGTTCTCGTAGGGCATGAGGGTGAACATGTCGCTGACCTTCAGCTCCTTCGGGTACGGGCCAGTGGTGGCCACTGCGCGGTTGTGCATGGCGCCCGAGAGATGGAAGTCCACCGGGATGCTGTTCTTGGTTTCCAGCTCATACACGGCGGAATCCGCCTGCAGGTTGGCGCCGTTGGTTTCCTGCGTGTAGGCTTTCAGGGCATCAATCGCCACTGTGGTCTGGCCGATCACGGTGTTGTTGTAGGTGTTGAACCGGGCGATGTAGGGATCCAGCATGGTTTTGATGGCTGTATCCTCAGTGTCCGCGAGGTTCACCACGATATACTGCCCAGCGCGGCTGACCACCTCATAGCCGCCTCCTGCCTTCGGGCGTAGGCCAAGCATTACCTCACCCAGGGTATTATTGAAGCGATTGGCATGATTGATGATCACCGGAACATTGTTCGGGTCACCGACCAGGGTGGGCAGGTACTTATAGGGGCCGAAGCCTGTAGCCGGGTTGGTATGGCTGTGGCCGCCGATGATGGCGTCGAGCCCGGTGACGGTCCTGGCCATGTTGGTGTCAACGTTGACATCCACTTCTACACTGGCCGGATTCTCGGCGAAGCCGATGTGTGTCAGGGCGATGACGACGTCGTTCGTCGGCCGGAGCATGTCAGATAGCTCCTGCGCTTTGGTGAGCGGATTGCTGAAGGTCAGCCCGGGGATGTTGCTCGGCAGCTCATAGTTCGGGACGCGATGGTTGCCGATGCCCAGGATGGCGACCTTGATGGCCTCAGGGCCGACGGTCTTCGTCACGTAAGGTTTGACGGGCACGCTGGCGATGCCGTATCGGCCATCGTCTTCGACGTTGGCCTGCAGCATCGGGAAGTTGGCCTGCCCGAGCACGCTGGTGAAGACCTCACTGCCGAAGTTGTACTCGTGGTTGCCGATCGTCATCGCGTCGTAGTTCAGCATGTTCATGGCGCCGATGACCGGGTTGGTGGTCAAAGCGCCGGTCAACTCCGTGCCGTCTGCCGCATAGCCCAGGGGCGCGGTCTTGAAGTAGAAGCTGAAGCCGTCGCCCTGGATGTTGTCGCCGGAGTTGAGCAGCAAGGTGCGGCCCGGGTTGAGAGCGCGCTCCTGCTTGATCAGGGTCGCCAACTGGGTGTAGCCGACGAACGACCCCTTGTACAGGTTGCCGTGCATGTCGTTGTGGTGCAGGATGGTGATCGGGACGATCTCGCCGGTCTTGTAAACGTCATTGCCATCGCCATCGCGCTGAATGCGGCCATCCAGCAGGCCGTCACCGTTCGGGCCCTTGTAGGGGGTGGCCATGGTGTAATTGGCTGCCACATAGGCGTTTACCGAGTCCAGCATATCACCCCAGTAGCTGATGTTGGTCATGTATTTGAAGGGGGTGAAGCCGTCCTGGCCGGCGGGGGCCAGGAATTCATTGGTGCCGACCTTGTAGGTCTTGGCCATCTCTAGCGGCTTCCAGCTGTTGCTGGCCTTATCCCAGACCGTGATATCGTAGGCGCCCCACGCATAGGTCTTCCCGGCGCTCACATAGCGGTAGAACTTGTAGCGCAGGCCGGCCGGCTGCAGCGCGCCCCTGAAGAGGGTGGCGCTCTGATTCAGTAGCTCTACGATCTGCGCACCGGTCATGGCGCCCACAGCGGTCGCATTGCCGAACGGCAGAATCGAATACATCTGGCCATAGTTCAGCAGCAGCGGGTCGTGTGACCAGACGCCGGGCTGGCAGTCGCTGGCCGTGCTGCTCCAGACCCAGTTGCCCGAACCTGCCGGGTTCTCTTTGGCGCACCAGTCCACGCGAATGCCGCCTGGATTGTTGAAGAACATGTCCACGTCGTTCCCCAGGTTGGTGTCGCCGTTGAGCTGCTTGTAGATGGCGTCATCCACGAAATCGGCCATCATGCTGTTGCCGTTGTAGTTGCGCAGCAGATCCACCTGTACATAGCCGACAGGCGTGTTGATCTGAGTCTGGTAGGCCGGGTCGCTGACGTAGCTCTGAACCAGAGCGTCAATGCCCGAGTGCTTCTCGTCGCCGGTGCCGACTGTGATGCGCGTCCAGGCGATGGTTGCCGCACCGGTCGCTGGATTGAATGTGAAGTCCGCCCGTCCCACCTTGCGGCCGGAATGATGCGCTTGGACGACGGCCGTGTTGCCCACCATGGCGGCGGTGGCCAAGTCGGTGTGGCTGTGGCCGCCGATGATCAGGTTGACCGGCTTGCCAGCGTCATTGAGTTTCTTTGCCAGGGTCTGATCGCCATAGACTGTGAAGCCATAACCATAGCCACCATCGGTATAACCGTTGTGGCTCAAGACGACAATCACGTCAGAGGCGGCATCCAGGGCGGCGTAGTAGTAGGCGATAGATTCATAGGGATCACGGAAGCACAGGCCCTCGGTGGCTGCTGCGATGGTGATGAAGGGTGTTTCGACGGAACCGACGCCGATAACGCCGACGCGCACCCCGTTTGCCGTGAAGACTTCATAGGGTGACACTGCGGCGTTGAACGGCTCCCAAGTGCAAGCGCCACTGGCACTCTTTTTGGTGATGTTTGCCGCTATCATCTGGATGGGTGCCCTATCAACGGTGGCGGGCGCTTCGGCCTGGGCGATGCGGTCGGCCAGGACCGTTTGGCCCCAGTCAAACTCGTGGTTGCCAAAGGTGATGGCGTTGTAGCCGATAGCCCGGTAGTAGTCAACGGTGGGCAGGCCTTTTTGCATGTTGGAAATCAGGCTGCCCTGCATTAAGTCACCGGCGTCGAACAGCAAAACGTTACCTGCGCCGACAGCAGTACGGACATCGGCGATCTTCTTGGCGACACGGGCTGCGCCGGGGTTGCTGCCGGCCAACTCCAGGTTGCCGTGAAAGTCATTGGTGTGCAAGATGGTGAAGCTGACCGGCGCCGCAGGCAGAGGGGTCGGCGCCGCCGCTGCCGGGACCGCCAGGCCGCTGATCAGCAACACCAGGATCAGCGTGATGGCCAGGAACTTGTTGGAAACGTGTGACATAGCCTTCCTCCTCAAGGGCTGAGATATAGTGGATAGTATGAAAGTGATAGTAGAGATGGATTGGCTTCGATAGCACCTCCTTGTGCCTACGCGATTCGTGTACAAACCAGGTTGCTCCGTGAAACCTGGTTTGTCTCTACGCGATCCGCCGCGCTTCCATGTAGAAGCGCTTTTCTTTTGCTCCCCCCATGGAGAACGTCTTGCGCGGCAGCGCGCCGTCCAGGATGACGGTCTTGAAAAAGGCGTCCTTGGCGATGGCGGGCAGGTAGAGGCCCACGTTGCCGGGCTGCGCGCCCAGGCGCACGGTCACATCCTCGCCGTGTACGTAATCAATTTTGGCGTAGCCACCGCGTTTGCCCCAGTCGTCCAGGAAGGTTTGCAGCGTGCCCGCGGGCAGGTTGCTGGGCGGCTGGGGCACGTAGGCCACGTTGAAGCCGGCCTGGGTGACAACGCCGAACGCGTGGCTGCCGCCGCGCGTCGCCGCCTGGTTCACCAGGCTGATCATGGCTTCGGCCGTGGCGCAGGGCACCATGTAGCTGCGGCAGTCGAAGAAGCTCTCCAAAGCGCCGACGAAGTCTTCGTTGACGCCGAACAGCACCCGGTGGATCGGCTCGAACGTCAGCCCCGCGTCGTGGATGTTTTCGATCTCGACCAGGGCGTAGCGCGCCGGGTGCTCCGAGCCGACCTGGGGTTTGATCTGCTCCCAGATCGTCTTGGCGGTGGCGAGGGAGTGGTTGCCGTCGCCCATCGCGAAGGTCAGCATCGGGTGGCCGGGCGGCAGGTTGTATTTGGTCGCGAAGACTTGGGGGTCGGCCAGCCGTGCCAGCGCAGCCATGGCCTGGCCTTCGAGCACCGGATCGTCCACGAAGTAGCCAGTCAGGTGGCCGCTGCCCAGCATCAGGTCGAAGTCGTACAGCACGGGCAGCCCGGCGCTGGCGGCCACCAGCGGCTCGATGACGCTCCGGTCGGGATCGTCAATCAACACCAGGATGTGGGGCAGCTCCAGCGGCGCGCCGGCGCGGATGCGCACCCGCGGGGGGATGCGCTCCAGGATGGTGCCTTCGGTGGCGCGGATCAGGCTGGCCGAGCCTTTGCTGTAGTCGTAGTGCTCCAGGTCCAGCGCCAGCATGATGCCGTGCCGCGTCTTGCCCTCGGCGGTTCGTTCCACCAGGATGATGCCCTCGCGCGTGACGAACAAATCGCCGTCCAGGTATCCCTGCATGGCGCGGTTGATGGACGCGATGCGCTGAGCCTCCTCCGGGGTGTCCAGGTAGACCTCGGGCAGGGTGATGTGGAACGTCGAGGGCGCATCGCCGACCAGCTCAGCCACGGCCTGCCAGTACTCCGGCTCCGAGGTGAATTGGTCGCACGCGATGACGGCCCATTTGTGCAGGTCAACGCCCGGCCTGGGCAGCAGGACCTGGGGGATGTGGACGCCGATGGCGGTGGGAGTAGTCATGATGGAGAAGCGACTCCGTTCTGTAATGCTCCGGAATCGAGGCTTTAGCCGGTCGCTTGGGGTGACCAGGGAACCGGCTGAAGCCTCTAGTCCAGATTGCAGTGCGTGGGTGCCACGTGACTCGGCGCCGCTTACTGGCACCCTTCCTTATCGAACGCGATCAGCAGATCCGCCACCTCGTCCCCGATGCGGCCTGTGGCTTCCTTGGTGCCCGCGCCGATGTGCGGCGAGCCGATCACCTGGGGCAGCTCGAACAGCTTGCGGTCGGTCAGCGGCTCGTTCTCGAACACGTCCAGCGCGGCCGCGGCCACCTGCCCCGCGACGATGGCGTCGTAGAGCGCATCCTCGTCAATCACGCCGCCGCGGGCGCAGTCCACGATGCGCACACCCTTCTTCATCTTGGCGATGAATTCGGCGTTGATCATGTGGTGCGATGATTCGGTCAGCGGGATGTGCAGGGACAGGAAGTCGGACTTGGCGAGCAGCTCATCCAGCTCCACCATCTGCATGAAGGGCGCGGGGCCCACGGTGCGGCTGTCGTAGCCCAGCACCACCATGCCCAGGGCCGCGGCGCGTTGGGCCACGGCCAGGCCGATGCGCCCCATGCCGATGATGCCCAACACCTTGCCGGCCAGCTCGATCCCCTCGAATTTCGATTTTTCCCACAGTCCTTCGCGCAGCGAGCAGGTGGCCTGGACGATGGGGCGGGCCATGGCGAACAGGTAGGCGATGGTCAGCTCGGCGACCGCGTGGGTGCTGGCGCCGGGCGTGTTCATGATCTTGACGCCCTTGGCCTGGGCATAGTCCACGTCAATGTTGTCCACGCCCACGCCGCCGCGCACGATGACCTTCAGATTGGTGGCTGCATCCAACACCGGCTTGCGCACCTTGGTCCGGCTGCGCACCACCATGCCATCGTAGCCGCCGATCACTTGCAGCAGCTCTTCCGGCGTGATCTTGTCGTTGACATCCACCTCAAGACACGCCTTGCGCATCCGCTCGACGGCTTTGGGGGAGATGGAATCGCACACGAGTATCTTCATTTTCATAACCCCAGAATATCGTCAATCTGCCCCGTCAGCCATTGCACGTCCGCCAACGTCAGGTCACCCATGTGGCCGATGCGGAACGTTTTGCCCTTGAACGGGCCGTAGCCGTCGGAAACCGTGGCGCCGCGCTTGCCCAGCTCTTTGTTCATCGCGCTGAAATCGAAGCCGGTGGTGTTGGTGATGTGGGTCACCGTGGGCGAGGCGTAACGCTCGTCACCGTAGAGCGCGAAGTGCTGCTTGGCCCACGCCCGGCAGTGCTCAGCCATGGCCAGGTGGCGAGCGTAGCGGTTCTCCAGCCCCTCAGCGAACATCCCATCCATCTGCTCGTCCAGCGCGTAGAGGAAGCTGATCCCTGGCGTGGCCGGGGTGTTGTACTTGACCGCGTACTTCTCGTTCTCGATGAAGTCGAAGTAGTAGCCGCGGTTGGGCACCGTCTTGGCGCGGTCCATAGCGCGTTGGCTGACCGCGCACACGGTGAACCCCGGGGGCAGACCGAAGCACTTCTGCACGCCGGCCAGACAGACGTCCAGGCCCCATTCGTCGAAGTCGATCGGGGTGCCGGCCATGCAGCTCACCGCGTCCACCAGGATCAAGACCTCGGGATACTTCTCGCGCACCAGCTTGGCGACCTCGGGCACGGGCCCCAAGATGCCGGTGGAGGTCTCGTTGTAGGTCAGGCACAGGGTGTCGAACCCGCCTTCGGCCAGCTTCACATCCACGATGTCCGGGGTGATGGCCTTGCCCGGCTCGACTTCGATGGTCGCGGTGGGGATGCCGTTGGCTTTCGAGATCTCGAACCAGCGGCGCGAGAACTCGCCGTTGATGGTGTGGAGCACTTTCTTCCCCACGCAATTACGGACAGCGCCTTCCATGACGCCCGTGGACGCGGATGTGAACAGGAAGACGCGGCCTTCATGGCCCAGGAGCTTTGCGACTTTTTCTTCGACGGACTTGTGTAGATCGGCATATGCGGTGGTGCGGTGGCCGATCATGGGGGTGGCCATGGCCTGCAGGATCTCGTCCCGCACTTCGGTTGGGCCGGGGATGAACAGCTTCTTGTGCATTGCCACGACTCCTTCGAGGTGGTGATATGGTTGGGCGCCGATGCCCATGTGAGGTGCTGAACGTATCATACTCCAAAGTCGTGTGTATGACAAGTCCTTTGATCATGTTTGCGAAAAACCGCCGGCGCTCTTAGCATAGTTGACGGAGACACCCCTGACAGGGTATGATGCCGACGGCTTGGCTGAACAAGCACACAGCGAAGGAGCAGCTTTCGTGCAAGATGGCGGCTGGCGGACGTTCATCCGCTACGACGAGGAGCAAGATCGCCCGGCGCTGAGCTGGGCGCTGATCCGCCGCGCGGCCGCGTATAGCCGGCCCTACGCGGGGATGATCGCCGGGATGCTGGGCCTGATCCTGGTGACGACGCTGCTGGGCCTGGCGCCGCCGCTGCTGACGCGCGACCTGATTGACCACGCCTTGCCCGACCGGGACATGGGCCGGCTGACCTTGCTGGCGCTGGGCATGTTGGCCGTGTGACAGAAAGACCTGACAGGTCTCGCAGACCTGTCAGGTCTGGGTCTGCAAAGCGCCTGAAAGACCTGACAGGTCTCGCAGACCTGTCAGGTCTGGGGTCAGGTCTGGGTCAGATCTCCCCCCCATACCGCGCCAGGAAGCGATCCTCGGCCTCGTCCCGGCCAATGAGCACCAGATCGGCGTCGGCGGGGAGGGGGGCATCGGGCGCCGGGTTGGTCTGCATCTCGCCGCCGGCGTAGAGCGCGATCACCGTGCAGCCGGTGTGGGCCGGCAGGTCCACCTCGGCCAGGGTGCGGCCGGCCAGCGAGCCCGGCACGCGCACCTTGAAGATGTCCAGGCCCTCGGCTGCCATCAAGACCGTGCTGCGGTGCATGAAGTTCAGGATGGTGTTGGCGCCCATCGAGGCGTAGGACAGCACGAAGTCGGCCCCGGCCCGGTGCAGCGTCTCCACATTGCGCTCAAACCGCGCCCGGCTGATGATCTGCGCGTCGGGTCGCAGCCGCCGGCAGTAGATGGTCAGATAGATGTTGGTGTCGTCGTCGTGGGTCGTGACCAGCACAGCCGGCGTGCTGCGGATGCCGGCCCGCTCCAGCACCTCCAGATCGGCTGCGTCCCCCACCACCCAGGTTTCGGGATCGCGCACGCGGTCAGGCTTGATTTCGATCCCCCGGTAGCTCATGCCGCGTTCGGCCAGCGCGCGGCCGGCCGCCTGGCCCACGCGGCCGCTGCCGATGATCAGCGCGGGGGCGGTGGAGACCGGCGGGTGTTGATGGCGCTCGTTGTAACGGTCCATGGCTGCCTGGTCGCCGGCCATCACCAGCACCGTGCCCGCGTGCAGGAGTGTGTCGGGCGCGGCGATCACGAACTGGCCCCGCTCCCAAACGCCCAACACGTTCACGCCGATCCGCTGGCGCAGTTCCGCCTCGCGCAGGGTTTTGCCCACCAGGTCGGTGTTGTGTACCGTCGCCTCCGCGATGCGCAGCGCGTTGAACTCCCCGATGACGTGCGCCATCGAGTCGCCGCCCGACACCCGGCGCGCCAACGCCTGGCCGAGCATCTCGGAGAGCTCCAGCACGTAGTTGGCGCCGGCCAGCTCCAGGATATCCACCGACGCCTTCTGGCTGGCGGTGGCGATGACGGGGGGCGTTTCGGTGGCCTCCCGCACGGTGAACACGACGTTGGTGTTCACGCGGTCGCTGGTGGCCGTGACCACCACCAACCGCGCGGACTCGGCCCGCGCCCGGCGGTACGTCTCCGGGTTGTCCAGGTCACCCACCAGCACTTTGTAGCCCATCTCATAGAGCCGCAGTGCTTCATCCAGGTTGGGAATCAGCAGCACGTAGGGATACTGGTATTTCACCAGCCGCTCGATCAGCGCGTTGCCCACCGCATCGTTGGCCGTCAGGATCACGTGGCCGCGCGTCCCGGCGGGCAGTTGGCTGGGCGCGCGCGCTTCCTCCTGCGCCCGCATCCAGGGCGCGTAGAAGAACTCGATGAAGGTGAACGGAAACACCACCAGCAGCATCACGATGCCGCTGAGCAGCACGATGCTGGAGAAGACACGCCCCAGATCCGAGACGAAGGTGATGTCGCCGAACCCCAGGGTGGACATCACGGTGAGGGTCCAGTAGAAGCCGGTGACCCAACTGTGCTGGCGGCCCTCCCAGGCCATGATGAAATGAAACAAGATGCTGTACAACGTGACCAGCGCGGCCAGCACGGCCAGGAAGCGCAGCAGGCTCACCACTTTGATCCGGGTGGGCCGGTGTTTGAGCAGGTGGAACAGGTGGGGGACTAAGGTTTTCATGATAGTGAACGCTTTCGTGATTTTTCACACCGCCAGCCAGCCTCTTGCGGCCTCAACTTGCTCCTTGTCACCGATCAGGCCCACCCGATCCCCCACCTGAAACACGTGCGACGATTTGGGGTTGGCGATCAGCCGGCCCGCGCGGATCAGCGCGATCACCGATGCGCCGGTGTGGGCGCGGATGTTGGATTCTTGCAGCGTTTGGCCGACCACGGGGCAGCCGGCGCACAGTTCCAGCCAGGTGATCTCGATGCTATCGGCCGCGGCCAGCAGGTCGTGCAGAGTGCGGTGCTCGGCGCTGGAGAGGGTCTCGATGTTGTAGGCGTCCCGGCGCACCGCCTCGGCGTAGGCGTGGACCTCGCGCAGGGGATAGCCGAGCTGCAACAGCGTATCGTGTACCATCTCCAGGCCCCCTTCCAGCTCCGGGTGGACCACATCCCGTGCGCCCAGTTTGAACAGGTGGTGCACCCCGTCGGACGTCGCGGCCCTGGCGATGATCGGCAGCTGCGGGTTCAGGTTTTTGGCCGCGGCCACGATCATCAACGCCGTGGTCTCCTGGGGCACGGTCACCACCAGCGCCCGCGCGTGC
>DAOUAT010000267.1:0-18680 GCA_034433275.1 Anaerolineae bacterium
CGCCAACAGGCCCGTGAGGACAACATCGCGGCCGGCCGCGAACTGCTGGAGCGCGAGCTGAAGAAGCTGGGGGTTGAGGCCCTGACATACCAGGACGTCGCCGCGCTCTTCGACATGCCGAACCTGGATGACTTCCTGGCCGCCTTGGGCTGTGGCGACGTCACCCCAGTGGATGTGGCTGAGCGCGTGTTGCAGTTGAGCAAGGTGGAGGAGCCGCCCAAAGAAGCCAGCGCGGCGCTGCCCTCGCTGGACGTGCCGCAGCAGCCGGCGCAAAAGGTGGAGGGTATCTCGGTGCAAGGCGCGGGCAACATGCTCACCTATCTGGCGCGCTGCTGCAGCCCGTTGCCCTCCGACGAGATCGTCGGGTTCGTAACGCGTGGCCGCGGTGTAGCTATCCACCGCGCTGACTGCCCTAATATCCGGCGGCTGGAGAGCGAGCGCCTGATCCGCGTCGCCTGGGGCATCAACGTGCCCAAGATCACACGCGTCAAGATTCGCGTGCAGGCATTTGACCGCGCGGGGCTGTTGAACGAGATCACCGGGGTGCTCAAAGAGGAGAACATCAACCTGGAAGATGCGTCAGCGGTCACCGCCCGCCAGGACAACCTGGCGCAGATCTCGGCCACCCTCCAGGTGCGGGATGCAGAGCAGCTGAGCCGGGTGCTCACGCGCATCGAGCGCCTGCCTAACGTGCGTGAGGTGCGCCGCCAGGTGGGGTAAGTGGCCGTCGCGCGCATCTCGGGCGAAAACAAAACGGCCTGACCGAGTCTGTCCGGTCAGGCCGTTGGTGTACGATTCGTCTGCAAATCGGCGCTAGAATCGTCCGGCCGCCGGGGTCGGCGGCACCTTGTCCAGCGTCCAACTCCGCTCGATCTTGGCCGCGTTACGAACTTCGGTCAGCCAGGCCTGGTACGCCTCGTATTTTTTCACTAACGCGCTATAGGCATCGAGCGCGCGCGCGGGGTCTCGTTCTTCCACCTGGATGATGTGGTAGCCGAAATCCGTTTTCACGGGATCGCTGATCTGGCCGACCTCAAGGCCGAAGGCCGCGTCCTCAAACGCCTGCACCAGCCCCTGGCCTTTGGCAAACCAGCCCAGTTCACCGCCCTCCGCCTGGCTGCCGGGATCGTCTGAGTACTGGGCGGCCAGCGCCGCAAAGTCCTCACCCGCGCCCAGTTTGCTCCGAATCTCCACCGCCAGGGCCAACGCTTGCGCCTCGTCTCGCGGTTCCGGCGTCGGTGTGGCGGTCGGCGCGGGGGTGGCGTTGGGATCGGCCGTGGCCTCTGTCGTGGGCGCCGGCGCGGGACCCGGGGTGCGAATAGTGATCAGGATGTGCCGCATGCGTATCTGTTCTGTGGTCGTCGGCACATCATTTGTGATCGCTTCGTACATCTTCTGCTGCAACAGCTCGCCCTCGACACTGGCGCGGAATTCACGCTCGTTCATGCCGGTTACCTGGCTGATCCGCTGCAGATAGTCCTTGTACGCCGTCTGATAGGCTTCCAGCGTGACGGGTGTGGCCGTCGGCGCCGGGGTGGCCGTCGGTTCGGTGCTGGGCGTCGCGCTCGGATCGGGTGTCGCTGTCGGAGCGGGAGTCGGCGGCACTCGTTGGTAACCGAACCGCCTCTCGATCTCCGCAGTGACTTCGTCTTCAGTCACCACGATATTGCGCTGTTTGGCCTGTTCGCGCAGTAGCTCCAGATCAATCGCCTGGTCCAGGACTTCGACGCTGGTGGCTTCCGGATCGGTGACCTGGCCCGCCTGGAGCCAGGAATACTTGACCAGCTTCTGATAGTCACGGATCGTCACGCGCGTGTCGTTGACGGTCGCGACTGGCTGGTTGGGCTTCACCAGCAGCTCTTGCACGATGCCCGCGCCGATGATCAGCAGCAGCACTGCGCCCACGGCCCCCAGGCCGATGAGCACCTTGCGGTTTGCCTCAGCATCTCGGCGCCGGCGGGTCGTTTGTTTGCGAGTTTCCTCGCGCTTCTCCTCAGGTTTCTGCTTTGCCATGAGAGTTCCTTCGCAGCGCCCAGAGGAGGCTATGCGCCTCCCTGGTGCGCTTGCCCCATGTCAATTTAATTTAGCTGAAGCGGCGCACGTGCTCGGCCGTGTAGGGCAACAGAGCCAGGTAGCGGGCGCGCTTCACTGCCACCGTCACGCGGCGTTGATGCCGCGCGCAGGTGCCGGTGCGCCGGCGTGAGTCAATCTGCCCCTGGTCCGACACGAAGCGGCGCAGGGTGCTCACATCTTTATAGTCAATCTTGTCAATCTTATCTACGCAAAAGGCGCAGATGCGGCGACGCTGGAAGCGCCCGCGGCCGCCTTGCCCGCCGCGGGGGCCGCGGCGCTCCGGGCTGCCCTGGCCGTTAAATTCTCGTTCGTCTGCCATGAGTTAAACTCCTCGTGCATGCGGACAGGTTCGCTGTCCTGACCTAAAATCCCAATTCTTCGTCAAAGTCCGCATCATCCGGCTCACTACTGCCCCCGCGGCTGTCGAGGAACACCATCTCGTTGGCGACGACCTCAGTGCGCGAATGGCGCTGCCCATCAGGGTCGTCCCAACTCCGGGTTTGCAGGCGGCCTTCGATGTAGACCCGCGAGCCTTTGCGCAGATACTGGTTGCTCAGCTCAGCCAGGTTGCCCCAGGCGACGATATTGAACCATTCGGTCGCCTCGCGGCGCTCTCCGCTGCTGGTGGTCCAGCCGCGGCTCACAGCCACGCTGAAGGCGGTGACCGGCTTACCACTGGGGGTATAACGCATCTCCGGATCGCGCCCCAGGTGGCCGATGATCAACACCTTGTTAAGACCTCTTGCCACGGTTTCTTCTCCTGTTCTTGCGTGCAAACAGTGATCAGTCTTCGTCCGTGCGGATGACCAGGTGCCGGATGACCTGTTCATCCAGGCGCAGGTTGCGGTCGAGCTCGCGGCTCGCGGTCGGGTTCATCTGGTAATTGAGCTGGACATAAATGCCCTCGGTCTGCTTGCGGATGGCGTATGCAAGCTGCCGGCGCCCCCAGACGTTTGTGCCGGTGACTGTGCCGCTCGCTGCCGTGATCCAACCCGCCACGCGTTGAGTCAACGTCGCAACGGCTTCGTCATCGAGCTGCGGGACGGCGATCAGAACCAACTCATAGTCGTGCATAGCGTCAGACATACCGCGCCGATGCCTCCTTTCTTTGGAAATAGCCCACCCCCACTGGGAGCGGGATTGCCGCCGGTCTATCGGCTGAGCGCCGAACGCCAGGGGCAGAAAGAGCGAGGGCCTGGTAGCCCTCGCGCGGTGAACTCTTTATAACACAGGGAGGGGAGAATAGCAAGAATGAGGACGGGGAATGTGCGATGTACGATCTACGATGTACGATCTACGATCTACGGTGTAGAGATGCTTGATGTATCGTGTGCCTGCCACCCCCGATGTTGGCCATCCAACATCGAACATCGAACATCGTAGATTTAAACATTGAACCTGAAATGGATCACATCCCCATCCTGCACCACATACTCCTTGCCTTCCAGGCGAACCTGGCCGTGGCTGCGCGCGCCGGTCAAGCCGCCGGCTGCGATGATCGCGGCCTGGGGCGCGACCTCGGCCCGGATGAAGCCGCGCTGGATGTCGCTGTGGATCAGGCCGGCCGCTTCGAACGCAGTCTGGCCCCGGCGCAGCGTCCAGGCCCGCGTTTCCTTGCCGCCGGTGATGGTGAAGAAGGTGATCAGGTCGAGCAGGCGGTAGCTGGCGTGGATCAGTTGGTTGAGCCCCGGCTCGGGCAGGCCCAGGTCGGCGCGATAGGCGTCCGCCTCGGCCGCGTCCCACGTCACCAGCTCAGCCTCGCACAGCGCGCACAGCGTCAGGCAGGGGATGCCCTCCTGCGCCGCGCGGGTGCGCAGCGCGGCCGCGGCCTGGCCGCCGTCGGGCAGGGTGTCCTCGGACACGTTCACCACGTACAGCCGCGGCTTGCCGCTCAACAGGTTCAGATCGGTCGTCCAGTCCGAGTGGTGCGCGGGCTCGTCGAACAGCACTGCCGCCAGCCCGCGGTTGAGGTGATCGCGCAGCCGGGCCAGCCAGGCCAGTTGCTCGGTGAAATCGCGCGGCCGGGCCTTGGCCTGGCCCTGCACCTTCTCGATGCGGCGGTCCATGGTCCCCACATCGGCCAGGATCAGCTCCGTCTCCAGCGTCTCCAGGTCGGCCAGGGGGTCCACCGCCTCGCCCTGGGTCGGCACATCGGGGTCAGCGAACCCGCGCAGCACCAGGAGCACCGCGTCCACGTTGCGGATGTGGCCCAGGAACTGGTTGCCCAGCCCCTCGCCGCGGCTGGCGCCCTGCACCAGCCCGGCGATATCCACAAACTCCACCGTGGCCGGCGCCACCTTCTCCGGCCGGATCAGCGCCGCCAGTTGGTCGAGCCGCGGGTCGGGCACCGCGGCCACCCCCAGATTGGGGTCAATCGTCGTAAACGGATACGGCGCCGTCGCCGCGCCGGCCTGCGTCAGCGCGTTGAACAGCGTGGACTTCCCAGCATTGGGCAGCCCGACGATACCGATCTGTAGGCTCATGGCGACCCTCCTGGAAGTTGGAGGTTGGAGATTGGAGGTTGGAGGTTGGATGCGGGAGGTGCTTCCAACATCCAACCTCTAACCCCCAACCTCTAACCCCCAATTTTTGCATTTCCGCCACATGGCATTATAATAGCAACTGTTCGGGGAGTAGCGCAGCCAGGCTAGCGCGCACGGTTCGGGTCCGTGAGGTCGGAGGTTCAAATCCTCTCTCCCCGACTTTTTGTTACCTCCGACATCAAGGATAGCCATTTTCGGGTAGCCGTGATGTCTCCGGTTCAGTGAGCCGCCTCTTTTTTGCCTACCTCAGCGCTCACGGTTCGATGCCTGCGGACGAGAGAAAAAACGTCGTTCCCGCTTATCGGAACTGGCCTGTGCATTATCAGCGCCAGGCGCTCTCTACCGGAGGCATCAAGGATGAAAAACATCACTTTGTCCCAGGCAATCGAAGGCTTTCTGCTGGAGAAGCAAGCCCAGCGCCTCAGCCCCTACACCATCAAAGATTATACCGTGGCTTTTCGCAAACGCCAAGCGTTTCTGGGCGACCCGGTCTTCGCCAGCATCACGCTGGACCAGATGCGCACGTTCATGGCCGACCTGGGCAAGCCTCACCAGCCCGGCGGCAGCGCGCCCCGGCCGATGATGGTGTTGTCCAAGAAGACCATGCTCAACGTCCACACGGCGTTGTCCGCGCTGTGGACCTGGGCGGTGACCGAGGGGCTGACGAAACGCCACCTGCTCCACGAGATCCCGCGGCCGCGGCCGAGCAGCGCGCGGTGACGCCGTTCACCGAGCAGGACATCAAGACGTTGCTGGCGGCCTGCGATCGCTCCAAGCCGTATGAGCGGCCGGGTAAGAAGACCTCGGATCACAGCCGCGCGCCGATGCGCCGGTCTCGCCCTACGACGCCGGTGGGCCGGCGCATATGGGCGTGTAAGCGCCATATTGATGCTATTCTGTCCAAAGATCTTCCAGGCGCTTGCGTCCGGCCGCCAGGGATTGCTGCTCCAGGAATCGTTTGACGGCTGGCCAAGAGGCGCGCTGGATCATTTGCGGCATCGGGGTGGTCTCGGCATCGGCGAAGTAGGTCAAAGCGCGCACCGCGCTGACAGCAAAGGTGCGCACCCGCGCGTACTTCACCGCGGCCACCTCAAACAGCCGCTCAAGAGGCGTTTGCTGCAGGATGAAGTAGAGATCAATGTAGTCCTTGCGTGTGCCTCGCGCCATGATGTCCGCCAACTTCATCGCGCCGATCTCCTCAACGGTGGCCACGGGCACGCCATCCAGCAGCAGCGGCTCCTGTGCGAGGGGATAGAGCGCCAGGCGGAAGAAGCTCACGCCGACCCCGCGTTAGTTCGCCACGAAGGTCATGTCCTTGTCGAAGCTGATTGCCAGGCTGGGGTCGTCAAAAGCCGTACGCAACGCAGCCCGTTCGTCGGGTCCGACCGCATCAGGGGCCGATGTGAAGAAATCAAGGTCAATCGAGAAGCGATGACCGAGGTGCAACGCCAGGCCAGTGCCGCCGGCCAGGTAGTAACGTCGGATGAAGGGCAGGGCGGCGCTGATCTGGAACGCCTGCCTGGTTTCAGACGTCAGCGCCTGTCATTGGGGAGTCAAAAGGGCAATCTGTATCTGCTGCGTAAGAATCGCAACTGCGTCATCGGTCATCAGTTCAGGGCATTGATTACAAGTTAAGCGAAAAAGGCGGTTGTCAAGTTTGGCCTGTCTGCTGGCGGCGCCACCTGATGCAGAGATCAGTCAGCGGCTGACCGAGATTGTCCATCCCGCTACACTAGCCCAACTTAACATCCTGCTCGAAAACGCCTCCGCGTCCTTCAACAGAACTCAAGAATCATCGTGGGTCAAGTCAGCCCATGGCGGCAATTGACCAGCCAACTGCACCGCCTCCTGTTCCAGCTTCAGTCCGCGTTGCAGCATGTGTTCGATGGCCGGCTGCACATCCTCCAGCGCGGCGCGGCCTTGCAGCCGGCCGAGGAGGCGGTGGTCGTTTTCGGTCAGCGGTCGCGCCCAGCGGGTGTGGCTGTCGAGGGTCGCCGCGTCCATGCGGTAGGGAGCGAAGCGCGGGGAGATCACCTTGCGGAGTTGGGCCAGGATGTTCAGCCCGCCGTAGTCCAGGTCGGCCCAGACCAGGAGCGGGATTTCGGCCGGCAAGGTTTCGGCCAGCCGCGCCAGCAGATGGCGTACGGCAGGTGCGGGGTTGCCCCACAGGCACAGCACGGCCTGCCCAGCCCCTTCGTAGCGGATCAGCTCGTAGAAGCTCGCCAGGTTCTCCACACAGATCACGCGTGTCACGGCCGCGACATCAATCTCGACCCGCTGCACCCCGGCGACCAGCGTCGTTGGCAGGCCCACGGCCGGCTGGAAGGCATCCAGCGTCGCGGCCTGCCCGGCCGCGGTCACCAGCCGCCAGGGACCCGCCAGGTAGACGTGCGTCGGGTTGGGTGTCAGCCCCAGCTCACGCAGCGCCTCGTCCGGCGTCAGCTCGCTCCAGCCGGGGCCGTGCCGCCGCGCCAGGGTCGCCAACGCGGCCTTCAGCGGCTCGAACGCCTTGCTGTCGTTGAACGTGCGCACGCTGAAGACGCGATAGGGGGTTTCCTCGCGGATCGTGTCCAACGCCACCAGCGCGGCCAGCAGATCGCGGTTAAAGACGGGGTCGGCCAGGGTGAAGGGCGCGGGCGACTTGCTGGCGCGCAGTTGGGCGAGGGTGTGGTCGAGGGCGAGGAGACGCCAATCGGGACCCACCCCCCAACCCCCTCCCTCACAGGGAGGGGGCGGTGATGCTCCCCCCTCTCCTCGCAGGAGAGGGGGGCAGGGGGGGGAGGTGCGTGCCTCAAATCGAAACCGCTCCCCCAACAACAGCTCCCGCAGCGCCGCGGCTTGCGCGGCGACCGGCGGCCGGCCCAGCCAGGGGAACAGCGCGGCGGCGCGCTCTGGCAGCAGCGTCACCGCGTCCAGCAGATGGCCCGTCTCGCCGGGCAGCCACGCCAGGCGCACGAAGCCGCGCTGTTCAAGCGCCTGCAACTGCTCGTTGGCCGTCTGCCGCGGGGCCGGGTCGAGCTGGCTGGCGTAGCCGGGCAGGTCAAGCTCGTCAAAACAAACACGGATGACGCGGGTGAAGGGCCGCCCCGGCTCGTGCCGCTCGTAGATGTCCAGCAGCGCGTGCAGGATGGCGGCCACGTCGGGGGTGGGGCTGAACGAAAACGCACACATGGCGATCGTGTCAGCGCCGGGTCAATGATTCGGAATCCGATACTCCACGGCGTTGGCGCTTGCAGAAGGCATCGTCTCCAGGGCTGCGATCACCGCGTCCAGTGATGACGCGAAGATCGCGACATCCGCCAGTTGGCGCAGTTGCTCGGTGCTCAAGCTGCGGATGCGCCACGACAACTCGCCCGCGGCCGCGCCAAACCGCCGGTTCAGCATGAACAGCAGCATCTCGACCTGGCCTTCTTGTTGCCCTTGCTGAAGCCCTTGTTGGAGCCCTTGTTGGAGCCCTTGTTGGATCCCTTGTTCAAGCCCTTCTTTGACCAATTCGTTATACCAGGGTGACTCGCGCAGAACTACCATATCCCACCTCATAACCTTCCTTACTTCATCAGGCGTCATCACAAACGTGGCGAAGAAGGCCAGGAACGTTTCCATCTCAGCCAGACGGTCGTCGGCGCGCAACAACGCCAACGCTTTGCCGACGAGCGCCTTGTCTTCTCCCCCCTTCAAGATCGGCACAAACGGTAATAGCGTCATCCACCGCTCTTCCACCACTTGCACGGCAGGCAATTCCCAAAGGTTCACCACTTTGTAGTCCTGGTGCGCCACGACGCCCATGAACTCGGAGTGGTAGCTTTCTGGAATCGCCTCCGGCCGTTGTTTGGGCGGCAGGATATTGACGACCACCGGGAACACGTTGAGCGCGTAGCGTTCCTCGGCCAACGCCGCATAGGCCCGGATGCGCTGCGGCATACGCGCGTCGGGGCGAAACTGGATCTCGTTGGCGATGAGAAAGGTGCCGTGTCGCGGCGAGCGGGCCTTGAGTAACACGTCTGTTGCCCGCGCTACCCACTCGAACTCGCCCGACTGGAAGTCCAGCGCCTCGGCCGTGGGGTCGCCGGTCAGCCAGCGCACCCACGCATCGGGCGCCAGGCTGATCAGCCGCTTGCTGCCGATGTCTGCGGTCTTCGCCACTACGTCCTCCTCCTGGATGTGATTGTACCGGTTCAGGCCTGCGCTGTCAACCGTAGTTCGTGCCCACGCAACAGCGCGAAGCCTCCCTGCAAGACAATATCCAACTACCACGCATCACGGATCACGCAGTACGGATCGCGCATCACGTATCACGGGTTACGCTTCCACCTCCCGCTTATCAATCTCCAGCACAAACGAATGGTTCTCCTGCCGGACGACGGTGCGGACGCTGTCCACGTGGGGCAGGAGGCCGCCGGCTTTGTCGGGCGGGGTGGCGAGGAGGACTTGCAGGCCGGTGTCCACCATGAACTTGAGCGCGCTGGCGGTGCGCGCAGTGTCCATCTTGCCGAACGCCTCATCGAAGAGCGCCAGGCGGATCGTGTCGGACGGCCGCGCCTGGTTCAGCCGGTAGGCCTGGGCGAAGCTGGCGGCCATGGCGACATAGAACGGCGTGGTGGTCTCGCCACCCGATTTCTTGGCGCTGATCTGGCTGTGCAGCGCGCGGTCGCCGTTGGGGTAGTGGATGCGGATGTCGTAGGCCAGGTAGTTGCGGTAATCCTGCAGGCGGCGCAGCTCCTCCACCCGCTCGTCGTCCGCGCCGATGGTGAGCCGCTCGAACAGCAGGTCCCAGCCCTCCTGGTGCGTGCGGCGGAAATCGGAGTCGAAGAGCGAGCCGCCCAGCACCGCGCGGCTGTCCATCACCATGTCGTAGACGCGGCGCAGGTCGGGCGCGGGCGAGTTGATGAACTCGTAGCGCTCGCCGCCGAAGCGCAACTTGCTCAGGGTCGTGTTCAGGTGGTCGAGCTGGCTGCGCGCGTCCTCGATCTGCTCGCGCAGGCGGTGGATGAAGTTCTCGACCAGCTCCTGCTCGGCCAGGCTGCGCTGGCGGGCGACGCGCGCCTCGTATTCTGGGAGCTCTGATTTGACATAACGCTGACGCTCCGCGGTGTAGCGAGCCGCGTCTTCGTCGTTGTCGTAGCCGAAATCGTAGCGGAGGCTGTAGGCTTGCTTGGCCTCACGAAGCTGGTCGCGGCTCCTGGTTTCGGCGCGGGCGTGATCCTCCTCGTAGCGCGTCGCGTTTTCGTGTACTGTCTCCAACGCCTGGCGCTCGCGGCGGCGGGCATACTCCTTCTCAACCTCCTCGGCCATGTCGCCGGCATTCTCCAGGACGAGGAAGCCGCGGGCGGCCTCAAGTTCGGCGGCGCCCGTGCGTTCCAGGCCGGGGATGATCTCTTGGTCGAGGGTGTGCAGGCGCCGGCGCAGGTCGCCGATGCTCTGGTCGGCCTGCGAGAGGCGGCCCTGGACGTCGTCGGCCGTGGCGCGGGCGCGCAGCACGTCGGCTTGCAACGCGGCCAGGGAGCGAAGGTCCAGCCCCGCCAGCTCGCTCCGCAGCGCGGCCAACGCGGCCGCGACCTCCGGTAGCCGCGCCAGCTCCGGCAGGCCGCGCTCCAGATCGATGAAGCCGCGCACCCGGTCGCGGGTCAGGCTCAACCGCTGCTCCAGCCCTACAAACTGCCCGGCCAGGCCTGCCAGCTCGTCGCCGATGGCGGTCAAGCGGGCTTCGCGCTCCGCGATCTGGCGGGGGATGGCGCGGCCGCCGATGAACCAGCGGCGATAGTGCCGCGGGTCGAGGTGGCTGGTGCTGAACTGGCGGCGCACGAAACATTCGCGCGTTACGGCCTGGCGCTGATCGCGCAGGTCTTCGAGGGCATCGCACTTGACGTAACCGCCGAGCAGGAGATCTACATAGGCGCGGGCGGTTGGGTGGTCGGTCTTCACCTCGGCGGCCAGCCGGTCGGCCCCGCTGCGGCGGCTCTCCCCGGCGCGAACGGCGGCCAGGATGCGGTCGCCGTCGGGCAGGCCTACGCCGTGCAGGTCGTCTTTGAAGCGCCTCGCCCGATAGATGCGCGTGGCCGCATCGTAGTGCTGGGGCGGCACGAGCAGGTGGAAGCGCGCCGGCCCCAGCACCCCCTCGACCGCGTCCTGCCACGCCTCGTCGGCCACGTCGAGCGCCTGGCAGAGGTAGATCACCTCGTCGGCGCCCAGGCCGAGCTCGGCGCGCAGCAGGCGGCGCAGCCGGCCGGCCGCCGGCGCCTCGGCCTCGTAGGAGGCGTCGCGGTCGCCGGTGCGGAGCTGGGCGATCTCCCGCTGGATGCGTTCGCCTTCTTCCCGCAGGCCGCGCGTTTTCTCGGCCAGGAGCGCGCGCTGGTCGGCGTAGGCTTGGCCGAGGGCGGTGAGGACGTGCTGCGTGTTGCGTGCTGCGTGAACGAGGGCCGCGCTGTCCGCTGTCATGCTGAGCGGGTTTGCGGCGAAACTCTCGTTGCCCTCGGACGCCAGCGAAGCATCTCGCGCCGCGGCGCGAGATGCTTCGCTGGCGTCTTGCCGCACCGTGGGTTGTGCTGTTGACCCGCTCAGCACGACAGCCGCGAAAGACTCCAACTCCAGCGGTACAGGCTGACCGTCAGTCAGAACCAGGTCGCGCAGGGTGCGCATGGCGGCGACTTCGGCGGCGAGGGCGGCGGTGAGGTTGGTCTCGCGGTGGTGCAGGGCGGCCAGGTCGGTCTCGGCGGCGGCGATGGCGGCGCGGAGCTCGGCCTGGCGCGCGGCGGCCCGGTCGGTTTGCAGCGCGATCTGGGCCTGCAGCAGCGTCTCCTGGGCAAGTTTCAAGCTCTCGGCCAGGCCGTCGCGGGCCAGCTCGGCGCGCTTGAGGCCCAGATCGGCCTCGTCGCGCTCCAGCCGGCGGCGCTTAAGGTCGGCCAGGACGCGATCGGCCTCGGCCTGGCGCTTGACGAAGCCGTTGGTGATGCGCCGGCGGCGGTTGGCGACCCGCTCGGCGTCGTGCGCTTCGATGCGCTCCAACTCGGCAATGCGCGCCACGATGTCGGCCACCAGCGTCTCGAAGTGGCGCAACGTCTCCAATTGCTCTTGCAGCGTCTTCACGTCCACCAGCGCCTCGTCCAGCAGATAGTTGTGGACGAAGTCGCGGATGTTGGTCAGCGGGCTGAACGCGACCCCTTTGACGATCTTGGCCGGGAAGGTGTCACGCAGTTGGCCCAGGCGATTGAGCAGGTTGGCGCGATAGTCCTCCAGCCGGGTGAAGGTCTGCGCCTTGGCGCCCGCGGGCACGGCGAAGTGCTCCAGGTGGCGGCGGAAGCTGCCGGTGTCGAAGAGCTGGCCGGGGGTCTTGAAGAACCAGGCGTCGTTCAGGTCGGCGGTGTGGACGATGAAGTAGGCGATGTCGGGGCTGTGGTTGTCGGCGTAGGCGTCCACCAGCGCGCCGTGGACGAAGTGCGTGCCGTCGGGGTTGCGGAATTCCAGCGCCACCAGGCCGGTGCAGTCCCCGCGCAGATAACGCTGTCCCTCGGTCCCCAACTCCCCGCGCACGTAGGAGCTGAGGGTGCGCCGCGAGTTCGCCAGCGCGGCCTGGTTGAACTTCACATCGCGCTGCCCGCCCACCAGCGCGAACTGCACCGCGTCGAGGATGGTGGACTTCCCCGCGCCGTTGACGCCGATGAAGTAGGTCGTGCCCTGGCAGGTGATGGTCACATCGGTGAAGAGGTGCCAGTTGACCAGGCGGATGCGGGTGAGTTGTTTCATGGTTTACTCCTCATCCTCCCCACCCTCCGCGCCACCCGCGCGATACCGCTTCACCCACGCGTCCATCTCGTCGGCGGTCTGCACGGGCAGGATCAGCTTGAGCGAGCCGCGCAGGCGTAACCTGGCCTCGCTGTCGCGCACGTTGATGGTGCGGCCGTCGAGGGTGTCAATCAGCCCCAGCTTGCGCAGCCGGCGCAGCAGCGTCTCGTATTGGATCACGCCCAGATCGCGCTCCTTGCCGGTGATGGTGCGGTACTCCTCGCGCACCTCGCCCACGGTGACGACCGGGTCGGCCGCCAGGCGCAACTGCTCAGCCTGCTCCTCGTAGAGCTTGCGCAGCACGACGATCATCAGCGATTCGTCGAGCTTGTGCCGCACCCGGCAATAGCTGAAATCGGAGATCGCGTGGAAGATGCGGTGGTAGTCGTCGTGCAGCAGTGTGAAGCCGGCCAGCCCCAGCGCGGCCTCGAACACAGGCCGGTGGCGGAAGACGGTGTAGTAGTCGTCCTTGTCCGTTTCCACGTCCTGGTAGAGGAAGGTCTGCCCCAGCAGCCGGTTGACGATACGGGGGACGTCCCGGCGTGTGCGTTCGGGCAGGGCGGTGGTTTCGAGGAGGGTGTCGGTTGTGAACATGGTTGGTCTCTGGTAGATTGGTAGGTTGGTAGATTGGTGGACGGTAGATTGGTAGATGGGTGGTTGGTGTCGTTCACAGACTGTGCCCCCAATTACCAATCTACCAGTTTACCAACTTACCAGTTTCGTCGCTTCACCAACTCAAACGGCTGCACCCGATACGGCCCGATCTCCACGGGCGCGCCGGAGGCGGCTTCGACGCCGTAGCCGACCTCCGGGTGGTGGCCGTAGGCCAGGGTGAAGATGGCCCACTGCATGTCGGCGTAGAACTCGGGCGGCAGCTCGGCGGCGTGGAGGCGCAGGTGGCCGTTGAAGAAGCGGCTGACGAACTGTTGGATGCGCCCCGGCGTGATGCCCGCGCCGATCTCGCGCAAGGCGACGCTGCGCAACGCTTCGGCGTCCCGCGGGTCGAGCAGCGGCCGGGCGATCACGGCCGGCGCGAACGGCGCACGGGCGGTCGGCATCGTGTAGAAGCTGTCGCGGTCGGGCGCGAGGACGGGCGTCTGCCGGGGGCCGGGCGCGTCTTCCGGCAGCAGGCTCAGCCCGTCCTCTTGTAACCGTGCCAGCTCCCGCGCCAGGCCGGCCAGCCGCTCCTTGAAGTTGCCGTCGGCGCTGCCCATCTGATAGCGCACCTGGCGCAGCGACGTGCGCAGATATTGCGTGTGGCGGCGATCCAGCTCGGCCAGCAGCGGGTCGAGGCCTTCCAACTGCTCCACGATGAAGCGCAGCGCGTGGTTGATCTCGTGCTCGGCCTGACCGGGGGTGACGCGGCGCTGCAACGCCAGGTCGCCGGCCGCGCGGTCGAGCCAGTCGCCATCTTGCAGCCACGCATCCAGCCGGTCCACGATGTCGCGACGGTAGCGCGAGACGTGGTCGCTGGTCTTGAGCGCGTGGTAGGCCGCACCGAGCGCGGGCGCGTAATCGTCGAACTGCATCCGCATCAGCTCTGGCACGGGCTTGTCCCTGGTCACGCGCTCGGTGTAGCGGCGGATGTTTTGGTTGAGCTCGTTGAGGCCGCGCACCAGGCCGCGCACGCTCTCGTAGGCCTGGGTGACGGCCAGCGCGGGGGAGAACTCCTCGTGCTCGCTGGTGAGCAGTTGGTGCGCGGCGTAGAGCTGGCCGGTGTACTCCCGTGGCCGCCCCTGGCCGATGGCGCGGAACGCCTCCAGCAGGGTGAACGCGTAATCGGGCAGGATGATGTACTCGGTGTAGTCGGCGCCCTGCTCGCGCTCGATCCAGCCCGACTCGGCCAGCCGGCGCAGCAGCCAGGACGCAAACTCCGGCAGCGATTTTTCGCCTGTCAGGTTGGCGTCGCCATCGGCCGCGGCCGAAGCCGCCACCTCGGCCGCGGCCTGCGCGTCGCCCAGGTAGTCCACGATCTCGGCCAGCACCATCTCGCGCGTCAGCCCGAAGCGGTTGAACTCCGCCAGGTCGTAGATGCGCAGCAGAACGGCCATGTGGTGGCGCTGCAGGTTGACGAAGCTCCCGGCGCCCAGGATGTTGAAAAGCTGGGGCGGGAGGGTGTCGAAAGGGTTGGTGGTTGGCATAGGCGCTCGGTGGTTGGTAGATTAGTAAATGGGTAGTTGGTAGGGGCGTCACTGGCCCTGACGGGGAATTGACTTCCCTTGCGCTATCTCGCCGGGTCCCCGAGTCTCCACATCTCCGTGTCTCTCGTCTCCGCGTCCCCATTCCGCCAGATCAGGATGTCGCTGGGTGTGCAATTCAGGACGCGGCACAGGCTGGCGAGCGCGTCCAGTTCGATGTAGCGCGCCTCGCCCGCGTCGAGCCGATAGACCAGGTCCTTGGGCACGCGGGCCCGGGCAGCCAACCCGCGCAAAGTGACGCGCTGGCCGGTGGCGGCCTGGTGGCGGCCCAGCAGGATGGTTAGACGGTTAGTGGTGGTGATTTCAGTCATGCTCGCACGGGTGTTCCGAATATTTGTTCTATCTGGTCAAATCATACACCCGTTTGACGTGTTTGTCAAGATGGTTGGGCGGGCAAATAGACAACAAAAACCTCTTGCTTGAAGGCAAGCGGTTGGTTTGGGCGGATTGTGCTACCCCACGGCCGTACATAACTCGAAGCGACCGCGTGTTGCTTCTGTGACCACGATTCACGGATGATTTCGACCATAGCGCGTCAGCCGTTCGCGTAACATCTCTATCGCAGGCCACCCCCAGTTCGGGATGATCAGCCTTGCTCACGCATCACGCCTTCGGCTTCACCGGCGGCGGGCAGGCCTTTTCGGTGCCGGCCGTCATGCCGGCCGGCGTGGGAGTCAGCTCGTGCTTGAACCAGCGCCGCTGCAGCGCAAACGCCACGCTGACCAGCCCGATCATCACCGGCACCTCGATCAGCGGGCCGATGACCGCCGCGAACGCTTGGCCGGAGGCGGTGCTGAAGACTGCCACCGCCACGACGATCGCCATTCCGCTGGTCAGCCCCAGCCATTCCGGCAGCACCTTGATAAAGACGTAGGCGTAAACGCTGTAGAAAAGCACCTGGAAGACGCTGTGGAACGCGACCAGCCCGGCTGCGTACTCGGTGTCGCCCTTGGCCAGCTCGTTCCAGACGATGACCATGGCGATGCAGCGCGCCAGACCGATCAGGATCAAGCCCTGCACGTACTCCGGTTTGTCGCTCAGAAAGATTACGGCCAGAACGAACATCAAGATCGGGCCGATCACTCAGTTTTGCAGCAGCGACAGGCCCAGTACTTTCGTGTTACGGCAGACCTCGGGCAGACGCTCGTATTTGACCTTGGCGAAGGGCGGGTGCATCATCAGGATCAGGCCGATGGCGATGGGGATGTTGGTGGCGCCGACCTGGAAGCGGTTGATGAAGTCTTCGACGCCGGGGATGAAGTAGCCGATGGCGACGCCAACCGCCATCGCCAGGAAGATCTACAGGGTCAGGAAGCGATCGAGGGTGGATAGACGTTTAATAATACTTTATAACATGGGGCCTCCGTAGTGGTTTGATAGACCGGTAGAATGGTGTACCAGTTTACTGGCTACTCCTCCGCCAACGCATTCGTCAGCAGCGTGATGACCTGGCTCACGGCCGGCACCTTGCCGCTGCTGACCAGCTTGTTGTTGACGACCAGGCCGGGGGTGGCGAGCAGGCCGTACCTGGCGTATTCGTCGAAGTCGCCCGTCTTCGCGAACGTCGCTTCGACGCCCAGTTGGGCCACCGCTTGCTTGGCGTGCTTCTCCAGCCGGTCACAGTTGGCGCAGCCGCCGCCGAGGATCTTGATGTGTAGGGACATGGGTAACTCCTTGCGTGATGCGTGATTCGTGACGCGTATTGCGTGTTGTGTACTGCGTGTTGCGCGAAAGGTGATGCGTGTTGCGGGCTGCTCATGCGCCGCCTGACTCCTGCGCCCCGACCCCTAAACCAGGTCCACCCAGGCGCCGAAGAGCAGGCCGGCCAGCGTGCTGAAGAGCGCTACCCAACCCACGTACACCCACGCCTTGCGCCGGCCGATGACGCTGGCGATGATCAGGATGCTTTGCAGGCTCAGCTCCGGGTCGGCCAGTAGATAGGCCAGCAGCGGCCCGCGGTGCATGCCCAGGTCCAGGAACAGCCGGGCGACGGGCACCTCCACCAAGGTGGGGAAGTACATGAAGACGCCGAAGAGCACACCGACGATGTTGCCCAGCAGCGTGTTCGACCCCGCCAATGCCTCGATCCACTCGGGCCGGATCAGCGGCCGGATGACGCCCACCGCAAAGACGCCGACGATGAGCAGCGGGAAGATCTGCTTCACGAAACGCCACGTCTCCCACAGCCATTCCTGCACATCTTCCGGCTTGAAGCTGCGCCGCGCCAGCAGCCAGGCCCCCAGCAGCGCCAGGCCGGCCGCAAAGAACTTGCCGGGGAAGGCCACCGTCAGGCTCCCCGCGGCCGGGGTCAGCCGTAGGGCCGCCACCAGCAGCGTCGCCGCGACCAGCGCCAGCGTGACCGTCGTCCCGCGGTTGAAACCCTCGTCCACGTGGTTCAGCCCGCGCCATGCTGCGGCGCCGATGGCGATCAGCAGAGCGATCAGGAGCAGGCCTTGCACCGTAACTCCCTCTTCCCCGCGCCCCGCGTCGAATGGGACCAGGCGGTTCAAGGTCGCTTGCAGCGCGTCTGCACCGCTGATCGGCAGCGTCACCTGCGCGTAGGTGTTCGTGAAGAGCCCGACCTGCAGCGTGCCCGCGATCAGCAGGGCGACCAGCAGGCCCAGCAGCAGCCAGGTGGCCCAGGGGATCGCGCCCGCCGCGGCGAAGGCGTCCGGGCCGGCGGCGTCGCGGGCCGCGTCATCCCGGCGGAAGAGCAGTGCCATGAGCAGGCCGATGCCGATGCCGAACGCGATGGAGAGCACGATGCGGGCGATGGCGATGTCCATGCCGATGGCGACGCCGGTGTAGGCCAGCGCCAGGATGTTGATGGCCGGACCCACAAAGAGGAAGGTGATGGCCGGCCCCAGACCCGCACCCTTCTTGTAGATGCCGGCGAAGAGCGGCATGATGGTGCACGAGCAGACCGCCAGCACGAAGCCGCCGATGGCCGAGGCCGGGTAGGAGATGAACTTGGGCGCCGAGCGGCCCAGGTAGCGCGTCACCGCCTCCTTGGGGACCAGCGCGGTCAGCGCGCCTGCAATGAAGAATGCCGGTACAAGACATAACAACACGTGCGCCGCAAGATATGCGGCCAGGTTGCCCAGGCCGCTTTGCAGCAAGCTTAGTAGAAAGTGCACGATCTCCATAGATCTTCGGGCCTCAGTTCGGCGTTTGGGTCAGCGTATCCACACTCGCGGCCGGAGGACTGCACGTGCCGCTCGGCGCGCACTTTGGACAATTGCAGCCGGTCACGCGTTGCCGGTCACGGCTCGCCTCATGTCCGGTCAGCGCTGTCAAAATAGCCGCCAACTGATCGCCAACTTCGCCAGCCGCCAACCCGTAGAAGACGTTCGTGCCCTCTTTGTGGTCGGTGATCAGGCCCTTTTTGCGTAGCACGGCCAACTGCTGTGAGACATAGGGTTGAGGTTTCTTCAGGGAGGCTGATAGATGACAGACGCACTCATCCGACTGGCGCACGGTTGCCAGGATTTCGAGGCGCACGGGGTGGGCCATCAGTCGCAGCAAGCGTGCCTGCTCTGGATAGGATTTCATATGCGAATCTCGCTATATAGATTTGTTTGCACGTCCTACGGTATCACTGCGCCTGCTGCCTGGCTATGATACGCGTCATATGGCAGTTGAGTCACTTGGCGACTCTGCTCGCAGGTGTCGGCGGGGGGTGTCTTCCAGGTAAGCTTTCAGGGCCGCGCTGGACTCCTTTAGCCCGGCGCACGGCGATTGTGCAACAACACCATCAGGCCGGACAACGCCCAGAATCTGTTCGGCAGCGACCAAGTGTCCAGCATCCAAAGATTCGCAATCTGTTGGATTCAATCCCACCCGAGCTGCTTTCGCTGCAGTTCTGGCGGGCAACTGTCCAGCTTGCCCCCAGGCGTGGGCCAAACCGATCTTCGGCGGCCTGAAAAAAGAAGAGCCCGCCACTACGGCGGGCTCCAATTCAAGCTGGGTACACTGTGCCCCCAAGGGGATTCGAACCCCTGCACCAGGCTTGAAAGGCCTGTGTCCTGGTCCTCTAGACGATGGGGGCAAAGGGCATTTACAAAGGCGATTTTACCAGAGATGCGCG
>DAOUAT010000268.1:0-6370 GCA_034433275.1 Anaerolineae bacterium
GGGCGGCTGTGCCGCCACCCAGACTCTTTTTGAAGCCGTGGTTGACAAGCGCCCTTGATCGCATACAATGAAGTCAGCAGCCCTGATTCTGCATCGCCGCCAAGCGTCACGCCCGCTGATGAGACCAACGTCTGAGTAGACGGGAGCATCGAAGATGCCGAAGTTCACATTCGTTTCCACCCAGCAACTCATCGCTGATCTGACGACGGCGCGAACGGCGGTGCTCGAAGCCGCGCTGGCGGCGCCGCTGGCCAGTGGAGAAACACGCCGGCCAGATCCGGGCGTTCGCCGCACAGAGAGAGGAGTAACCTATGTCCTGGCAAGCTCAACTCCGAGGCGACCCCCTCCCCTGGCTGCTGGACGAGAACGCGCCGGGGGTGCGTTACCTGGCGCTGCGCGACCTGCTCGACCTCCCGGCTGATGACCGGCAACTGGCGGCCGCGCGCCACGCGGCGCACCGCGCCGGCCCGATCGCTGCCATCCTCGACCAGATGAACCCCGCCGGTTTCTGGGGCGAACCCGGCCCCGGCTACAACCCCAAGTACCGCGCCACTGTCTGGTCGGTCGTCCTGCTGGCGCAACTGGGCGCATCGGTGGCCGAAGACCCGCGCATCGCGGCCGCCTGCGCCTACGTGCTGGATCACGCACTGACGCCCGGTGGTCAGTTCTCAACCACCTCGACGGCCTCGGGGACGGCCGACTGTCTGCACGGCAACCTGTGCTGGGCGCTGGTGGCGCTGGGCTGCGCCGACCCCCGGCTGGAGCGGGCGTTCGACTGGCTGGCGCGCAGCGTCACCGGCGAAGGGATCGCGCCACTCGAGGCGAAGGACGCGGCCGTTCGCTACTACGCCGGCAAGTGCGGGCCGACCTTCGCCTGCGGCGCGAACAACAAGCTGCCGTGCGCCTGGGGCGGGGTCAAAGTGATGCTGGCGCTGGGCCGCTGGCCGGCCGAGCAGCGCACGCCGGCCGTGCAACGCGCGATCGCGCACGGCGTCGCCTTCTTCCTGGGCGCCGATCCCGCGCTGGCCGACTATCCCAACGGCTGGGCCGAGAAGCCGAGCGGCAACTGGTGGAAGTTCGGCTTCCCCGTCTTCTACGTCACCGACCTGCTGCAGAACGTCGAGGCGCTGGTGAATCTCGGCTACGGCCGCGATCCCCGCCTGGTCCACGCGCTCGACCTGATCCGCGCGAAGCAGGACGCCGCGGGGCGCTGGCCGTTGGAGTACGATTACACTGACAAGACGTGGGTTGACTTCGGCCCGAAGAAGCAGCCCAACCCGTGGGTGACGCTGCGGGCGCTGCGCGTGCTGAAGGCGGTCGCATGAGAAAGGGAGGAAAATCATGCGCGTCAGCGATTGTGTCGGCTGCAAGATGTTCCCGTGCAGCGATGTGAAACACGAAAACTATGTGATCCCCGGCGTGGAGGTGGATGCCCAGCGGATCTCCATCCTCCTGATCTCCGAGGCTGCGCCGGCCGATCCGGCCGACCATTACTACGCGGCCGGCGACCCGCTCTTCGCCCGGACCACGGTTCAGGCGTTCCGCGACGCCGGAGCCGAGGTGGCGTCCATCCCCGACATCCTGGCCCTGGGCGTCTATCTCACAACCGCGGTCAAGTGTGGCAAGACGGGTTACGGCGTCGAGCGGGCCACGGTCGTCGAGTGCTCGCGCCTGCTGGAGCAGGAGATCGCCCTGTTCCCGAGCGTGGTCGCGTACCTGCTGATGGGCGACGTGGCGATCCAGGCAGTCAACGCCATCGCGAAGCGCGCGGGCGAGTCGCGGGTGATCCCGGCCGGCGCCACCTACAAGATCCGTGACCAGGCGACCGAGCGGCCGTTCCTGTTCCGCGAGGCGCGGGCCTTCCCATCGTACCTGCAGGCCGGGCCGAGCTTCTTCATCGAAAAGAGCAAGCGAAGGATGATCGCGGAGGACATCGCGGCCGCGCTGCGGGTAACGCGAACATCGGTAACAGGAAATAACTCGTGAAGAACGCCGTCATCGTCTGCGGCCGCGTCATCTGGTGTTACGTCACCGACCCGAAGGGCGTTGTGATTGAGCTGCCAGGTGAAAACGATTCGCGTTCCCATGATACAGTAGGATCGTATGTCTACGCCAATCTTAGCCACCAAACTCTATCTCCCCCCGCCGCGGGCGAAAGCTGTTTTCCGGCCTCGCCTGATCGAGCGGCTAAGCGCGGGTCTCTCTGCGGGCCACAAACTGACCCTCATCTCAGCCCCGGCCGGCTTTGGGAAGACCACGCTGGTCAGCGAATGGCTGGCGGGCAGTAGCGACGGAGGCACCGCGCCCCGACCTACCGCCTGGCTCTCACTGGATGCCGGGGACAACGACCCCGCCCGCTTCCTGGCTTACCTGGTTGCGGCGCTGCAGACGGTCATCCCCGGCATCGGCGCAGGAGTGCTGGCTGCGCTCGACTCCCCGCAGCCGCCGCCGGTCGAGGCGCAGCTGACGACCCTGCTCAACGAGATCGCGGCTTTCGCGCATGATCCTTCGACTCCCCACGGGAATGAAGGGCCGGTTGGCAACCGGTCTTATACGCCCATCGCCAACGCGGGCTTCATCCTGGTCCTCGACGACTACCACGCGCTTGACGCCGCGGTGGTGGACCAGGCGCTGGCCTTTATGCTCGATCACCAGCCGCGACACATGCACCTGGTGATCGCCACACGCGAGGATCCGCAGCTCCCCCTGGCCCGCTACCGCGCTCGGGGCCAACTGACCGAGCTGCGCGCCGCTGACCTGCGTTTCACCCCCGCCGAAGCCGCCGAGTTCCTCAACCGGGTGATGGGGCTGCACCTCTCGGATGAAGATATCGCCGCGCTGGAAGCTCGCACCGAGGGCTGGATTGCCGGCCTGCAACTGGCCGCCCTCTCCATGCAAGGACGCTCCGACATGGCCGCCTTCATCCGTTCGTTCACCGGCAGCCACCATTTCGTGTTGGATTATCTGGTCGAAGAGGTCCTGGGCCAGCAATCCGCCAGCGTCCAGGCCTTCCTGCTGCGCACATCCATCCTCGACCGCCTGTGTGGCCCGCTGTGTGATGCCGTGATAAACGAACGACGAAGGACGAAAGACGAAGGCCAGATGGCCGGTGATGTCCCTGTTTCGTCAGCCGTCCTGGGTCCTTCGTCGTCAATCCTCGAGCACCTCGACCGCGCCAACCTGTTCATCGTCCCCCTGGACAACGAGCGACGCTGGTACCGCTATCACCATCTCTTCGGGGACCTGCTGCGGCAGCAGCTGGGCCAGAGTCTTGCCGCCGCTGAAATTGCCGAGCTGCACATCCGCGCCAGCCAGTGGTGCGAGGACAATGCGCTGGAGGTCGAAGCGTTCCATCATGCGGCGGCCGCCAATGACATTGAACGCGCCGAGCGGCTGATCAAGCAAGGGCGGATACCCCTGCACTCCCTGACTGCGGTGACTGCCATACTCGACTGGCTGGATTCGCTGCCCAAAACCGTTTTGAACGCCAGGCCCTGGTTGTGGGTGAGATCCGCCACGTCGATGCTGATGGCTGGACGAACGACCGGCGTTGAAGAGAAACTCCAAGGGGCCGAGGCGGCTTTGGCTGACGCCGTGCAGAGCGCCAATCACGATGACAGGGCGCGCGACCTGATTGGGCAGATTGCTGCCATCAGAGCCACATTGACGCTCCTCCGCAACCAACCGGAGGCCACACTCGCCCAGGCGCGCCGCGCGTTAGAATATCTGCACCCAGATAACTTGCCTTTCCGCAGTCGCGCCACCTGGGCGCTAGGGTTTGCTCACCAGCTGCAGGGAGACCGCGCCGCAGCCCGTCAGGTCTACACCGAAGCGGTCAGGCAGGCGTCCGGGGACACCTACTACACGGTATTGGCTTCCACCAGCCTGGGCCAGATACAGGAATCGGAAAACGAGCTTTATCAGGCAGCCGAAACCTACCGGCGCTCGCTGCAGCTGCTGAGCGATCAAGGCCCACCGAATGCCAGCGAAGAGTTCATTGGCCTGGCCCGCATCTTTTACGAATGGAACGACCTCGGCGCCGCTGAACAACACGCGCAGCAGAGCCTGAAGCTGGCGCGGCAGTATGATCCCACGATTGACCGCTTCGTGATCTGCGAGGTATTGCTTGCCCGCGTGAAACTTGCCCGGGGAGACGCAGCCGGCGCGGCCGCCATGTTGGCGCAGACCGAGCAATCCGTGCGCCAACATCACTTTGAGCGCCGCATCCCAGAGGTTGCGGCCGCCCAAGTGATGACCTTGCTCCGACAAGGCGCCGTGACAAAGGCCGCCCAGTTGGCCCAGATACACGAGCTTCCCCTGAGCCGAGCCAGGGTATGCCTTGCCCAGGGAGACCCGGCCGCGGCGCTGGCGCTACTTGCGCCGTTGCGCCAGCAGGCGGAGGCCAGGAATTGGCCGGATGAACGGCTCAGGGTGATGGCGCTTCAGGCGCTCGCTTTCCATGCGCACGGGGAAAAGGAGCGGGCTGCGCAAACGCTGCGCGAGGCCCTGGCGCTGGCCGAGCCGGGCGGCTTCATCCGCCTCTTTGTAGATGAAGGCGAGCCCATGGCCAGGCTATTGTCCGCAACCGCTGATCGAGGGATGATGCTGGATTACGTGAGCAGGTTGCTGGCGGCCTTTGAAGATGTGACGAGGGACGAAGGACGAACGACGAAAAGTCCGACCTCCGTCGTTCATCCGTCGTCATCGGGCGAGCCCTTGAGCCCGCGCGAATTGGAGATCCTGAAGCTGATCACCCAGGGCCTCTCGAACCGTGAGATCAGCGAGCGGCTGTTTCTGGCCCTGGACACAGTCAAGGGGCACAACCGCCGGATCTTCGATAAATTGCAGGTGGAGCGCCGCACCGAAGCCATCGCCCGCGCCCATGAGCTCGGGTTGCTGTAACGGCTCGCCCCATCCCCCCTCTCCATCATCCAAAACAAAACTCCCCGCCCAACACCAGGGTGTCTATACACGCACACCGCGGCGCCGGTATACTGCCCCCAGATTGAGCAAAAGACGCAGCCGCTGCGCAGGGAGGTCGAGAGGCAGAAGGTCTGTATCAGAGGTATGGCGGTTTCGCCGCGCTGTACCTGGCCGTCGCCCACCTGACCGGCCAGACCGTCTTCGTCGTCGTGCCGGACTAATGGCCTGGCCGCAGGCGTGCCCCCGCCCTATCTCGGCCGCGCCAGCGCGACGGCGCGGGTGACGGCCTTGCGCCGGCACGACGGGCAAAGGCCCCAAGTCTGCTCACCGGCGCCGGCCAGGTCGCGCAGAAAGGCCATCGGTTCGGGGCCGAACGGCTGGCCGCAGCCGGGGCAGGGGGGCAGAGGCACGACGGTGTTCCACGCCCGCAGGTAGCGCCGGCCGCCCACGTCTTCGATCTGCACTGCGGCGGTGGGACACACGGCCGCGCACGCGCCGCAGCCGATGCACGCCTCGGCCTGGATGTGGAACGGCGCAGCCACCTCGCGACCGGCGCCGCGGCCGGTGAACCCGATGGCCGCGGCGCCCACCAGGTCACGGCACACGCGCACGCACAGCCCACACAGCACGCACAGCTCGCCGGGCCGGCCTTCCGCTTCGCCGGCGAAGCGCGTCTCGGTCACGCCCGCGGCCGCGGCCAGCTCGCGCAGCGCAGGGGAGGATGGGCAGCGCGCCAGCAGGAACTCCAGCATCAACCGACGGACGGCGACCGCAGCCGGGCCGGACGTGTCCACGGCCAGGCCATCTTCGGCCCGCTGGGTGCAAGCGGCGACGACTTGGCCCGGAGAGGTCTTCTGCCCGGCAACACCCGAAGCGCCCGGCGCGTTCGCGTGGATCTCCACCGTGCAGAGCCGGCACGCGCCGTAGGGCGGCAGTCCCTCCCAATGGCACAGGGTCGGCAGCGGCGCGCCGGCGAGACGCACCGCCTGCAGCACAGTAGCGCCCGCGAGCACGGTGACCGTCTTATTGTCAATGGATAGTGTGGGCATCGGTAGCTCCTGGGTGGTGCGGATACGGGACACGTGCTGCGTGCTGCGTACTGCGTGAACATCTCACGTCATCACCCTGTCACCTTGTCATTTCATCGCGCACTTGCCGGCCGGGCAGCGGCGCTCGAAGATGTGGGCCTGGTATTCGTCACGGAAATAGCGCAGCGTGGAGAGCACCGGGTTCGGCGCGGTCTGGCCCAGGCCGCAGAGCGAGCCGAGCCGCACCCCGTCGCCGACCTCCACCAACAGGTCCAGATCCTCGGCGCGGCCACGCCCGTGCGTGATCCGGTCGAGGATCCTTGCCAGGTGGCGCGTGCCCTCGCGGCAGGCGGTGCATTTGCCGCACGACTCGGCCTGGGTGAAATCGAGAAAGTAGCGCGCCACGTCCACCATGCACG